>JBIKNH010000238.1:0-6099 GCA_044358815.1 Pseudanabaenaceae cyanobacterium | reverse complement strand
AAATCTACTTCCCATAATCCCCGCTCTACGGTGGGCACGGTAACGGAAATCTATGATTATTTGCGGTTACTGTTTGGGCGAGCAGGTACGCCTCATTGTCCCGTTTGTGCGCGGAATATTGCCCCCCAGACCATTGATCAGATGGTGGATCGGATTATGGAATTACCCGACCGCACTAGATTCCATTTGTTGGCTCCGGTGGTCCGTGGTAAAAAAGGTACGCACAAGAAGCTATTAGCGAGTTTGGCTACGGAAGGTTTTGCACGGGTTCGGATTAATGGGGAAGTTAGAGAACTGTCAGATAATATTGAGCTAGATAAGAATAAGGCTTACAATATCGAAATTGTGGTGGATCGGCTGATTCGCAAAGATGGTTTACAAGAACGGCTGACGGACTCCCTTGCCACCACATTAAAGCGGGCAGAAGGTATCGCTAAGGTGGAGATTTTAGAAGGTAATGCTGCAACTACCGCTAACCCTTCAGTCCAAGAAAATGAAACTGACACTGCATCAATTGAGAAGTTGCTCACATTCTCGGAAAACTTTGCCTGTCCTGAACATGGGGCGGTAATGGATGAATTATCACCGCGTATTTTCTCGTTTAATTCGCCCTATGGCGCTTGTCCTGCCTGTCATGGCATTGGCAGTGTGAAGAAGTTCGCGCCGGAATTAGTGATTCCTGAACCGAGTTTGCCAGTATATGCCGCCATCGCACCTTGGGCGGACAAATCCCATACTTACTATATTTCCCTTTTGGCGAGTGTGGGAGAATACGCTGGGTATGATATTACGACTCCTTGGCAAAGCCTGACCGAGGCTCAACGGGATATTATTCTCTATGGCACTACGGAAAAGATTTTAATTAAACCGGATTCTCTTTACCGCGAACGGACCGATGGATATTTAAAGCGATATGAAGGGGTTTTGGCAATGTTAGAACAACAATATGCCGAAGCGGGGGAAAGCCTACAGCAGAAATTAGCCCAATATCAAGTGGAAATGCCTTGTTCAGTTTGTCAGGGAGCGCGACTCAAACCGGAATCTTTAGGGGTAAAAATCGGTGGTTATGGCATTCTGGATTTAGTGGCAATTCCCATTAGTGATTGTTTGCAGAGGTTGAATAGCCTGAAATTGAGTAAGCGCGAGCAACAAATTGCGGAACAGGTGCTCAAGGAAATTAAGACGCGATTACAGTTCCTTTTGGATGTGGGTTTAGATTATTTATCCCTGGATCGTCCTACGATGTCACTATCAGGGGGGGAAGCCCAACGGATTCGGTTAGCAACTCAGATCGGTTCTGGTTTGACGGGAGTATTATACGTTTTGGATGAGCCGAGTATTGGTTTACATCAGCGGGATAATAGTCGGTTATTGGGAACTTTAACGAAGTTACGGGATTTAGGTAATACGTTAATTGTAGTAGAACATGATGAAGAAACCATTCGCGAAGCTGATTATCTGGTAGATATTGGTCCCGGTGCTGGAGTTCACGGTGGCAGGATTATTGCCCAAGGGAAGGTTAGTGATATTGAGAATCATCCAGAATCAATTACGGGGGCGTATTTATCGAAACGACAGCAGATTTTGACTCCCGCACAGCGACGGGTCAGTAATGGCAGAAGTTTAGAGATCGTAGATGCCCATCGCAATAACCTAAAGCATCTTAATGTGAAGATTCCTTTAGGGGTTTTGGTTTGTGTGACGGGGGTTTCTGGTTCTGGTAAGTCAACTTTAATTAATGAGATTCTCCATTCCTATTTAGAGCATCATTTCTCGAAACGGATTCCTGCTCCCATAGGAGTTAAGGAAGTGCGCGGACTCAAATCCTTAGATAAGTTCATTGTGATTGATCAGTCTCCCATTGGTCGCACGCCGCGCTCAAATCCTGCTACTTACACCGGTGTTTTCGATATTATTCGCGAAACTTTTACCCTAACGACGGCGGCAAAGAGTCGCGGTTATAAAGCGGGACAGTTCTCATTTAATGTCAAAGGTGGACGGTGTGAGGCTTGTGGCGGTCAGGGGGTGAATATTATTTCGATGAATTTCCTGCCTGATGTCTATGTGCAATGCGATGTGTGTAAAGGGGCGCGGTACAATCGCGAAACCTTACAGGTGACCTATAAAGATAAAACCATCGCTGACGTTCTGAATATGACTATTGAAGAAGCGATGCACTTTTTTGAAAATATTCCTGCGGCATTTACCAAGTTGCAAATGTTGGTGGATGTGGGTTTAGGTTATATTCGATTGGGACAACCAGCACCGACTTTATCCGGTGGGGAAGCGCAACGGGTCAAATTAGCCACGGAATTAGCCCGCCGTGCCACTGGTAAAACCCTCTATCTCATTGATGAACCAACTACCGGACTGAGTTTCTATGATGTGCATAAATTGCTGGATGTGGTGCAGCGATTAGTGGATAAAGGGAATAGCGTTTTAATGATTGAACATAATCTGGATGTAATTCGCTGCGCTGATTGGGTAATTGATTTGGGACCGGAAGGAGGTGTCAATGGTGGTCAGTTGGTGGCAGTGGGCACGCCGGAAACCGTAGCTGAGGTAGCAGGTTCCTATACGGGAATCTATTTAAAGAAAGTCTTGGCGGAATATCCTCGCACCGCAGAAAGTTAGGAATTACGTTCGCAAATTGCCCGAATTAGTTTTGGTTCCCCTTCTTCGTAGCCATATCGGGCAATGGCGGGGACTAATTTGTCGTCAATGGTGGACTTATTGCAATCGGCAATTCGCCAAGGGCTGTAATAATCTGCGCCACGACTGTACACAGCCCTCGTGCGGAACCGCCACCGACCGTCACCTAGATCCTTCCTTTCGTGAATGTAGATGTCATAGTTGATGCCCTGACGCATTCCCGAATAGATCAATTCCGCAAAAGCAGGTAGAGGCGCAAGGATTAGGGCGGTAAAAAATATGGTAAACGTGGGTTTCATCGGTTTTTCTATAAGTCGTTGTGTGTGCTGATTTGGTTAAGGTTAACAAGATTTTGACTGAAAGTCAGGGTGATTGGTAATGATTTAATAAATGATCTCAATTCCCGTAATTACATCAGGTTTTATCTATACATAACGGTAGGATTAAATAACACGAATAAAAAATATTCTTTAAATAAGTTTGCCAATATCTTGTCTGAATGAGATATCATGAAAATATATCTTTTGCCAATTAAAGAATAATTAATGAGTTTAAATCTCGTTTAGATTCAGTTATAACAGGTAATTAATCTGAATTTAAATCGTAGTTAGTTTAGAAATATCGCCTGAAGCTGTTATAGTACTATTTATCCATTTGTTTTTACTCGGAAATAAATCTGATTTTGCTAAAAAATAAGTAAGTGCTTTTTATTTCGTGATACTAGGAATGCCTAGAAATAAATAATGAAATAACTTTTTATAACTTGACTTACTAAAATATTAAGCACTAGAATGAATCGACATCTAACCAAAGTATCTGCTTCTTTTTTTTGATGTGGATGCATATTGGCCATTATTTGAAGGTTTAAAGGGTTGTCATGACTTCAGGTATGCATCAGTCAGCTTTCGATATAGTGCAAATGATTAAACAAATTAGCTTACGGCATTTGATGATTGCGGATACGGGGGTAGAAAACTACCCAGTTTTGTGTAAAAGCAAAAGCTATGTAAAGAAGAATCTAAGAACTACATAGTACAGAATTGAGAGCAGATGATTGCTTATTTCCAAGATGTGATCGCTTCACGACCTGGTTATGTGTCAGATCGCAACCAGTTTGCGAAATACGTTGCAAATGTCAGTGGGTGATGAAGTGATCACAGGTTATCAAACAAATTTTGGAAATTAATCCTAATGTCGCCGCCTATATCATCTGGGTGATATGTGGCAAGAGAGACAATCACCAGTCGCTCAGTCTAAAGCCTCATTTTTCCTTGACTCACCATAACTTAATAGTCAATCAAGATAAGGATAGGACAGTTTACAGATCATAAATAGCAGCCCTTCGTCGCACTGTGACTGCCAGCCCTCCAGGGTAGGGATATTTTAATACTCCAAAATGATTTGAAATGACTACGAATTGAATTATGTGAGGGGCAAGGGTGACTAACCATTCCCAGTAACACATCCAAGACATCAATCTCGAAAAGCATTCCTTCAAAAATAAAACACACATGGTAAGTTATATGAATAACGGTTTTGTGCAGGAAATTGATGCAGTTACTCCCTTCAATGGCATTAATGTCGGCATCGCCATCAAGAGCTACGAAGATGTCAGGGGCAGCAATCCCAATCTTGATGCGATCACCAAAGATACCCATCCCCTGCTGAGTCGCTCAATTATCATTATTGATAAATCACTGCATGATTATCACATCCTTGTAAATGGAGTGGTTCCTGGACATGAGATTTATACGCTAGAGGCTCACCAGTGTGGTATCACCCAGATCACCCAAATCTTACGAGAACAGATCGGAGTTGCTAGTCTGCATATTTTGTCCCATGGGCGATCCGGCGAACTACAATTGGGCAGTAGTGTACTAAGTCTGGACAATCTGTTGGCTCACAAACTTCAGATTCAGGTGTGGCGCAGCGCGCTTAATTCTCATGCCGAGATTTTGCTCTATGGTTGTGAGGTGGCACGGGGTGAGATTGGTAAAGCGTTTGTGAATACTCTCAGTCGGTTGACCGGAGCCAACATTGCTGCATCAGAGACCCTAACGGGCAGTAGCGCCCAAGGTGGCGATTGGAATCTGGAATATCGTGTCGGCAGCATCAAAGCTAGATCTGCATTATCGGCACAGAGTGAGTTTGCTTATCAAGGTGTATTGGCGAATTTTACTGTTACGAATACTAATAACAGTGGTGCTGGCTCGCTACGGGATGCCATTGCTCAGGCAAACGCCCTAGCCGGTGCTGACACGATCAGCTTTGCCGGTGTGTTTAGCGACGGCAATACCAGTAACGACACTATCACCCTCACCTCAGAGCTGTCACTCAACGGCGACCTGACCATCAATGGTAGCGGCGGCGACCTCGTCACTATCAGTGGCAATAATGCCTCCCGTGTATTTACGGTCGGCGGTGGTGTGAACGTCACGCTCAACGCCCTCACCCTTACCGGGGGCAACGCTGGTGGTGGTTTCGGTGGCGGTATCTACAATAACGGTACGTTAACCCTGACCAACAGCACCCTCAGCAACAGTACTGCATCCGCTGGCGGTGGCATCTGGAACCAGGGTGGTACGTTAACCCTAACCAACACCACCCTCAGCAGCAATACTGCAAGTGGCAATGGTGGCGGCATGACCATCAACGGCGGCACTGTTACCATAACCAATAGCACCCTCAACAGCAACCGGGCAAATGGTGATTTCGGCGGCGGCATTGATAACAACGGCAACTTGACCGTGAGCAACAGCACGTTCAGCGGCAATAGTGCAGCCAATCGAGGCGGTGCCCTTTGGAACTACAGTACATTATCCCTGAGCAACAGTACCTTCAGCGGCAATATCGCACCCAACGGCGGCGGTGTCTACTACCAACAAGGCACGATCACCACATTACAAAACAACCTGTTTGCCGATAGTACTATTTCTAACTACACCCCCAATGCAACGAACTTAGCAGGGACTGCTGCGGCGCTGGGATTGGATTCCACTCTGCAAAACAATGGTGGACCCACCCAAACCCATGCTCTTCTCTCCGGCAGTAGCGCTATTAATGCAGCTACGGGTGGTACCAGCACTGACCAGCGCGGTATTGCCGCCATCGGTAGCCGTGATATTGGCGCGTTTGAGTACCAGTATCAGCTTCCGTCTGTGACGGTTGCAGCAGGTATTAACCCGGTTGAGGGCAATACAAACGGTACCTTCACGATTACCCTCGACCAGCCTGCACCAGTGGGAGGGCTGACGGTCAACTTCTCCCTGGCAGGCACGGCTACCACCGGCACCGACTATACCCTCAGTCAATCCGCCAGTACTAATATTACGGCGGTTACGGGGAGCAGCTTCACCATTGCCGCCGGTGCCACCACTGCGACCCTTGCTGTAGTCGCCCCCAACGACTCTATTGCTGACCCCAACGAAATCGTACAGATTAACTTGA
>JBIKNH010000061.1:0-20540 GCA_044358815.1 Pseudanabaenaceae cyanobacterium | reverse complement strand
TCAACCAAGATCTTACATTTTCTGCTTGTATTTCGTTCAGAGTAATGTGGCTAGAACATAGCCCCTTAAAACGTTTCCGAAAATGAAACCACCCTGCCTTGAAAAAGGGGGGCTAGGGGGGATCTCTAATAATGTGCCCCAGATTTGCGATGGTGTACTGCTGTCAAACCATTGGGTTCTAATAATTTCCCGCTTTCGGTGATGGCATACACCAACCAATGATCCCCACATTCCATCCGTTTTGCCACCCGACATTCCAGATATGCCAAGCTATCGGTCAAAATCAAGCCATAGTCACTTTCTTGGGTTTCTACATCCGCAAACCGGTTTTCACCTGGGGCAAAGCGTTTCATGAAGGACCGCCGCAGTTGTTTACCCTGTTCCAAAATATTCAGCACAAACTGTGAGCCTTCGTGAAGATAGGCTTCGATGGCTCGCTCTTTTGCCACTGCCACCGTAATGCCAGGTGGGTTGAATGTCGCCTGTGCCACCCAAGAAGCCAACATTGCCGAAGAAATTTCTTCCTGCTTCACTGTGACTACACATAATGAGCCAACCACGCGCCCCACTGCTTGCTCGACACTGCTACCTGAGGCTAAAGTAGTCCGGACTTTTTTCAGGGATTTAAGGTTTTGGGCAAAGTCTACGCCAGTTTCTTGGCAAATTTGCAGCGTTGCCTCAGTGGGGGTAAATTTACTCCGAATTGGCTCAAAGGCAATGGTATAACCGGCATCTTTGAGTTTGTCGGCAATAATATCAACGGCTTCACCACTCCAGCCATAGGAACCAAATACCCCAGCCAAATAATTTTTATTCGCGGTAGAAATGACAATCCCTAAGGCGGTTTGCACTTGGGTGGGTAGATGCCCCGCCAGTGTGGGGGAACCAATCAAAAATCCGGAAGCTTTTTCCACTGCTGCCTTAATATCATCAGGTTCAGCATGTTCACAGTTGATCAACTCCACTGCTACCCCAGCCTTTGTAATCCCTCTAGCCAAGGCATGGGCAAGGGTGGCGGTATTACCATAGGCAGAAGCATAGATCAGCGCCACGGAAATATTTTGCTTTTGTTGGTCTTCGCACCATTGACGATAGGACTTAACCAACTCATGGGCACCATATTTCAACATGGGACCGTGGGCGGGGGCATAGAAACTCACGGGTAATTCCACCCCTGTACCCATGATCAATCTATCAAGGGCGGCTTCAACTTGACGGGTTTGGTTTGCCATCACACAGTCAAAGTAATAACGCCGATCTTCTAAAAGCAGTGTGGGCACATCATCGAAGACCTGATCGCTACAGACATGGGCACTAAAGAATTTATCGGTATAAAGGATTTGCGTATTAGTGTCATAGGTCCACAGCCCATCAGGATAGCGGGGCGTAGACACAGGGAAAAACCTTAAGCCATGTCCTTTACCTAGATCCAAATATTCTTCACCGCGTACCACTTGGATTTGGATTTCCCGATCAGGAATCAAGGCTTTGAGTGCTACTGCCCCCGGGTTCGTGCAGATGAATGTCAGTTTAGGATTGGCATCTAGCAAAGACTGGAGCGTAATGACACGATTTTTGTTGACATGCCCTAGAATCACATAGCGTAAATTATTTAAGTTAGTCCGTTGGCGTAACTCGGCGAGATAAATCTCTGTGAATGTGCCCCCAGGTGGATCAATCAGCGCCTGATCTTGGATCAAAAATGAATTAGCGGTAGTACCTTTTTCTAGACCATACTCCACTTCAAAACGTAACCGATTCCAACTACGGGACCGCAATGCCAAGGTGTCAGCACTAATGTAAATAGCCTGTACATCACGGGCTTGCACATCACGGGGTTTCTCGATACTCATACGCATCCTCCGAAGCTATCATTGACAGGAGATAGGAACTTATTCACTATCATGCCTGTGATGGTGAGGTTTTGCACAGTCCTTAGTAATAATATGCAAGTTGATCATGTGTCGATCTCGTGGGGCTTACTCATGAAGCGTAACCCGATCAATACTTCAGAATCTTTGCCATAATTGACATCATCCAGGTGTCCTAGCCCCACATCAAACCTGAGGTGCAATGCGATGACAGCCCAACTAGTGACGGAATTGGCGCTCCCTAATCCTCCCCAGAGCCTATATGACAACCCAAATCACAATCTACATAAATTCACCACTGAGCAATATCAGCTTATGTGTGAGAGGGGCGTGTTTCCCCCAGATGATCGCTATGAATTAATCAATGGAGAAATCAGAAAAATGTCGCCCATTGGCATCAAGCACGCGGTTTGTGTAACTCGTTTAAGTACTTTGCTGACTAGCCGATTTATTAACAAAGCAATCGTTTGGGCGCAAAATCCAATTAGCATCAATGAGTATTCTCAGCCGCAACCAGATATTGCCCTTCTGAAGTGGCGTGATGATTTTTATGCCAATGGTTTGCCAACTCCAGCAGATATTTTATTAATTATCGAAGTTGCTGACAGCACTATCGCCTATGATCGCGAAATCAAAACGCCTTTGTATGCTGCCAGTGGCATTCCGGAAATGTGGCTCTGTGATATCAATCAACGGATTATCATGGGACACACGCAACCATCTGGTTCAGGCTATAAGCGAATCCAGCGTTATGAGTCGGGGGATACACTCTCTTTGATTGCTTTTCCAGAAGTGATTTTTAATTGGGAAGCTCTCTTTTAGGAATTTGATTGAAGATCTGATTGACGGTGATATTCATAGTAGAATCAAATAAGAACTAGAGATTAGGGATTAGCATACTGTGGGACGAGAGAATCCAAAGATGTCTGGTGATGAGCATGAGCCATTCTCTTTTGGCGAGCCGCATTGCCTTGCTTCATGGTCTCTTTCGCGATACTTTAACTGTTATATCAACAAGTTTCCCACACAAAAAGGCGACTCAATTCTGCAAAACCATTGACTGGCTTAAATTGACCCGCTGAGTTGAGATTGAGACTTTTAGGAAGATTTAGATTAGAACTAACTCTATAACTAAGTGATGTTATATAGAACAAATATCACCCTCACCCCCAACCCCACTCTCCCATTAAGGGCGAGGGGGAATAAGGCTAATTTCTTGTTTCCCTCTCACCTTTTGGGAGGGGGGCTAGGAGTAAGGGTCTTGCAACCTTCCACGTAACACCAGTAACTAATACTGTGGTACTACTTCTTCGGTCTTAATTCAATGTAGTTTTCTTTACGCACCACTGTAATCCCTAACTTATCCAATTCCCCTTCCACTAGTTGCTGAGTTTTCTTATCGCTCGCAGTTTGCAAGACTAAAGACCAACCTGCAATCTGGGCATTCCGTAAGTCGCGGTTATTCTCTAACCATTGAGCCGACTGTCGCGACCAAGTGGCAATATAAGGCACTTCCGCCAAAGGTGATGGCTCCCGACTAAAATCAGCACTTTCTACCGCTTCAGCAGCTTTGAGATAAGATTCCCGTGCTGCCGCTGCATCTCCCAAAAATAAAAGCTGATCCGTTGCTCTCCGTCGCCATACTGTGTAGGTATAGGGCAAAATCTTCGGCGACAAATAGGGCAAACCTAAATCATATAAACCAATGGCATAACGGGGCTTAGCAGCAAACATCGACACACTGGTGGATAAATATAAATATCCGTTAATAAACCGAGGGTCCCGCGCCACAATGATGTCGAAATATTGGGGGCTGAGGTGAAATCCTGTGCCGTGATCTACCCGCGCCACATCATCGCCAAAATACTGTAAAAACTGTAAAAACGTATAGCCTGCAATGACGTTATTAAAGCCAAAACCGCGTTGGGGTAATTGCCGTAAGGCATTGAGATTAGCGGCTTCCCTAAGTAAATGCCGTCGATCATCTTCGGCGGTTTGTCCTTGAATGCGTTTATTGAGTCGGGGCTGTTGCAGACTAATTGCCAATGCCCCAAACACCAAAATTAATGCAATATTCCACAGCAATTTACTGTGTTTAGTGACCAAAGATTTCAGCATTGTTCCACAGTACTGCAATTCAACATTGCCAACTTAAAGCTGGTAATTCAAATCTACCCTAAAGGTGGGGGCTGCCCACCTTAGCACCAAAAATTAATGCGCCGGTCTAACTTAATCCAGCGCCTGCTTGAGTCAAATAACCTAGGTCAAATAACCTACCGCACAAACAAAGGCATCACTTCCGCCGCCGTGAATAAACCGCGCCAGCCCCGACGGTGGAACTGTGTCCCAGCCTTGAGGTAACCAAAAGCCGGACCGCAAACATTCGCCGCCATACTGGTTTCATCCCCAAGGATAAATGTATGGGTGGAAATTTTGCCCTCAAACGTCCGTCCAGTGAGTTTCATGTTAGTACTGAGGGGCTTTTTGGGGTTGCGGGTATCCACCACACCGCCCACCACAACGCGATCACGGCTGCAAATTCCTAACCGTTCTAGCATCACATCGTCGGCGTGCTCCATATCCGTCAAGCTCAGAATGCCATTGGTTTCATCTAATAGGGCTTCCACTTCGGCATCGGTCATGGCTCTAGCTTTTTCCGTGTCATAGCCGGGCATGTGGGCAATGTCTTCGCGAATCGTGGCGCGATAGGCATTCCAATTGGCGATCCCCACCCCGAAAGTAATTTCACACCGATGTACTTCAGCAAAACTTTGAGCAGCGATCGCCGCCGCCGCCGTTAACAGCCCTGGTGTCGCACCACAGCCCGTCATGTAGGTAATGCCCGCATTTTGCAGAGCCGGAGCCAAATGCAACAACTGCTCCACAGCGCTGGTACGTTTAATGGCATCAACTAAAACCCCTTGCCAACCAGAATCAATAAACTGTTGTGCCACACTCGCCATGAAAGTATTAGGCAAATTGGGCAAAGCTAAAAAGCAACCATCTACCCCACCAAGGGCAAGGCTTTCTGGTAATTGGATTTGGGCAATCAAAGCACCAATGCTATCAGGAGCGAGGGTTCCCCCAGCGGCTAAATAGCCAACAGAGCCTTGGGTCTGATAGGCATGGATCGCAGCGTCAGGATCAATACCGTTGGGGTTGTAAGCAAAACCTTCTTTATCGGCAATCGCCACCAGTTGCATTTCCTGTTTAGCGGCAAGGACTTTTGCAGCGGCTTGTCCTAAACCACCAAATCCCAAAATTGCAACCTTAAGGGGGGCTGACAGAGGCGCAGACTGGGACTGGTCTATAGCGGCTGGGTCGGCATGGGAATCCGTCGTTTGTGTATATGCTGTCATGGATTAGACACTACTATTAGAAATTACTAGAAGACAATTATTGAAATCTGATAGTAAGTATTATCAGAAAACTGGGTTTAAAACCCCATCTTTCTAGGACAGCTTTGTATTTCAACTTAACACGACAGACAGGATATGCTACAATGTGAAGCATAAGATTCGACAAACCCATGCTAGTACTTGAAGCAAAGCTAAAAGGCAAAATAGAGCAGTACAATCTCATTGATGAGGCAATTCGTACCGCACTGTTTGTGCGTAACAAAGCTTTAAGGCTATGGATGGATGTTGAAGGTAGCGATAAGTATGCTCTCAATAAATACTGCTCTGTCCTCGCCAAAGAGTTTGATTTTGCCAAAAAGTTAAACTCACAAGCCAGACAAGCCAGCGCCGAGAGAGCATGGGCGGCTATATCTAGGTTCTCTGAGAACTGCAAAAAGAAAGTATCAGGTAAGAAAGGTTTTCCCAAGTTCAAAAAACGCGGTCATTCAGTTGAATACAAACAATCAGGATGGAAGCTTTCTGAGGATCGGAAATATCTAACTTTGACTGATGGCTTCAAGATTGGCAGACTCAAGCTAATCGGTTCCCGTGACCTAAACTTCTATCAGATAGAGCAGATTAAGCGCATCAGACTGGTTCGCCGTGCTGATGGTTACTATGTTCAGTTCTGTGTTGATGTAGAGCGTAGAGAAGAAGTTGAACCATCTAGAACCACAATCGGTTTGGATATTGGTTTGAATCATTTCTATACCGATAGCAATGGTCAAACAGTAGAAAATCCTAGATACCTTAGAAAGTCAGAGCGTCAACTGAAAAAGTTACACCGCAAAGTTTCTAAGCGTAAGAAGGGTTCGGCTAATCGTCGTAAAGCAATTAAGCGGTTAGCCAGAAAGCATTTGCAAGTATCGAGGCAGCGTAAAGACTTTGCAATTAAGACTGCAAGGTGCGTAGTTCGGTCTAACGACCTGATTGCCTATGAAGATTTGCAAGTACGGAACATGGTCAAAAATCACAAACTAGCTAGGGCCATCAGTGATGCAAGCTGGTCAATGTTTAGGGAATGGGTTGAATATTTTGGCAAGGTATTTGGTAAGGTAACTGTGCCAGTGCCGCCCCAATATACAAGTCAGAACTGCTCACATTGCGGTAAGCAGGTAATCAAAACATTGAGTCAGAGAACACATTACTGTGGGCATTGTGGCACTGTATTAGACCGCGACCATAATGCGGCTCTGAATATACTAGCTAGTGGTCTAAATACCCTAGGGCATAGGGGAATTAACGCCTGTGGAGAGTTCGACCTCTGTCAGTTAGATGCAAGTCTAGCTGATAAGCCGTCTCGCTGAAACAGGAATCCTCATGCCTTCAGGCTGAGGAGTGTCAAACTTGAGAAGCACCGTCAATCCCACTCTGATCAGAAATCCCGAAAAACCATAGACAAATTAGCCATAAACAAATACCGCAGCCTGATCACTAACCTAGAGCCTCTAAACCAAGACTCATTTAAGCGAACAAACTACGGTATCGATTGATTAAGACAACACTTGGTGCCGCCTGATAAATGCCAAATCTTGAGCAGAACTCGGTTAATTATTTGACTAATTACCACAAACTCATGGCTCAGCAAAGGGATTTAGTATAGCTCTTCTTCTTTGTTGGTTTCAACAGTACAGTCGCTCTTAGGATAAGCAACACAGGTCAGCACATAGCCAGCCGCGATTTGGTCATCATCCAAGAAGGATTGCTCAGACTGATCAATGCTACCGGCGACAATCTTACCAGCACAGGTAGAGCAAGCGCCTGCACGACAGGAGTAGGGCAAGTCAAGACCAGCATCTTCTGCGGCATCAAGAATAAATACATTGTCAGCTACGTCAAGGGTGGTTGATGTGTTTTCTGCTGTGTTAACAAAAGTAACTTTGTAGGTTGCCATGAAGAATAGACCTCTGTGATTGTGTCTGTAACAGTTAAAGGTTTGGAAAAGCTGAAGCGCGATGAATGCGCAATGTTACTTATATAAGGGTAACTAATCGAATAATACCGTCTGTGGGGTCAAAATGCTGATCAGCAATGTAAATTATGTCATTGGACAGATTATTGCCATGACTCTATATAACGCCGTTAATAAATCTTTAATATTTGGTGGTAATCACCGTAAATCTTTTGCCACTAAAGGGTTACAGCCTAAGGTTACCTAGATTACATTCATGAGTTTTTGATCATTGCCCTATTAATTAGATAAGAATTACTTATTAAATTGTTCTCAGTAATCATAGGGGATGTTTCCCATAGAAAATTCCAATCAGAGGGATTTTAGATCAACTTGGACCACCTACAAAAATCAGGCTACATAGTAACTAAGGGTCAGAGTTGCCCATTGATGCATATCTAAAATCCAGTGGTGATCATCTGACGGCAAATAACTGTTAATCGTTTTGCGGATGGTTTCTGGGAAATGCTCCTGATGCCCTAGGCTTTGTTGGTGTAAATCTAGTAACACCCCTTCTGCTAACCGTAGGGGATAAATCGTGTTAGTCAAGGCATTGTTTAAGTTATTGGCACTGGTGCTGTCGTTGGTCAAAACCGCACGTCCATTTGCAAAGGGAGCGCGGCTGATCATGACCAATACTTCCACTCGTCCTTTAGGGGCAGTGACGGACCAACTAAATGGGGCTTGGGTTAGGGAAGCTTGGGGTAAAACCAGGGTTTGATGGGGGGGGATTTCATAACTGGAGCTAGGATTCTGATTTGCACCAGTGCGGTTGAGTAACCTGCCACGACTGTCGATATAAAATAACTCGGCGTATAATGGCGTAGGTTCACCGTTACTGATTCGGCATTCTAGGCGATCCCCCAAATCAATCTGATCAACCAAATCAATCGGATTTTGGTCTATGGAGATTTGCCCTTGCTGCTGGGGATTAGATAGACTTTTTTGCCTGAACTGATGGGTACTACGGGTACTAATTAACCGTCGCCAACCATTGGGCTTAAAGGACTTGGCAGCTTCAGACTTTAGATCAGAACCAAGACTATAGAGACTGGCTTGGACAGAAATTTGCGAACTAGCGGCATTTTCGGTTAAGCGTAATAATTTAGCTGCCAGAAGTTCAGCAAAACTAGCGGATAAGCGTTTGATTGCCACCCCCACAGACTCCCCCACAGACCCAAACGACCCAACCAAAGGCTGACGATTCAGCGCCAAAATGCCATAACTAATTGCTTGTAAGCTGAAAATACAGTCAGGGGGTTGGTCTGATCCAGTATTGAGGGATTGTAATAGGGGACCAAGATTAGGCTGAGCCGATAGGGCACTGGTGGCATCGATCCGCTCGATTTTATTTAAGCTATTGTCTAGGGCTACATAGAGGGCAACTTGGCGCGGTAAGACCCGAATTTGTTCGTGGACCAAATCCCCCGCCGCGATTTCTGATATGTTCTCCGACACAATTCTAGGAACCAATGGTTCTGGGTGCAGCAATTCCACCTTGCCTACCAAACCATGACGACTCTGCAACCCTAACCAATAGTCATTGAGCCAATCCACTTCAGGGGCTATGACTTCATTAGTGCGTTTAGTAGTCATAATCCGCAGAATAGAACCGCTATCGTAATTTGCCAAAGCATGGGGCGGCAAATCCATCAGCCATAAATCAAAAGTATCGCGGTTTTTGGTATCTCCTAAAATCACCCCCGCCCCAACGCCATCCCCCTGAGGTACAAATGGTAACAAGCGTTCCGACGGTTCCGAGGAAATTGGACTAGAGCCAGCCAACCATTGCACCACAGGCAAACTATCACTGGACTCAGCCAATCTCTGGGCTAAGTCTGCCACTAACTGCCGATCAGTGATGGGATTTGCTAATTCCCAAAGGCTTTGGGTCAGAGCGTAGGTAAATGCACCACAGCTAAACCCTGCGGGGTTAATATCCAAACACAACTGATCCGCTGCCGTTGCCATGAGTAAGCACACTTGGGACTCTTCAAGTTGTTCGCCTCCAAGGTTTAATCGTGGTACTGGGTCATTAAGCTGAGCCTCAGTCATGAGCTTCATGGAGCTTTGGCTTGGTTTGGCGCGGACCAAAGTATGACCAATATTGCCCATCGCATTCGCCCCTGAGGTTCCCGCTAAACCATTCCCTGGGTTACTAGGACTATAAAAACCAGCATCAATCACCCCGATTACCTGATGGGCAGCAATAGACTTGAGCCAATGTCTGACTAAATCTAAGCTGATTAATTCCGTCTCATCCACTGGTAATAAAGCATCTTTACCATTACAGCGAGTGCCATAGCCGCTAAAGTGCCACACCACCAAATCTCCAGGCAAGGCTTGGGCGATCAAATGCTCAGTCACGGCTTGGGCGATATTACGGGCGGTGGCGGCTCCGTCGGTCAGGGTAAGTACATCCGAGGCAGCAAACCCAAACCGATGAATTAACAACTGCTCTTGGAGGGCAATGTCCGTTAAACAGCCTTTGAGGGGAGAATTTTCATAATTGTTGACACCAATGAGGAGCGCTAACTTACGCCCGGGCGATCGCCTCAGGGATTTAGACAAACCTTGGGACAAACCCTGAGGCAGCCGTTGGGCATAGGAACCAGAAGGAGCAGCCCAAGCCTCCGGCACACCTTGCTTACTCAGGGACGAGAGTGATGTCCCCAACAGCCCTAAAGCGCCAACCTGCCAGCTTTGCCATAAGCCCTTCAAAAATTGCCGTCGTGGAATGCCCATGTGGAATGCCGATGATGATGATTGATTGGTAAGCTTTTGCAGGAAAATGTCCGTGATTTTAGGTCCATTGTCTGGTCATAAGTCGGGAAAAATCACTAGAATATAGACATAGGAATTGGCTGGTGATTGGCATGGAACTGGCGGTCTATATCTATGATGCTCTAGCTCAGGAGCAATGGCAAACAGCGACACGGCTCGGTGTGGCTGCTGGTTCCTGCGGTCAAGATGCGGTCGGTCAACCTATGGCTTATGGTGCCCAATCTGATCGCTCTGATACCGAGTCATTCACCAACTACCCCAAGGGAAACCACATCACTAGCTCTGGCTCTGATAAAAAATTAGACCACAGTGCGGGTCAACTGTTACATTTTGCAAACACCAAGTTCAATGCACTAAATCAGCCTCTGACAAGTACCCCCCCAAGGACACACCACAGCATCAGACGGTGGTTACTGGGTCTGTGGCTCAGCTTACCCTTAGGATTATTGTTACAAGTTACTTTGAGTTTATTTGGTTGGTTTTCCCTTACCCCCAGCGATGCCAAAGCCAGCCATACCCAAAACAATCTAGCCCCATCTGCTTTTTGTGCGCCGGTTTATCTCTGTCGTACTAACCATGTCTTAGAAGCACAACAACTTTTAGCCCGTAAAGGCTACTACCGCGCTCCCATTGATGGCATTTATGGTGAAGCAACCTGGTCCGCAACGGTACGGTTTCAGCAGGAATATACTAAGTCTCAGGCTCCTGTCCATCTGGTGATCGATGGCATTGCCGGACCGCAAACTATGGCGGCTTTGCATGGTTTACCTCCCGTGCTGGAGTCAGGACAAACTTCTCAAACTTCTCAAAATTTGGCTAATCCTGATGCCCCCACCATTGCCCCAACCCAAACTAAACCCCAAGCCAAACCCCAAACTAAACCAAATCCCAAGCCTGAATCTAAGCCTGGACTAAAACCTAATCCTGGACCACCGATCCGCGTTACCCCACCCCAAGAAGAGGTTGCCACCACTGCCCCTCCCGACCTTGCGCCCGCCGCCGAAGATGATACCAAACCAGCGGTGGTGGTGATTCCGCCCCAGCGTCAGGTGCGTTATATACAGGCTCTTTTGCAAAAGGCAGGTTTTTATGATGGTGCAGTCAATGGCATTTATGACGCTACCACCCAAGAGGCAATTTCTCAGGCACAAAAACAGTTTGGACTTGTCCATACAGGGGAATGGAATCAACAGTTAGCTACGGTCTTGGATGAGCAGGTGAACCCGCGATCAGGGTGAGCAATTACTTAGTCAATGGCATGTCAAACCAATCTAAACCATCACTAAGCAACAAAAATAAGCAACAAGAAGGAGAAATTTATGTTAGACAATTCTTACCTCTATACAGTTTTTGTCGCCCCTGAGGATGCCGAGTCTTTAGCTCCATACTTCGGTGATAACGCGGTTATATCAGGGTTTAGTCCATCATCGGTTAATCTGCGTCAGACTTGGCAGCGGGCTGTAGCAACCTCAATGATTGCGGGACTTGTGGCTACGGGGGCAATGACTTCATTGGCTTCGGGAACTATGGCAGCAAGTAGTACTGGCAATGGTTCTAGTAGTACCACTACGGTGAGCAGCAACAGTAATGTGCGTTATGTCCAAACCCTCTTGGCAAATAGTGGCTTTAATCCTGGACCTATCGACGGTGTGGCGGGTAAGTCCACTAAAAATGCCATCCTGCGGGCACAGCAAAAATTTGGTTTAACCCCTGACGGCATTGCTGGATCAGCCACCATTGCCGCCCTTGAACAACAAGCCACAGCTAGTCAAAGCACTATTGTCATTGCCCAAGCCAGTCGCGCTGATGTGGTCAATTTACAGAAGCTCCTAACAGATCGTGGTTTTTATGATGGGGCAATTGATGGCGTAATGGGACCCAGAACCAGAGCCGCCGTAGTCGCTGCCCAGAAAAAATATGGTTTAACCGCTGATGGAGTTGCGGGTCCAAAAACCTTAGCGGCTTTAGAATCCGGTAGCAGCACTAGCGGCACAGGCACAGTGCGAGTTAGTACCAACAGCAGCACCACAACCACCACTACTACCACCGCTGCTCGAAATGATGTCCGACGGTTGCAGGAGCTATTGGCTAAACGGGGCTTTTATAAAGGCACTGTCGATGGCATTTCTGGTAGACAAACCCGCGATGCAGTGATTGCCGCTCAAAGAGCCTATGGACTCACCGCCGATGGTGTAGCAGGTCCCCGTACCATTGCTGCCTTAGAAAATAGTGCTGCTCCAAGTAATACCACATCTAGCAGTTCGACCACTTCTAGCACCACCACTAACGGTACTACAACCCAAACCAACAACCAAACCACAGTAATCCGAGGCTCAAATACCACTCGGACTAATACCAACACAACGAACACCCGCTCTAGCAATGATGGTGACTCTAATGTGCGGGATTTGCAAGCCCTCTTGAGTGATCGGGGTTTTTATACCGGAGCCATCGATGGGGTGATGGGGCAAGACACCACCAATGCCGTGATCGCCGCCCAAAAGAAATATGGTCTAGTAGCAGATGGGGTGGCGGGTCCTTTGACCTTAGCTGCTCTAGAAAACAATGCCGCCAGTGCAGTTACTCCAGCAAAACCTAAACCAGCGACAGCGACAGCAGCAACGACTCCAGCGGCAAACCCTACTAGTAATGAAGATATTGCCAATCTGCAAAATCTGTTGACGGATCGCGGTTTTTATAATGGACCAATTACTGGGGTCACAGGTCCTAGCACCCGTAATGCGGTGATTGCTGCCCAAAAAGCCTATGGTTTGAATCCTGACGGCACGGCGGGACCTGACACCATCGCTGCCCTAGAAGCTAATCAACGTCCTACCACCTCAGCCCCAGCGGCGAAGCCCGTCACGCCAACTCCTGCTGCCACCACCCAGCCAAAACCTGCGGCTACCCCAGCAGCAACGGCACAACCGAAACCCAGCACTAAGCCTGTGGTTGCAGCAGCTAACACCACCAATACTGCGAATAATACGGCTAATGCAGTTGCGCCAGGGGGAGAGCCTCAAGTGCTGGAGTTACAGCGGCTGTTAGCTAAGCGGGGCTTCTATAATGGTCAGGCTAACGGTGTCCTCAATGGCGAAACTCGTAATGCCATTGTGCGTGCCCAGAATTTCTATGCGGTTAATCCGGCGGACGGTACTCCTAGTCAGGCTTTAGTTGAAAATCTGAGTAAGGACACTTTTGTAGCGGATAACTAGATCTCCCCTGCCCCCCTTAGTAAGGGGGGTAAATTTTCTAGATTCCCCCTTAAATAAGGAGGATTGAGGGGGATCTTCTTTTAATCCAGCCCAAATAATCAAGACCAAATATCATTACTGAATTCTTTCTGCCATGACTCAAACTATCACCACACCAACTCCTGACCAACTTGCTTTGAGTAATCGTCCTGATTCTTTAGGGCGTTTTGGCATTTTTGGGGGAAAGTATGTCCCTGAAACTTTGATGAGCGCTCTGACTGAACTAGAAGCTGCTTTTTATCAATACACTGCTGATCCCAGTTTTCAGGCGGAATTAGATGGCTATTTACGGGACTATGTGGGGCGAGCTACGCCTTTATATTTTGCCGAACGTCTGACCGCCCACTATGGCACTGCCCAAATTTATCTGAAGCGTGAAGATCTCAACCATACCGGAGCGCACAAAATTAATAATGCCCTCGGTCAAGTGCTGTTGGCAAAACGCATGGGTAAACGGCGGATTATTGCCGAGACTGGGGCAGGACAACACGGTGTAGCCACAGCCACGGTATCAGCGCGGTTTGGGTTGCAGTGCGTGATCTACATGGGCGTGCAAGACATGGAGCGCCAAAAACTGAATGTGTTCCGCATGAAGTTAATGGGGGCAGAGGTGCGTCCGGTGGAAGCTGGGACAGGAACCCTGAAGGATGCCACTTCTGAAGCAATTCGTGACTGGGTAACTAATGTGGGCGATACCCATTACATCCTCGGTTCGGTGGCGGGTCCCCATCCCTATCCCATGATTGTGCGGGACTTCCACGCGGTGATCGGTAAAGAAACTCGCCAACAGGCTTGGGAAAAATGGCAGGGTTTGCCCGATGTGTTGCTCGCTTGTGTGGGTGGTGGCTCCAATGCAATGGGTTTATTCCATGAGTTTATTGGTGAGCCAACGGTGCGGATGATTGGCATTGAAGCTGAAGGTAAAGGGGTGGCTTCAGGGTTGCACGCGGCGACTTTGACCCAAGGACGGGTTGGGGTATTACATGGCGCGATGAGTTATCTGTTACAGGACGGTGAAGGACAAGTTCAGGAAGCTCATTCCATCAGTGCGGGGCTAGATTATCCTGGGGTTGGTCCTGAGCATAGCTATCTCAAGGATATTGGTCGGGCGGAATATTACAGCGTCACTGACGATCAGGCTTTGGCGGCTTTGCAGTTGCTGTCGCGATTAGAGGGAATTATTCCTGCCCTAGAGACTGCCCATGCTTTTGCCTATCTTGACCAACTGTGTCCCACTTTAACCAGTGACCGACGAATTGTGATTAACTGTTCTGGACGTGGTGACAAAGATGTGAATACGGTGATTCAGCATTTGGATCTATAACGGAAACTCAGCACTCCCAAATTACCACTCCCCAATTAATTCAATGAATGGTTCAGTCATAGGTTTTTGAGTGCAGAAAAATCTATGGGCTGAGCCATTCCAGTTTTAGAGATGGCATGAGTCGCTGCAAATTTTTTAAGGATTTACCTTGCCAAGGGATATTAATTGCCCCCTTAACGGTTAATTGCACATTTTCCTGCTCTCTGACTTGAATCACAAATTTTGAAAGGATATTAATCCCTGAACTATTTAAAAATTGTAAATGAGATAAATCCATAATTATTGATAGTGGACAGTCAATTAAAATACTTTCTAATAAATCGGTAACTGGGGTGTATTCCTCTTTACCAGCCAGTCTTAAGGAACCCATACAAACTATGACGTTAGTATCAGGATTATAAGATACGGTATAATCCTCGCCTTTGATCTCAACCATCATATACTCAGTAATCATCTTAGTTCAGGGGGGTAAACTGACACGGAGTTAGTGCAAATAATATCAGTCTGATTGCGGTTTAATTGGTTTATTTGTTACCTCTGTTTAACGTTTTTATTTGCTAGTTTGACTTGCTGGCTTTATTTGGTAGCTCCATCTAATAAATCGATTGGATTTGTATTGAATTTGGTGTTTAAATTCTAGACTTCAAGATTTAGATTTGGTTTCGGACTTAGTTTCGGGTTTGAGTTCGTTTCTGGGTGAGTTATTTAAGTTAATTATTAATCAACCATTTCATACAATTTCATACAGTATTGATTGAAAAGATTTACAGGAATAATGAGAAAATGTTATTTTAGGGCTTTTACATAATAGTTGGAACAGACTTTATAATCTCTTTTTTAGAGTCTCTTTTGGTAGCCTCTTTAGCAATGATTATCTGACCAGTCATCATCAGTTGTAATTATCATTTGAGCAATATTATTTGAGCAATGTCAGATGGTGCATAAATATAATTGCACCATAGTTTTAACAATGATTGCTAAAGGATTTTCAGGGATTTCCTCAAACTGCCAGCCTAAATCTGCTTGATAATCATTAATCATTGTCAAATACCCCAATCTAGATGACAGATGAGTTTCAATACTACTACTCATGGCTTCAATTTGCTGGATATAAAATTCCGCTAATTGATCATGACTAATGCTCGTGATTTTTTCTAAGTATGCCTGAAATTGACTAACAGACTCAGATCTAATTGTGTTTGTAGTTAGTAATATAATGCGATCTTCTAGAAAGTACAACCCTAGATTAATGGATAGATTTGCAGAATTATCACCGTATTTTAGGGCATTTTCTAATAATTCATTCGCAATAAAACTAATGGCACTTTTAAGTTTCAGATGATAATGGTGGCTTAAACAAACTAAGTTACTTCTGAAGTAATGGGTTTCCTTAGCCTCGGAACAATAGTAATTAGTAATATAGTCAGCGACAAAATTTGCAGATAAACTACTATTACGCCACCGTTTACCAAGGGGCAAAGTAGAATTAGCAAAGCCAAGCTCAATAAATTCTTGACCATGACACCAGTGCTCTTGGAAATTGCCAAAAATTTTTTTCATGGTTACATTAAAATTGCCGCGACACAGGCATTTAACCAATAACTAATCCGATATCTGTCGCCTCAGAAATCAAATAATTATTGAATTTTTGATCTAGAAACTAGTTTCAATTTTGCTAGTTAGTAGATATGCATAATGTCTCGGAAATTCTGGTGATGATCACTTCCATCATTGCGATGGATCATCTAATTACTAACGGGTAACTAGTAAGATAACTACGGAGGGGATAATTACTGACGGCTGCAATTACAGTGATGCTCAACAATCCATGAAACTAATCTCAAGTTGATCACGAACCTTTGTCTCATTTGTAGCGGACGGTTTGGCTATTTATCCTCAGGTATTTTTCCTAGTTATTCTTTTAGTGATTTGGCGAGTTATTTATCTAGTTACTTATGAACCATTTATGCCCTAATAGTTCCACATTTATTGCTAAAAAACAAGGGGAAGATTGACTAATTTTTGGCTTTTTGATTTTAAATTAGTCGCCGTAGATTCAATAGCAAATCAAGACCTAAAGTGTGACTAGAAGTGTGGTTAAGTGTGGCAAAGAACCACCGTTTACCATTAATTAGGAGCTAGAATATTCACGAGGGATAAATTGCAATTAGTCTTGTAATATTTTGCTACTGTTTGTCTATAACTATTGCCCTAGTTCGTGATAGTTAATCTCGCTTTTGAGTCGTTCCATATCATAGTGATTGGTCAGGATCATTAATTACCGTGGCTAAAATTACTGTGGCTAAGCAGTGCAATTAATCAGTGTGGTTAATCGCTAGATGTTCCCTGATAGGCATCAATTACCATTTCTTGGACTAGGTTTAGGGGTAATCGATGTTTACGGGCAATGGCGGCACAGTCGTCATATTCGGGCTGAATAGTGACCCTGCCGCAACGATTAGCAGTTTTGACCCGAGCCTGACCGATGGGTAAGATCACCTGATGGATTTGGCGGCGTAATTGCCAGCGTTGGGTTTCTGTAATCCGAATCCCAAGGGTGCTAGTTTGCTCAAAGATGATTGCCGCACAGGTTGAGGCTTGCTCCGGGGGACAAATTACCGTGATTAAAGTCCCTAAGCGGGATTTTTTCATCGTCACTGGCTGATGATAGACATCCAGCGCCCCTTGGTCTAACAATTCCCCTAAGACAAACGCCAAGATCTGCGGACTTTGATCATCGATCTGGGTTTCTAAAACCGCGACGGTGACTGTTTCCCAATCATGATCTTCTCGATCATGGTCTGAAGGCTCGATCTGATTAGTGACTTTGGTAACTGTAACTAATGGTGCAGAATTGCCGTTTTTTTTAACTCAATGGGTTCAGAAATGATCGACTCGTGGTGGTGCATGGCATCATGACCGTGGGAATGCTCATGACTGTGATCGTGGTTGTGGTTGTGACTGTGATTATTGCTGTGATTATGACTATGGGGCTGATGCTCACCATGACTAGAGGCGTGGTCATGTCCAGTATCGTGCCCATTGTGGAAATGATGATCTGGGATTTCCTGGGTTGCTTGAGGTTTAGCTCTGACGGAATCCCCCGAACCCGCAGCACCCAAATTAATTTGTCCTGATGCCAATACCCCAACCCAGAGGCGCAAGATATTAGGAATTGGTAAATCATGGGACCCAGCCCCAATCCCCACATCAGTGATTTGGAATTTAGGCACAGTGCCAAAACTTTCACTCAGGGTTACGGCTAAGGCGGCTCCGGTAGGGGTGACTAATTCCCGTTCAATACCATTACTAAAAATAGGCACTTGGTGCTGTTGATAGAGTTTCAGGGTCGCTGGAGCAGGCACAGGCATTAAACCGTGATCACAACGGACATAGCCGCCCCCCGTCGGTAAAGCTGAGCAAAATATTTTTTCGACCCCTAGCCACGCCAACCCCGCACAGGTCGCCACAATATCTACAATGGCATCTAGCGCCCCTACTTCGTGAAAATGCACTGCATCAGGACTAATGCCGTGGACCGCCCCCTCCGCAGCAGCAAGATGGCGGAAGGTATTAAGGCTCCAAGTTTCTATAATGGGATCGAAATTTCCTTGACAAATGATCGCTTCTATTTCTGGCAAGTGGCGATGGTGACCATGACCGGAATGGAGCGGCACCGGCTGGGGCGTAATCACATGAACTTTTGTGGCAACCTGTCCACAGCGCCAAGTTTTTGTGGCTTCTAGGGCGACATTTGACCCTAAACCCAGTTGCGCTACCACCGCTTGTAAATATGTCAATGGCACTCCAGCATCAACTAAAGCTCCTAAACACATATCCCCGGAGATCCCCGCCGGACAGTCAAGATAAGCTACTCGTGCCATAAGTTATGAAAAATTGCCTAGGTTTTATTAGTCGATTAATTGCTAAGTTAGTTACTCAGTTAATTAGTTACGTTAATTCCTGAGCTAACACTCAAATCTTGCGAGAAAATGGTTTAGCTGCTAATTAAACCCAATCCCTGACTTCAACTATAACTTAATCCATTACTGTTAGTCAGTTTATGGCGCACTCCTCGGTATGTTGTGGGTGTGTTGATCTACCAGTAGTGTATCCAGTGGTAGATTCCCAATGGTAGATTCCCATTGCATCAACTTCCGTTGCATAAATTCATATTTGTAAACCGATTTGTAAACTAAGGATCGTAGAGGATAGTCATCTTGAACGGCGAGCAACTCATAGAGCTTTATCGGCAGGGCAATCGTAACTTTGCTAATATCGACTTAACGGACGCTAAATTGCGGGGGGTGACCCTGTTACGCATTGATCTAAGGGGTGCGACTCTGAACGGAGTAGATTTGAGCGGCGCAAATTTAATTGATGCCAATTTAGCCGGAGTGAATCTGGTGGAAGCAAATCTGCGTAGTGCTTTGTTACGGGGGGCGAACTTCATGGATGCGGATTTGTCTTGGGCAAATTTAACCTGGACTAATTCTACAGGGGCGAAATTTATTCGGAGTAATCTACGATTGACTAACTTTAGTGGTGCGAATTTAATTGATGCGGATTTTAGTCAAGCCATGATGGAAGGGGTAAATCTACGGGGTACAAATTTGCGTGGTACGAAGCTATTGCAGTTAAAAAGTATTGTGAATGCGGAGTTTGCTGGGGCGCGGAATATGGATGAAGCGACGCGAGAATATTTGTGTTCGATTGCTTCCGGAACTCATCCTTTTACCAATAATGACACTCGCGCTAGTTTGGGATGTTAGGAGTTGTAATATCTCTAATTTGTGTGATTTAGAGATTAGTTTAATTAGTTTAATATCAGAAGTGGTCTTGAAATGGACTAGACAAAATCCCTAATAGTTTGCCGATTTGTTTGATGGATTAGTCTGCTTGATCAAGCTAGAGGGTTGGGTCTTCTAGTCGTAAATTCTGTTCCATTAATTACTAATTACCAAAGGCTGAATATCTGCAAATAAGTTTTCTGATTCACGCACCGTTAAGCCAAACCTTTGCTGTACTTGGGTGATGGTTGTATTACATCTTATTCAATATTCTATATGAGCAGCTACACACTACATGAGGATAGCCTGATTTGTTTGGCTTGTGATTCTAATCCCCGCAATTTTCTTGTTAGCTTATCTCTTTGTTCTGAGTCATTAGTTTTTTTTTACAACTTACGGACCTTGTAAATCTTTAAGTGTTGTCGATTAGGTAATCTCATTTCACCTTGTGGAGTAATTATAACTCCAGTTACTTGGCGAGTTTGTTTCCCAGAGTACCTCTTCTTCTTAGATCTATTGATAGATAAGCCATTGCTGTAAATCTTCTTTTCAACTTCCCAAATTAGTTTATTTGGAATATTTTGCCCTGAAATAGTTACGTCATCAATGTACGAACTTAACTTGCAATTTGCATCTTCAATAATTTCATTGACTTCATCCCACATATCAACATATGCAAAATACGCAAGAATTGGACTTGAAGGACTACCTGTAGGTAAATGATCTTTGACAGTCAGTAATTTTGTTAAAATGCCAGCCACATCCTGTGAACATTACATTTTCTTATAGAGAAAGTAATAGACTCGTCTCGATGGGGTAGAGAAAAAATATCTTTCTACATCAAGAGTCACAACTACATTCGCATTTATATGAACCCTTGCATTGCTAATGTAGGAGCAATTTTTCTTTGGGCTATGCAAATAATCCGGACACTTTATCCTTTTTATAATATCTTCAATCTGTTTCTGAACTTTTTTCAAATCTGATCTTGGTTTTTCTAGCGTTCTTCTTTTACCAGACCTTATGATAACATCTTCCGTATATAGAATCCATTTGATATCTTAAGAAAAAGACAAAGAGGTTACTCAATGGGATATACAAGTGATTTAAGCGATAAGGAGTGGGAGATGATTGAACCTCTATTACCAAAGAAAAAGAAGACAAGACC
>JBIKNH010000237.1:0-6213 GCA_044358815.1 Pseudanabaenaceae cyanobacterium | reverse complement strand
TTTCGATATTTGATGAATTGTTTAATGATGCACTGGAAATCGTCCAAACAGAATATGAAAATGCGACTTTCCCTAGGACATGGCAATTTACCTATGAAATTGATTTGTTATTGACTACTAATTTTTGGAAAGATCTCTAATTTAATCACTACGCATTTAATCACTACGCAAAGCCTGAATTGGGTCAAGTTTCGCGGCATTACGGGCAGGAATCACCCCCGCCACCAAACCTACCGATAAAGATAAACCAAATCCCGCCGCCACTGCCCATCCCGACACCAAAAAGGGAAATTCAAAGCTCACGGACGAAGCCAAGGCAATTCCTACCCCTAGTCCAATCCCCACTACGCCACCCAGCAAAGACACTAACACCGCCTCCGTCAAAAACTGCTGCAAAATCGTGGCATTAGTCGCACCCAAGGCTTTACGCACCCCGATCTCCCTGGTGCGCTCCACCACTGACACCAGCATAATATTTGCAATGCCGATTCCCCCCACCACAAGGGAAATTCCGGCGATCGCCACCACCATCACCGTCATTAACCCCACCACACTGGTAAAGGTATTCACCACATCGGTTTGGTTAATAATCCTAAAATCATCAGCTTGGGGCGGATAGATATTGTGACGCAATCGCAGCAAGTTGGTAAGCTGAAACTGTGCCGCTTCCATTTCCGATTCTCCATCAGTTTGTACCCAAAAACCGCTGATAGAAATTCCTTGAATTGCGTTATTCCCCACAATCCGGGCTGACATATTTTTGAGGGGAATAAACACCCGATCATCTTGATCAAATCCACCAGCGGAACCTTTCGGTGGCATCACGCCAATTACTTGATATAAATCCCCCTGAATCCGAATACTTTCCCCAATAGCTGGTCCCCCAGCAAATAAATCTTGTTTGACTTTAGAACCAAGCACCACCACTGATTTCGCCGTGTCCATTTCTTCTTTCTCAAAGAACCGCCCTTCCACAGGCACACTATTGCGAATTTCCGGATAATTCAAATCCGTGCCGATAATCGTGGTTGAAGTGTTCTGACTGCCATAGGTAACCTGTCGCTGCCGTTGCAGATAAGCCGAAACCTTTCGCACCGCTGGGGCTTGATCCGCTACAGCTTGGGCATCTTCGAGACTCAGGGTGGAAGCAGTACCGCCCCCTTGACTAATGCCTCCGGTACGAGATGCCCCAGACAGCACGTTAATCAAATTCGTCCCCAGGGACTGCAATTGGATTTCCGTTGCCCGCTGAATCCCTTGCCCCACCGATGTAATCGCAATTACCGAAGCAATACCAATAATCACGCCCAACATGGTTAAAGCCGTGCGTAGACGGTTATTCCACAGGGATTCTGCCGCCATTGACAGAATCTCACTAAAAGGAACGGGATTAGGGCGAATTTTAGGCATTGGTTTAGGAGATTTGATAGAAAATTTGATTACAATGCTGGAGACAAGGGCATCTTAGAAAGAGGGTTTATTTAGAAATAATAGGAATAAGAGTTATTTAGGGAGAGGATGCTGGTTATTTAGACTGGTAATCCGGTGTGATGGCTCAAAGAATCACCATACAAGACATAGAGAGTATGGATAACTAAAATGAAAATGCAGCTTCGACTTCACTCAGCTAACTTACACCGAGGTTTGAGCCGTGTATGAGCTAAAGAGTCTGATCTAAGCCCCTAACCAAAGGAAACCAACAAGTACATATCCTGGAATTTAGCGCCAGTGGCTTGTTTACCCGCTAACTCTGGCGGCAAGTAGATATTGCGCCGTTGATCCCCTGCTTCCACAGTCACCTCAGGACCCAATTGAATCAATTTGACTTGTTTTTTATTGAAAGTTGGTAAAAATAACTTCACCGTCCCTTGTTTAATATCAATCTGAATCGGTGCTGGAACGCGACTGGCATCCAGGGCAGGTTCAAGCAGCAGTTCCGTCGCATCTTCGCCAATTCCCTGCATTGCCAAAGGATTAAACTCACCGCTGGGAATGCGACCGATACAAGATTCCCGCGCAATCACACCACCGACAGTTAGCCCTACCTGTTGAGCACTACCCCACAGATATTTGGCAGTACGAATGCTATAGGGATCGTCATTGGTCACCAGATAAGCCGCGACCCGATTGGGATCATTAACCGCCTGCTGTCCCCGCACCAACACATTACCCATTTGTCCTGCCTGTTGGGTGATGTCATCGGTGCTAGAGACCTGCAAAATACTCCGCAAAATTGGCTCGATAAAGGGAGAAAGCGCTTGCCCCAAAGCCGATCCGGTCAGAACTTGCTTAAACCGTCGCAGATACCAGCCCAAAATTTCCGGCATCCCCAGCATCCGCAAAATTTCCAGATCCCCCATGCCGTCGTAAATAATCACATCATATTTACCTTCTGCATCTCGTTCTCGTAGAAAACTGACCCCTAACGCCGCATCCATCCCAGGCAAAATCCCTAATTCTTGCCCATAGACTTCCTTAAAAAATGGGGTGCGCAAATATTGAGACTCGACGGTTTTCATCCGTTCCCAATACCGTTCTAGTAGAGTTGTGGCGGTGAGTTGTGCCCCCCAAAGATTATCAGCAACGGGTTGCACATCACAACTGAGATCCACGCCCAAACGGTGACCGAGGCTATCTCCTGCCTGTTGCCCCACGAGTAAAACCCGTTTACCATGACGGGCAAAACCCCGCGCCATGGAGATCGCTGTGGTGGTCTTACCTACGCCACCCTTACCTAAACAAGTCAAAATTAAACTCATAATTGCAAATGTGGCTTTGATATCGCTGCAATACTGATTTTACGGATATTTGGCTGAGAACCGATCAGTTAATCATCACTATTTTACTGCTTTACCAAAACTGCTTGACTGAGAACTATTTGACTAAAACTGTTTCCCACCTATCCCCACTTGTCAACCTTTCCCCTTGCTTTGCTGAGGTAGAAACCAGTATAGTGATCCCGATCAGTGGGTAATCTGGTGGTTCTATGGCTGTACAGTTCAGATCTAAAATGCTTAACCAGGTGCGTTCTCGAATGCGCTCCCGCCTTTGCTGCTGCTCCTCGCTGATATTCTCCCTAGGTTTTACATCAGGGTTATGTTTTTGGGGTGCAAGCTATACCCTCACTGCCGCAGCCTTGCCCCAGTCCAATCTATCTGTATCGGATCTAGCTCAATCTAGCCCAAAGCCACCCAGTCCGGCTCAAACCAGCCAGCCCAAACCAAAGCCGACTCTCACCGAACAAGCCGCCGAAGTGGGAATTGAACCTGCACTGCTGGAAAACAGTCCAGTATTACGTCGTTGGTTACAAAGCCCGCCGGATCTAATGCAAGATATTCAGCACACTCCAGTGTTTTCGCCCCACATCCGCACTGGGATCACCTCCCGTAACAATGATTTGGGGGTGGAAGCCTCCATCGAAGATGTTTTTGTGGGACAAACACCGTTTACCCTCAGTGGCAGTTATCAAACGGAATTTGCAGGCAGAGAGCAGAGTTTTGCTCTACAAATGCGCTACTACACTTTGCCCTTGGGGTCATATTTTAATGTTGCGCCAACCGTCGGTTATCGGCAAATTAATCTGACTCAGCAGCCGCAGGTATCGGGGGTAGATTTAGGCTTACAAGGCGTTTTGGTTTTATCGCCCCATGCGGCGGATCTGCGGATTGGTCAGACATTTACAGCGCCTGGGGCAGCGACAGAAACGGGGATTACTACTCTTGCCGCCAGTTATGCCATTACCACCACCATCAGGCTCCACAGTCGCGCAGAATGGCGACGTAACCCAGGGTTTTATGACCAACGTTTTGCTATGGGATTTGAGATCCGTCTCTAGAATGTAACAGTAATGTAACAATCTGGATTAATCTCTAAACCAATCTAAAAATCAGTCTCTACAAAATCAAAGGTACTTGCAACTCATCAATGTACTTGCACAAAGTCAGACAATTGGTCTCTAGATGCCAATGCACCTCATCAAACAGCCGTTGCAAAATATAAAAGCCACGTCCACACTCTGCCTGATGTTCGATGGTTTCGGTGACGAGGCATGGGGGATGGGCTAAATCCGTCGGTAAATCGCCCTCATCCGTAATATTCCACCAATAGGTATTAGCCACAGCGGAGTACTCCACTGTGATTGACTTAGCCGGATCCAGTCCATTACCATGTTTAACGGCATTAACCAACGCCTCCTGTAGACCTAGCTTGAGGTGTGGCTGCCATAGCTGGGGCACTTCCAGCAAAATATCCTCAATAATTGGGTCTAGGTAAAGCGTCGAAGCGAAACTCACAGTACGCCACTGATGCCCCACGGGACGAACAAGCGTTAGAACCACCTGAGTTACTCCACTAAGGGGAATGTCTCTACTATTTTAACCAAGGATAGAAAATTTATTTAGCCCTTGACAGAAAATTAAAATTGATGCAAACTAATAAAGCTGATAAACGCAGGTGCCAAGGCGGTTATGTAGTCAGTGTTTTGGGGATATAGCTCAGTTGGTAGAGCACTTCAATGGCATTGAAGGGGTCAGCGGTTCGAATCCGCTTATCTCCATAAAATGAATTAAATGCAATATAAAGATTATTGTCTTGCTGCGATCTGTACTTTGTGCGATGTCGGGAGTATCGGAAGGGTGCGTTACGTTTTATGAACACACCCTATAGGGACTCAGAGGCGCATTAATTGCCCTTTACTAATGCCTCGCAATCAGCCTTTCTATAATTTGAGTTCCTCATATTTGTAACCAAGTTTCTCGACTGACATCACATCTCCCACAGTGACAGATTCAGCAAAATAGGGCATAACATCGGTCAAACTAACTTGCTGTTTGTTATGGTGCATCACGCCATTGTATTGTATTCTGTCGGGAAAGGAATGCTGCCATTTTGCCCATATCCTGTCAAAGTTAGCTGCACAAAGATAAAAAATAGGATCGTTAGGTGAGTACATCGTCAGCATGTCACCACCGATGCCATTGTGAACTTTTCCATTTGGAGCCATTTCAATTCCCTGACGAAAAGAATTGTAATTTTGCGCATTTACTATCTTCGCATGGATTACTTCTATACTTTCTAACGGAGCGATCTTTTCCCCTGCGCTCCAACTACGCTGCAAACCGTGTGGCATCGGATACAACGGTTGCCAGTCTTTGAAAGCTCCATCCATCACTCGAGATTCTTTGCCCACTCCATTCCCTCCAAACGCATCACTGCCCCACACTGGAGCTAGTTCGGGTGCTTGGCTATCCACCCCAGATGACCAGTAGGGGAGAGCAATGCTTGGCTCAATCGCTTGCAGTTGCTTCTCAAAAAGAAACAAAAAATACCGCCGCCAAGGGAAAAACAAGGGGGAGCCGTGAATTATTCCCCCTTTCCTGATATTTTGCTCAGGAACGGCGTGTGAATTATCGCCATATAACTTAGCCTGACGGTCAAAAAAAGAGGGTGAATTGTTATCATCCCGCTTCATCAGTTTAAGCACTGTGTTCAAAAAAAGCGTTCTTTCCGCTTTAGAAAGTGTCCGCCATTCGCGTCTGAGAGTGATTGTATTTGTCATAAAATTTCTTAATTTTAAGGTTACACCTGGGAGTGATCCATCGTGTTGATGTCTCTTCTGTCTAATGCTGCTTGGTTCTGACGAGAAATACCTTTGATATAGTCCACCGGATTCCGTGATGTGATATCAAGTCTTAATGATTTCTAACAATAGCTACCATTTCGTGGCTAGCTTTGCCCTCTTGATGGTGACATTTGCTATTTTTGATGACCTTTCGATCTTGGCAATGTGAGTATTGCATCGCTTTTTCCCTTACTCTACTTCTGTTTTTACACCACTAATTTACTAAACAGTGCTCTTGCCGACCCATTTAGTGATTCCAAACTTCTACTAATTGGCGAATACCTTTAATAAAAACTTGAAAACTTTGAGAAGTATTTTGGGTTAAGGACAAATGAGGAGCAATTTGTTTAGAGTGCGTTCCTGCATAGTACTCTTGGACTAATTTTTTGAGTTCTTGTTTTGCTGAGTTAAGCTGATCAGGGTTACGATATTTTTTATTATTTTGTTTTTGGCTTAAGAAACTGGGCTTGAGGTTATAGTAGAATCAAATAAGAAGTAGAGGTTAATGTAGGAGAGAGAAATGACATAGAGTATGGACTTAAGAGAAAGAGTAGTGGAGTATGTCAGAGGAGGAGGAAGCAAAGCAGAAGCAG
>JBIKNH010000063.1:0-19751 GCA_044358815.1 Pseudanabaenaceae cyanobacterium | reverse complement strand
CAAGAAGAACGCCCCACCACCCGCAAGCCATCCCCACCCTTCACCACATCTACCCTGCAACAGGAAGCCAACCGCAAATTACGACTCTCTGCCAGAGACACGATGCGCGTTGCCCAAGCCCTCTATGAGCAAGGTTTCATCACGTACATGCGGACAGACTCGGTGCATCTGTCGCAACAGGCGATCACAGCGGCGCGGGATTGTGTCACCCAAATGTACGGACCGCAATATCTCAGCCCCCAACCTCGCCAATACGTCACCAAATCCAAGGGCGCACAGGAAGCCCACGAAGCCATTCGTCCCGCTGGGGAAAGTTTTCGGACTCCCCAAGCCACGGGACTAGGGGGACGGGAATTAGCCCTCTATGATTTGATCTGGAAACGCACCGTTGCCTGTCAGATGGCTGATGCCCAACTGACCATGATCAGCGTGCAAATTCAAGTGGAAGATGCTTTGTTCCGCGCTTCAGGCAAACGGATTGATTTTGCCGGATTTTTCCGTGCCTATGTGGAAGGCTCCGACGATCCCGATGCCGCCCTCGAAGAACAAGAGGTAATGTTACCTAAACTCAAGGTGGGGGATCATCCCCAGTGCCAGGATTTACAAACCCACAGCCACACCACCCAGCCCCCCGCCCGTTATACCGAAGCTTCCCTAGTCAAAACCCTAGAAAGTGAAGGCATTGGTCGTCCTAGCACCTATGCCAGCATTATGAGTACCATCGTGGATCGCGGCTATGTGCAGATCCAAAATAATGCACTGATCCCCAGCTTCACCGCTTTTGCTGTCACTGACTTACTAGAAAATCATTTTCCTAATTTGGTTGATCCTGGGTTCACCTCCCGCATGGAGCAAACCCTCGACGATATTTCCACCGGCAGTGTCGAGTGGCTGCCCTATCTCAAGTCGTTTTATTTAGGAGAAAACGGCTTAGGCACTCAGGTTAAACAACGGGAGAGCCAAATCGATGGGGAAGTTGCCCGCACTGTCCATCTGGAAGGTTTGGACGATGTAAAAGTGAAAATCGGTAAGTTTGGACCTTATATCCAAGTGGGTGAAGGGGAAAGTGCTGTTAATGCCTCTGTACCTCAGGATCTGACTCCAGCGGATCTTGTGCCAGACAAAATCGAAATGCTCCTCAAGCAAAAACTCGATGGTCCTGATCAAATTGGGACTCACCCTGAATCTGGAGAACCGATATTTTTATTGATGGGACAATATGGTCCCTATGTGCAGTTAGGACAAGCCACGGAAGCCGTTCCCAAACCCAAACGTGCCTCTTTACCCAAAGGTGTTGCCCCCGAACAAATTACCTTAGACATGGCGGTGCAATTACTGATGCTGCCCCGCAACCTCGGACCACACCCTGAAACCGGACGCAAAGTTGAAGCCAACTTAGGGCGGTTCGGTCCTTACGTGGTCCATGACAAAGGCAAAGACGGCAAAGATTATCGCTCTCTCAAAGGAGACGACAACCCCTATACGATTACGTTTGAGCGTGCCCTAGAACTCCTAGCCCAGCCCAAGGTACTCAGGGGAGCCGCTGGCAAAATCATCAAGACCCTAGGCAATCATCCCGAAGATGACGAACCCGTAGAACTCTATGATGGCAAATATGGACCTTACGTCAAGCACGGCAAGGTTAATGTTTCCTTGCCGAAGGAACAATCCCCCGAAAGCTTCGAGCTAAATGATGCTCTGGCGTTGCTGTCTACCAAACCCGCTGCTAAAAAAGCCACCGCCAAGACTACAAAAGCCACTACAACCAAAGCCAAATCAACCACTACTAAAACGAAAACCGCCACAACTAAAAGTACTAGTACTAGTACCAAAGCTAAGGCAACCACTGCGAAAAGTACCGCTGCAAAAGCCACTACCTCAAAAGCCAGTACGACTAAGACGGCAGCCAAAACAACCAAGACTTCGGCTAAATCCAAGACAGCAAAGGAATCCACCACCGAAAGTTAACCCAAAAAGCTAACTAAGAGTTAACAATTTCAGCCAAGAACCTAAGGCACTAATGGTAAGCCAATAAAAAACAGCACTGAAGATTAAAGTTCAGTGCTGAAATGTGTGCCATAGATTGATATGATTACGAGTGCGGCAGCCTGAATTGCTTTGCACCCGTAATTATCAAGTGGTGTAATTATCAAAGGATAAACATCAAAGCAAAGCCAAACAGCAGCCCGCAGCAAACCTGCCCAGTACAAACTGTGCCCGGTTGTGCGCCTAGTTACATGTCGGCTATTCCGTTGACAATCCCATTGAGAACCTGCTCTCAATTACCTGATTTAAATCAATTAAATTAAATTAATCGGATAAATTGATCAGAGACTAGACAAGCGAAGTCCCTGGGATGATTGAAGGAGGGTCGCAAAACAGCCCAAAACATCATCACCCCAAAAGTGCTGCGCTTTCTTAATCCAATTTAGTTACGCGAAACTTGTAGAAATATCTTTGCAAAGTGTATGTCTGAGAGTATCCCGTAGAACAATCACAGAACCAAATTAACGACTGAAGCTGACAGCCATTTCAAGCTTTTCTTCCGGTGGTTTGAGACTGGGGAACAAAAAGTGGTTTTCTTCGACATACTGAGCACCGAACAAGCCTTTTTCTGCCCAGAAGTAGCGATCGGTGGTATGTTCATTGCGTCTGACTAGCAGTAGTGCAGGGGGCACGATGGAATGGGCGTGGATGAATTTGCGCGCCGCAGTCACTGGTTTGTCTTCGCCACTGTCGATGCTGTATTGGGGAATATGCTCTAGAATCTTGCGTCCTTCTTGCCGCCGTCTACTCTTCCGCTTACGTCTCCTAGCCAATTTGGTACCTCCTAATAAACCCTGAGTGTAATGGGGATGGGGTTACAAACAGGTTTATTATAGCGGCCAAATTTAAAAACTTCAACTTTTCTTTAAGGATTTTCTATCTCATAGCAATACGTTTTATTCCTATTTCTTAATAGAATTTTTAAAATTAAAGTACTGCAAACCTATGTAACGCAGTATATGAAGTTTTATTGGTGGAGCCTTAACTGATAGAACCAAATTTCAGATAGATTAGATTTTAGGAAAATTGAAATTTTAGGTAAACTGAGATTTTAGGGCGGTCTCATTTTGAGGTGGTGTGACCGCGAGGTGATTGTTGGTGATCAATTCCCCTGTAGTTGGGGCTTCTGATAGGGTACCACCCAAATATTTAATGCAATGTTTAAAGCTTGTATTTGATACTTGCATTTGCTTTTTGCGTTTCGGTTTTGTATTGGATTCTTGTATTGGATTTTTGCCCTTGATAAGGGATGGATAGAATTTATAGCGAAATTATTCTAAAACATCCTCAAAATTAGGCTAGGTTACTCTAGTCCAGCTTGAGCTTTGGCGATCACTTTGCCATTTTTAAATTCGATGATGGCGTTACTGCCCTGGGGGTTCTTCCATGAATATACTTGACCTACGATCCCGCCTGTTTTGGTCTCAGCGATCAATTTACCGGAACTGCCGATGATTTGCTCTACTTGGGCAAGGGTCATGTCTTCTTGAATTTGCTCAAATACTTTGAGGTTGATCTCAGGTTTCGGGGTAACTTTACTGACTGGCATGGTGGGCGTGGGTACAGCCTTATTTCTAGCAGTATTTGTAGCAGTGGGTTGGGGTTCTACGGGCGGGGCGGTGGATACGGTGGGCGCAGCATTATTGTTATAGCTATGGACAGAAGATAAAAGCCGCACGAAAATTCCTACGCTCAATCCCAGGAGCATGATGGACATACCCAAGAAAAATAATTGCCCCAAGTGTTGCGACAGACCACTACTAGCGGTCGGGGTGGGGCGAGGGGTCACAATGGGCGGTTCAACTGGGGGCGGGACAGCTTGGACAAATTGGGGATCGCTTTCGGCGAGCAATTCCATTGCCTGCTGCAAAACGTTGGGTTTAGAGAGAATTTCTTCGGGAGGCGTAATGATCGGTGGTTCGCTAGGAATCTCGGCAGAGGTGCTAATAGATTTGGGGTTAAGCATAATAGTTTCTGTCCAGAACAAGCGCTGTTCATGAAATTCTTCATCCTTGCGCCAGCCATATATTTTGACTTTGGCAATAGATTCTAGCGGTAAAGTCTGGACAGTGCGATCTATTATGGTCACTAGTTTTGTCTGATCAATGGCGTGATTAGCCAGTAGATTCAGTTTCAGGATGCTGTCAATGCATTCAATGGTCAGATCGAGATTGGTGATGCCGGCTTGAGCAAGGGAGTCTTGCAACCGCTGTTTGATGGCTGCGGTCTTGGCTGGGTGAGGATTCCCAGAGTTCGGAAATTGGCGGGATGGTTTCATCATCACAAGTGCAGAAGCGCTAGACATACCCGGATGCTCAGAGATTTATGACTTATCATCAATGCTGACGATTTTTACTGTAAATGGTTTACCAAATCGATAAAATCAGCTAATATGCCTGATCTTTGTCTTTTGACGGCTGTTGGGGAATGGGTTGCGGTTACATGGAAATTTGGGGGGAGGGTGCGGTAAGTTCGAGGTTTATTTCGGTTGGAGAACCACAATGGGCTGTAATTGCAGCGGCTGTATTAGCTGAGGGGGCAAATTTTCAGGGGATAGATCACGGGAATCATCGCTGGAATTTTCGTGAGGGACAGGATCTGGCGTTTGCCACTGACCCACACCTAGTAATTGAGCGGACTCGTCATAGACTCTGATATAGGGCTGATCTGCTTGATCCGTTGCCATTGGCTCGGCGGTTGAGAGGTTTAATGCTTCAGCTAGGGCGGCTCTGCCCTGACACCAACGGAACGCGATCTCAGCGGGTAAGGTGATGGGCGGTAGGTGCGCGATCCCGCTGTCTAGGGGTAGGATCAAATCCGGTACAGGTTGGGTTTGGATCAGATCAGCTAACTGGGGGAAAGTATAGGTTTGGTCTAGGCTGAAACCGTTGCTGCTGGTGCGTTCTAGGGCGGACAGGGTGGCGACAGTGCCTAAAGATGTGCCTAAATCTCTGGCGATGGATCTAATATATGTGCCAGTACCGCAGGTGATGTGTACAGTTAATTCAGGGTGATGGGGATCGGTATGTTGCCAGTCGAGAATTTCAATGGCGCTGACGTTGACGGTACGGGTGGGAATTTGAGCGAGATCATCGGGGCTGAGTTTGCCTTGGCGGGCGAGATCGTAGAGGCGCTGACCGTTGATGTGAATGGCGCTATAGGCGGGGGGACGCTGGGTAATGTTACCGATAAATTGCGAATTGAGGGGCGGTAATTGTTGCTGGATCTGCTCTTTGGTGAGATGGGCGGCGCTGTGGTGTGTGATGACTTGTCCGGTAATGTCGTCGGTGTCGGTGAGAATGCCAAAACGAATCACCGCACGATAGGATTTACCTTCGGGTAAAAATCGTAAAAGACGGGTGGCTTGACCAATGCCGACAGGTAATACCCCTGTTGCCATCGGATCGAGGGTGCCACTATGACCGATTTTTTTATGTTTCAGTAATTTCCGTAATTTAGCGATGCAGTCATGGGCGGTGATGCCCATCGGTTTGTTAATACTCAAAAAGCCATTAAGATGAGGGTGATTAGAATTCATGATTTTAGGCGAAAAATAAGGGCAATTTAAATTCTCAAAATCTAATGATAAAATAGATTAGAATGCCTGCAACGGAAACTCCAAAAACTATGGGTAAGCTTCCCATTCACCAAGATACAATTGATGAAGTAAATCAGCGGGTTGATATCGTTGATGTAGTTTCCGAATATGTGGTTTTACGGAAGAGTGGGGCGAATTTGCGGGGTCCCTGTCCGTTCCATCAAGGCAGTAATCCGACGGCTTTTCAGGTGAATCCGTCGCGGCAAATGTACCACTGTTTTAGTTGTGGGGCGGCAGGCGGTGCGATTAAGTTTCTCATGGAATTAGGGAAACAGTCTTTTAGTGATGTGGTAGTTGAATTAGCAAAGCGGCATCATATTCCGATTAAAACCCTTGAACCTGAAAAGCAACAGGAATTTCAGCGGCAACAGACTCAAAAGGAACAACTCCATGAAATTATGGCGCTGGCGGCGAGTTTCTATCACCATGCGCTCTATACGGCGCAAGGAAAGTCAGCCTTAGAATATATTCGTCAAAAACGGGAATTAACCGAAGAAACCATTCAACAGTTCCAGTTTGGCTATGCTCCGGCGGGTTGGAATAAGCTCTATAATTATCTAGTGGAAGAGAAGCGATTACCGGTGGCGCTAGTGGAATCGGCGGGTTTAATCGTAACGAATAAGACTGGGGCGGGTTATTATGACCGATTTCGGGATCGGGTGATGATTCCCATTCGCGATGATAAGGGGCGGGTAATTGCTTTTGGGGGGCGTGCCCTAGACGGTGGGGAACCCAAATATTTAAATTCTCCAGAAACGCCGCTATTTCATAAAGGCACGATTTTATTTGCGATGGATCGGGCAAAGGATGCCATTGCGAAGTTAGATCGGGCGATTGTGGTGGAAGGTTATTTAGATGCGATTGCGTTACATCAGGCAGGTATTAAGGAAGTTGTGGCGACGATGGGGGTGGCGTTGAGTTTACCGCAGTTAAACCAATTGGTGCGTTATACGGAATCGAAGCAGATTATTTTAAATTTTGACGGGGATCGGGCGGGGATTAATGCCGCAGATAAGGCAATTGAGAACTTTAAGGATTTGATTTTTAATGGAACAGTGCAGTTGCGGGTTTTGACCATGCCTGAAGGAAAAGATGCCGATGAGTTCTTGAAACATCATGATGCCGCGAGTTATCAGCAGTTAGTGACTGATGCACCGCTGTTTCTAGATTGGCGGATTCAACAACTGTTAGCCAGTCATAATCTGAATCAAGCGGATCAATTCCAGAAGTGTAGTCAAAGTATCGCGACTTTATTAAGTAATTTGCCGGATACTTCTTTTTTACGGACTCATTATTTGCATACTGCGGCACAGCAATTATCCCAAGGGAATGCTTATCTGGCTTTGCGAATTGAGCAGGATTTACGGAAGCAATTACGGCATCAGCGATGGTATGGGCATCAGAATATTGCGGTGGCAAAAACTAGTACTTCTGCTTTGCAGTTGGCGGAAGAACAGTTGCTGCAAGTATTTTTACAGTTTCCGGCACATCGACAATTTGTGTTTAATGAATTGGAAACAGCAGATATTAGTTTTAGTTTGACGAATCACTTGCAATTATGGCACATGATTTTAGATTTAATTGATAGTAATAAATTAGATTTGGCGAATCCTGTTTATCCTGATAACCTGTTGAAGCAATTACAGTTAATGTGTATTGAAGATCATGAGACTAGTAATAAGCTAAATTATTTTTTGCGGGAAGATGATAATAGTCGGGTGGCTTTATTGCGTCCACAGATGGTGGTGAAGGCAGCTATTGTGAAGATTCAGGCGATCCACTGTGAGAAGCGGATAAAACATTGGTTAGCGAAGTTCGAGAAAACTGACGTTAAAACTGATTGTGAAATTCGGCGTTACTATCAACAAAAATTTCACCAAGAAAAAGCATTACAGCAAGTTCTATTTAAGCAAATTGAAGTCAACTATACTGATTTAATTGAACAGGAACTAACTGATCCAAATTCACTGGATGAATCGTTGTTTATGAATGGGAATATGAATATTGAAATGAATGCGGAAATCGATGAAGAAATGGAGTTTTAGAGCCGAAGTATTGATGGATAGAAAGGGAGAGTAAAAAAGTGAACAAGATATGGTATTTGTATTCTTGTTCAGTGAGTACAAATTCTGGTTCAATTATCTTCATTCCATCATAGGTAAGTCTATGGAGTTTGTAAACTAAATGATTAATCTTGTTTCTAGTTTATTCGTATCTGTATAACAATTACTTTTTGCCTATTTATTGCTGATCTCAACAATCGCTTCTCCCTGTTTAATTTGCTCTAATGCTGTTGATAAAGTTGCCGTGAGAAGTTGTCTCAGGTTACGATTAGTGACGTTGCCACAGGTAATCCATAGCACTTGAGGTGGTGTGCCTAGACGACATACCAAATCTATAAAGTCGCTGTCTTTTGTCATAATGATTGCATTAGAAATTCTTGCTGCTTCAAATATTTCGATGTCTTTGGCATCTCGTAGCGATAGTTCTTTTAAAGATATTGCTGTTATATCAAAATTACTGGACATCCAGTTAGCGAGTGTCGGTGGTAGTTGAGCATCAATCCAAATATTCATGCGGTTAGTCGCGGAAAATCTGTACGGCGTGCGGCAAAGACTAGGCAAGCTTGAATGTCAGCAAGTTCTAAATCAGGGAAGTCTTCTAATATTTCGGTAATACTGACGTTTTCGGCAAGCATTTCTAATATATCTGTGACGCGGATTCGCATTCCTCGAATGCAGGGACGACCACCACATTGTCCAGGAATTTGGGTGATTCGATTAAGTAATGTGTTGCTTATTGTCATATATTTTCTTGTTAGCTTTCAATCTCATATCAAGAATTTTATTTTACTCTATTCTAATCGCCTTATATTCCAATTCTGTTAGTTCAAATTCCGGCTCAATTATCTTTACTTCTTCATAGGTAAGTCCATAGAGTTTGTAAACTAGGTGATCAATCTTCTTTTTTAATTCACTCGTATCAGCATGGCGATCGCCTTTTTTAGCAGTGAGAATTTTTATCTACTGCAAAAGGTTTTTAAATGGTTGGGTGTTTTTCCAGCGATAGGTATTGAAATCTCGATAATCAACTGACAAGATGCGACCGTGACCTAGTTCTTCTGCGAGAATGACTAGGGAGGCATCGGCTAAGTCCATTGGGAGATTGCCATATTTTTGCATGAGTTGAGTGATTTTTTGGGCATGATCGGGTTGCAGGTTAAATGTCTCGAAGGCTCCATTTGCTAATGATTCCATGAATTTAGATTGAGCAAGCACTCCTTTTCTTTTTAGCAATAGATAGCAAGTTTCTGTAACAACACACCATGTTGTAATTAGTCTTTCGTCAATTTCTTTTAGTTTTTGTCTGGCGGCTTGGTGATGAGTGTCTTGTTGATCGGCTAGGGCTAACCAAAATCCTGTATCAGCGATGATCATATTTAGCCTCAAGTTCGTTTGATAGGACTTGTTTGTAGTTTATGGATAAGTCGCTTTCAACGGAGCAACATCCAATAAAGCCTGATTCTTCAAAAATTTCAAAGGATGTTTTTTTGTGTTGATGTTTGAGTTTTTGATAGTAAGAGTCTATGGCATCGCGCAAAATATCAGATAGGGTCTGATTGGTTTGTTGTTGGATGTAGGTGAGTTTGTCGGTAGTTGCTGAATCGATTTCGGTGTTGATTTGTGACATTTTAGTTTCCTCTTTTAATTAGATTTTTAGCTCATGTCAAGAGTTTCACTCTATTTTAATTGCTGTGTATTCTTATTCTGTTAGTGCAAATTCTGGATCGATGATTTTTACTTCGTCATAGGTGAGTTGATAGAGTTTATAAACTAATTTATCAATCATCTTCTCTAGTTTGCTTGTATTAGCATGGCGCTCACCTTTTTTAGCGGTTTGTCATGGTTTAAGCAAATTGACTGGATAAGCTCGAACTGCGTCGTCTACTGTGGCAATTGTCATGTCATTTTGTATGGTTTGACAAATAAGCATTCTGTCAAAGGGATCACGATGTAAAGACGGGAGTTTAGCTAGTTGAGTTACACTGGCTTGATCAAAATCGAGATTAAGAATTTGATGGCGATCACAGTGTTTAGGAAAATATATTTAAGGTGATTCTGGCAATGGTAATCTGCCCAACTGATATTTGATAATGGCTTCCCAAGTCGAAACAACACTCAGATAAATTTCATTGTCTAAGTCTTGAATAATTTCCTGCACATCTGTTGATAGCCGTTGATCTCGACTGATAAACCATAAGAAAATATGTGTGTCTAATAAAATTTTCATTTTCCTTCAAAGGACTTTAAAATTTCTTCTGGTAGCGGTGCGTCAAAGTCTTCAGGAACGACAAATTCTCCAGCACATAAACCAAATGGTCGGAGTTTTTTACTCTTTGGTGTAACTGCTTCAGGGGGGAATTGAGTTTTTAACGTTTCTGATAGCTGAATGTTCTCAGATGTATCTAGGTCTTCTGCAAGAATCCTAATTAGTTTCAGTTTTTCTGTTACAGTGAGTTTTCGGGCGGCGGGTAGTATTTCGGCGAGTGTCATTGTTTTTACCTCCTATTCTATTTTAATTGCTGTGTATTCTTGTTCAGTAAGTGCAAATTCCGGCTCAATTATCTTCACTTCATCATAGGTAAGTCCACAGGGTTTGCAAACTCAATTATCTATTGTTATTTTTTAGATTCAATATTCTGTTAATCTCATTAATAAATATTTGAGCATTATCTATTGCCTCTCTAGCGGATAATGAGGTTGCAATAAAGTTAGAGCTGTAGTCTCCCAATTGTCTAAGATCATAGGCATCACTTAATAGTTTAAAGATTGTGCGATCAAGTTGGTTTGTTCTGACAAAGTGCATATTTATTAATTTAATAACTCCTTTATGAGTTGATGTTTCTATATTCTCTGATAGCAATAATGCTTGAGCAGAGTAGTACATGGCGTAGTAAGCACGGGATAAACAAGAGCGGTAACGTTGCCCTGAAAACAAAAATTCAGCCGTTTCTATGTCTTCACAAGCTAAGCTGACTAGTTGATTGATTTCACTCATAGTTTAATTCCCTCTCGTTTAGCTATTCTTACTAGTGAAGTAGAAGATGATACAAAGTCTGATTTAGGTACAGGGACGATTGAAACTAATTCTCCGTATTTGTCAATAAAGTAAAATCTAATATCTGATGTTTTATATACTTCTTTAGTTACATCAATAGGGTCTTCGAGAACAGTCATGACATCAATATCAGAGTTTGGATTTGCTTCTCTTCTAGCCTGTGAACCGAATAAAATCAAGGAATACAGTTGCTCACCATAAAGATTCACCAACTTCGTTTTTAGTTCATCAAGTAGTTTATCTAATTTTGGATTGATAGTATTTTGTTGATAAAGCATAGTTTTATTCCTATTCAACGCTAATCGCTGTGTATTCTTGTTCAGTGAGTGCAAATTCCGGCTCAATTATCTTCACTTCATCATAGGTAAGTCCATAGAGTTTGTAAACTAAATGATCAATCTTCTTTTCTAGTTCGCTCACATCAGCATTAGGATCAGCTTTTTTGGCAGTGAGAATTTCGTCAACAAGTGAGGTAATTAGTTTTGATTGTTTTCGATTTGCTTTTGGAATTGGAATTTGCCCAAAATATTTCCAGATTAATTGATAACCGTTTTGAATGGCAGTGCAATACTTTGAAATAAGCCACCAACCCATATTTGAGTTCAGAATAGCTAATAAAACTCTATCATCTTTTGGAATAATCCACATAGAGTTATTACAGTAAAGCCCTCGATCATCATAGATAAAACATGGTTTTACCTGGAAGACTTGATACATAATTTTGGGCTTTTCAAATTCTTTCCAATAAGCAATATTATCTTGAGTTTCAAACCATTCACCGCTTGTTTTTTTGCGACTTCCTTTTTCTCCTGATTGATTTAGTCTGTTCCTTCCAAATCTAAGTAAATAATCTCTGATTGCTGGATGATTATCAATATTTATATTTAGTGCTGGAAAAGTACCAATCAACCATAAACTATCTTGTTGTGCATACCATTTTTTGATAGTTCTACCGCGAAGTAACGGCTTCAACAATTCTGAACTTTTCTCGTTTTTCTCTAGGATTTGGTCTTTTTCATTGTTATCAATAAGAAAAGCTTCGGTTAAGCCTGTTATAATTCCACGAAATGATTTATTTTCAACATATTCATCTAAAGAAATACATTTGTTTTTTATTCTTAAAAGTAAACCCTGATCGCTCCCAGAAGAAATCATCCAAGTTTCATCACTTAGTGATTCTGCTGTTATTTGATTAGAAATACTTTCTATATAACTTGCAAATTCACTTCTAAAATCGAGTGTATTTACAACAGCAGAAATGAAATCATTATTTCTAGTTTGTTTTGATGCGTTGAGAATGCAAGGATAGGTAGTTGCTTCTTCAAATACTTGTAAATCACCAAAATCAATAATTGCTTGTAATTGAGTTTCTAAAAAGTAATTTCTTAACGCTTTGCCATAACCTGCTTGCATCCACTTATTAGGCATGATGTAAGAAAATTGACCTTTATCTTTTAAGATTTCAAATCCTCTTTCAACAAAAAATACATACAAATCAGCAGTTCCCGAATAGGTTACAAAATTAGCCTGTAAATGTGGTTTCTGTTCCTTGATTTCTTCCTGTCTGATATATGGCGGATTGCCAATAATTACATCAAACCCAACAAAATCACCCTGATCATTCAAAACCTCAGGAAACTCAAACCGCCACTCCAAAGCATTACTATAAATTTTACCGCTATCAATATCAGCAATTTCAGCCCTTAACTTATCAATTTCATTATTTAACTTCGTGATTTTCTTTTCCCGTGCTTTCTTCTCCTTAGCCGACTCCTCAAACAACAAAACCTGATTCTCTAATTGATACAATTCCCCCTCTAAACCCCGCAGCTTAACTTTCTTCGGATCTTGCCCCGTTAAAGTAGTCCAAAAACTATTTTTAATCTCTTGAATTAACCACTCAATCTGCCATTTTCGATCCTTACTTTTAGCATGATAATATTCTCTAACCGCCTGCCGATACTCCTCAACTTTTTCCTTACTTTTCCCTGAAACAATCAACGAATCCAACCCAAACCGACTAATCAAAGAATTACCACACTTGATATTAATATCAATATTGGGCAAAGTTTCCAGATCTCCCCCTCTTTGCAAGGGGGGGCTAGGGGGGGTTCGATAATAAGCATTTTTCAAAAGCTCAATCCACAACCGCAAACGACAAATCATCACCGAATTAGGATTAATATCCACCCCAAACAAACAACCCTCAATAATAGATTGCTTCTCATGAAACAGCGTTTCTTGAACCCTTTGACTTTCCTTATTTTTAGGATTATAAGCAAACAACTTCCCATCTAAACTCACCTTCAACTTATCATTCACCACCTCAATCTCATATTGACTCAAAGACTCACCATTTTTATCTTGCAAAATCCCCAGATAATGCTTAATTGCAATCATTTCATTCAAAGCCGACACCAAAAAATGCCCCGAACCCACCGCCGGATCACAAATTTTTAAACTATTAATAATAGAATTAGCCTCATTACGGCGCATCACCCTATTTGATTCCCTAATATAGCGACTTAAATCATCCTTCAAATCCTGAATATTCCCACAACTCCACCCCATCACCTCATTAAACTTCTGCACCACCGCCCGCCGAATCGTCTCACGGCACATATACATCGTAATGAACCCAGGGGTATAAAAAGAACCATCCTTATATCCATTAATCTTCTCAAAAATCAACCCCAACACCGAAGCATTAATCAACTTCTCACTATCTTCTTGGGTATCTTCCAAACCATCCCGATCAAACTTATAAGCATCCAGAAACTCAAACAAATAAGCCAAAGCATTCAACCTACCCCCGCGCTTGTTACCATGACTATCCTTCAACACCGTCGCCCCAAAAATCTGTAAATCCTGATCCTTCAGATTACTAATAAAAATCGTCTCCTGTTCCATTTCCGAAGGCTCAAACAGCGAACTATTCAAATAAGGCACATGGGCAAACATTTCCCGCACATCCGCCCCCCTCTTAGACTGTTCCCTAGCCAAAACCTCAAAAAACAAACTATTCAAATCATCATAATTTTTGACCTTCGCCAAATTCAGAAATGCAAATTCACGGGCAAAATTCGGCTCCCCTTGATGATCTTGATGATATTTAATTAATTGCGCTTCCAACAACTTCAAAAACAGAATGCGATTAATCCAATTAATTGCCAACCGCAACGCCACATTAAACAACCTCTCTTCATTAGTACTTCCAAACTCCTCACCATGACTTAACCGCTGCATCTTTCCCAAACTATCCAACCGCGCCATTGCATTCTCAATCAAAGAACCATTTTGACGCGCCCCCTCCTGCACCCGCCCGATTAACTTCTTACCTTTATCCTTAACTTCTGTCAACCCAATAATATGCAGTAATTCATTATAGAAAGGCTTATTCAAACTATTGCTATCATTGACAAAAGGCAACTTAAGCAAATGCTGCGGCGAAAAAATCTTATACAGATCCACCACATCCAGAGATTCCCAATTCCGTAAATCGCAATGCACAAACTTAATTTGGTCAATCACTCGACTAATCGCTGGTTCAGCAATTTCCTTATAAAAGAACTCCGTCTTTTTGCCACTCAGTCGCCCCTCTGTAAAATCCTGAAACTGCCTCACTAAAACCTTATCCTGTGCAAACAGAGTTTCAAACAGATTCCCATCAAAAATAAACCACTCATAAACATTAGTCACCACCAAATGCCGAATTTCCAGATTATTCGCAGTAATTCTCTCTTGCAGAAAATATAAAACCAACTCTTGCAACGCCTTCACATTCAAGCGCCCCTGCTGTACCATTTCCCCTTTATTAGTGGGCTTTTTCGCCTCAATAATCACCCCCACCGCACTCTTAGCATCCTTCCCATGATGAATCACCAAATCATTACGCCCCTTCGTATTGATAAAGTAATTCTGCTTATAGTAAGTCTCCTTCAGAAAATCAGACACCAGATTCTTATGAAACTCCTCCGACTCTGATTCATTAACCTGAGCCATCAGCCGCCCTAAGTTCGCTTTAAACTCATCTACCGCAGCCTGATCAGGACTAATCTTTAAATATGCCTTATTGAGAGCCGCTTTTAGGTCAACCATAATCAGAATCCATCCCGCAAAAAATTCCGCCAATCGGATCTGATTAATATCTTAATCTCACTTGGCAATCACCCAATCTGATCAACAGAATTTTTTAGCAAAACCAGAAACGTCCTCCAGAAAAACATCCTAAAAAAATCCCCAACCTTATACATAGGTCAGGGATTTAATTGAAATAATTTTTAGTTAACTTTTGATCCCCCTAAATCCCCCTTATCTAATGGGGACTTTACTGAAATCCTTTCCCCCCCTTTATGTAAGGGGGGCTAGGGGGGATCCAAAACCATCTCTAACGACGCGCCAACTTCTTATCCAACTTCCGTAAACGAATCGACTGGGGCGTAACTTCCACCATTTCATCGCTACCGATATATTCCAGAGCGCGTTCCAAACTCATTTCAATAGGAGCTTGCAACTGCACCAACTCATCACCACCAGCAGAACGCATATTCGTTAGCTGCTTCGTCTTACAGACATTCAAATCTAAATCCTGTTGACGATTATGCTCACCAATAATCATGCCCTTATAAACCTTAGTACCAGGCTTAATAAAGAACACACCGCGATCTTCTGCATTCTTGAGGGCATAGAAAGTTGCTTCACCTTCCTCAAAAGAAATGAGAACCCCATTCCGGCGCGTATCCACATCTCCAGCGAGAGGGCGATAGTCAAGGAAACTATGATTCATAATCCCTTCACCGCGAGTAATCCGCATGAACTCACCCCGGAACCCAATCAAACCCCGTGCCGGAATCACAAATTCCAACTGAGAACGATTGCCGCTACCAGGTTGCATATCTTGCATTTCACCGCGACGTTGCCCAATCCGTTCAATACAGCTACCCACCGCATCTTCGGGAACGTCCATCACCAAATATTCATAAGGCTCACAGGGGCGACCGTTCACTTCACGGTAAATTACCTGCGGCTGTGAAACTTGGAACTCATAACCTTCGCGGCGCATGGTTTCAATCAAAATACCCAAGTGCAATTCACCACGACCGGACACACTCCAACGATCTGGGGAATCAGTTTCTTCAACCCGCAGAGCCACGTTAGTTTCTAGTTCCCGTATCAAACGATCCCGCACTTGACGCGATGTAACTAACTTACCTTCCTTACCCGCAAAAGGTGAGTCATTGACCACGAAAGTCATTTGCAGGGTTGGTTCGTCCACCTTAATCAAAGGCAGCGCCTCAGGATTGGTAGCATCAGCAACGGTTTCACCGATATTGGCATCACTAAAACCAGCGATTGCCACAATATTACCTGCCGAAGCTTCCTGTAATTCCACACGGCGTAAACCATCAAACCCTAACAGCTTGCTGATTTTACTCTTGACAATGGAGCCATCTTCTTTGATCAAAGCCGCTTGTTGACCAGCCTTCACCGTACCATTATGAATTTTACCGATTACAATCCGCCCTAAATACTCGGAATAGTCTAGGGTTGTGACCTGTAACTGGAAGGGCTTATCCACATCACCAGCAGGAGGTGGCACATGGTGCAACACTGACTCAAACAATGGTTGCATCGTCTCGCTGTCATCTTCGAGCTTTTCCTTGGCAAACCCAGAAATACCCGAAGCAAACAGATAGGGGAAATCGCACTGATCATCATCAGCGCCCAACTCTAAAAACAGGTCTAAAACTTTATCAATGGCTTTAAAAGGTTCTGCCGAAGGGCGGTCAATCTTGTTTACTACCACAATGGGGCGTAAACCCTTTTCCAGAGCTTTTTTCAGCACAAATCGGGTCTGAGGCATCGGACCCTCATTAGCGTCCACAATCAAAAGACAGCCTTCGACCATCCCCAAAACGCGCTCTACTTCACCCCCAAAATCGGCGTGTCCGGGCGTATCGACGATGTTAATCAGCGTATCTTTGTAGCGAACTGCTGTATTTTTCGACAAAATCGTGATGCCGCGTTCACGCTCTAGATCATTAGAATCCATGACGCAGGTTTCGACTTCTTCGCCAGCCCGAAAAACGCCAGATTGCTTCAGGAGAGCATCGACTAGAGTGGTTTTGCCGTGATCAACGTGAGCAATAATGGCAACGTTACGAATGGGGAGAGCCATGGGGATGTATCGAGGTCTTTAATTAAGTTCGCAATTCTTTACTATTTTGACACACTCTATGGCGGTACAACCAAGAATTATTTCCTGTGATCGGGCGGTTTTACACCTATACCGTTGCTAAATTTGCCCCAATCACCGGTGGCGCAAATCCTGATTTGACCTAAATCTCAGGCTTAAACTATTGCCTATAGCGGGTCAGGGAGGCAGCCGCCACATTGGTGATCGGTTTGTGATCGCTGCATAACTTTTCAGCCGCCACAGTAGTTTTATATACAACAAATCCCTAAATACATCTAAAGGCATACATGCAAAATGTGTACACCATATTTGCGACATATTTTCCGTCAGAATTTAGCCCCCCATCAATAGCAAGATCAAAAGCAAAATCCTAGTCAACTATTGACAATAATATTCAATAAATTTATAGTAAGACCCATCCATTAAAGGAGTCGGTTAAATTGCCCTTGCTTTAGATGCCCTCTCGCTGGAAATGCCAATGGAATCAGTCGGTTTAGCTAAGCAGTAAAGTAACTGATAACTAAGTAGACTCGTGTTTGACTCGTGCCTGAAAGACCCATAAACCAGCTATAGCAGTCTGTGGTGCTGCTTTGTCTCATAGGATTATAGTTATTTCAAATAATTCTGGGACAGTCTTTTAAGAAGATAAGCGGACAAGATGTCCGTCCCACCTTTATTGATGCCTTGTAGGTCAGACATCTTGTCTGACAATAGCCCCCAATAACGTCCCATTCTTAATTTGATTGACTATAAGTCCTAGTAAGTCTCGCCGCACCTAGGCTGCTGTAGTGTTTTTTTGACCATTTTCAACCAATTCCATCAAAGCTTAATAAGAATATTTAGCAATAAATACGTTCTTAAAACCTAGTTAATCAATACTCATTTACAACTCATTCACAAAAATAAGGAGCTATTCAATCGTGGTCATGGAGTTAAATCATCTCGGATCGACACCTCACCCCCAATTCACCCCTCAGCCGGAATCCTTACAAGTGCTGCATCTTTGCCTCAGTCAAAATCTACGGCGATTTGATGTGCCATTGTTGCAAAGACTCGCACGGCATCAGGTGGTCGCCACGTGGGAATATCAGCAGTCGCCGGACGAGGGCAGTGATTTAGCTTTAGTGCTGTGCGCCCTTGATCATTACCTACAGCACATCGATCAGCCAATTCATTTGATTGGTCACGGTTTGGCGGGGATGGTGGCTTGGCTCTATGCCAGTAGGTATCCCGCTAAAATTAGTTCGGTGGTGTTGTTATCGGTGGGGCGTGACCTCAGTTACAGTTGGCATAGTCACTATTACAGTGATTATTATCAGGCTTTTCTTGATGCAGTGAACTATGGTGACGCACCCAATGAAGTGTTTGCGGGTTGTCCTCATTGCGTCAGTGATGATGCATCTATAACTCAGACGGAGAAAATCCGTCCGCAAGTGCTGCAACGGTTAGCCTTTCAGTTGTTTGGTTATCGGGATCGGCAAATTTTGCAATGGTTGGGGCAGCTACTAGCCCAAGATCTAGATCAGTGTTTTCAAATCCATTCCCTCAAAGAACGGATCGTAACGGCTACGCCACAATTACCTATGCCAGTATTGGTTTGTGGAGCGGCAGATGATCCTATTTTTAATGCTGCGGGTCGGTGGCAAAGACACTTACAACAACGGGATCGCCAATGGATTAGCCAACATGGGGGACATTTTTTCCACTATACTCAAGCGGCTCTGGTCAGTCAGCGGATCGAGGATTTTTGGCGTGGGGTGGGGCTGATCAATCGGCTAAAACAAATTTATAACCTGTCTCTCTAGGTCAACCCCAGAAAAGATCCCAAACAACAAGGGGCATCCGTAAAACTACAGATACCCCTCATAATGAAGATATAAATAATGGCGAGAACCAAAATAGCGCAAATCAGTGGTAAAAACCATTGCCAACGCTAAACACAGACTAAAACGCTTTTAGGCAATAAACTAATTAATAACCGTTAGTCAAACAACTATTGCATTACTAATAATTTATAGCTTTAGTAGGTTAAGCCCATGCTACGGCTGGTTTCAGCACCGAGGTAAACGCGGACGCTTAGGAAGTCAGTGGGGCAAGCGGTTTCGCAACGCTTACAACCAATGCAGTCCTCAGTACGGGGCGAAGAGGCAATTTGACCTGCCTTGCAGCCGTCCCAAGGAACCATTTCCAAAACATCACAGGGGCACGCACGCACGCACTGGGTACAGCCAATGCAGGTGTCGTAGATTTTAACGGTGTGTGACATCTGGCAGTTGCTCCATGTGTACAAATGCCTCACCTACAGAACATAGGCACAGGCTGTCTACATGAAAGTCTATCGTAACGCTTTCATTTCATTGCGCTGATCGCATTACAACTTAAAAGAATTTAATATTTTTGCTATTTGGGGCGGGTCGTGCTTAGGGGGATGCTGAGTTTTTTGGGGCGATGAGTTTTTCTTGAGTTGGTTTTGAATTTGGCGGCGTTGATATTGGGGTTAACGGACTCAAATTAAGACTCAAATGATCTGGTAACTATTTCACCACAGCTTTAGTCTTACCTTGATCGGACAGAACTTGACTAGACAGAACCTGTGCTGTGGGAGGTTGAGAACATTGACCTTGCTTGGGTGGAGAAGATGGTAAATAGGGAACGAATGAATATAGTGCGATGGGAACGGCGATATGTGTGCTGAGGTAGGTGACAGCTTTCACTAAGCGACGAGGAACCATGATGCAAACTTTGTCGTTATTGGATTCGGGCTGTTTGAGGTCAGGCTGTTCTGAGCCTTTG
>JBIKNH010000236.1:0-6264 GCA_044358815.1 Pseudanabaenaceae cyanobacterium | reverse complement strand
GCATGACGCACCCGCAAAATTATTTCAATAGCTGACATCCCCAGATTTTTGATCCCCGCCAAACCAAATAAAATCTGTTTACCAAAGGGGGTAAAGTCTAACTCAGACCGATTAATGTCCGGCGGTAGAACCGTAATACCTAGGTTATTGCAATTAGCAATGTAACGCTGGACTTTATCCTGCTCACCACTAACCGACGACAACAACGCCGCCATATACTCCACAGGATAGTTTGCCTTGAGGTATGCCGTCTGATACGTGACATAACCATAGGCAACACTGTGGGATTTGTTAAAGCAGTTAGCCGCAACAAAATGATCAGCAATCAAAAAGTTATGAGTTTCTGCTAAGCCAATGTCATAGACCGGATGCATACCTAAGGAACGGCGACCGACTATTTTCATTGACTATTCCTCTAAACCTTATTACCAACATCTCATTAACAACAAAAACGAGCCAAGCCAAAGAATGACTCAGCCAATTTTCGATTACGAGCCTAAAACTAACTGAGCCTGGATGCGTCAAACAGATCCAACTCAGGCACTTCGGCTACTAGATGCACCCCTTGAATGTACAAAGAGCGGGCATATTTTCCTACTTTATCAAGGCGCAACTTGCCACCTTGCTTTTTGGCTTGTACAGCCATGTCTATTGCCGCACCTACGCCACGGCTGACAATCTTGGTGACACCCTCAAAATCTAGGACGATAATCGAGAGCTTACGATCAATGTAAGGTTGCACTGCTTGCCGAAAATAAGGAACTGTGGTCACACTCAAAGCGCCATGCAGCTTGAGGATTGCTTTATCACCATCAAGCTCCTCAGTAATTTTCAGTTCATCCTGCAAAAATGAAGAGTGCGTCATAATTGGACTGCTCGACTTCTCAAAGAACCGCGTTTGCAATTGACTAGCGCAAAAATTTACTCATCCTAATGGTTGTGCCTTGATCAGAAGATTCGATCTCAACCTTGTCCATTAATGCTTTGATCATGTGGATACCGAAACCACCATTTTTCACACCCATATCGGTTATGACTGCGAAATCTGGCGGTGGTACGTTATCTGGATCAAAACCTGAGCCACGATCCCGTACTTCTACCAGAAGGCTTTTCTGCGTAATCCAGAGGATTACTTCTACCTCAAAGTCTGATGTGCTATACAAAATGGAATTAACACACGCCTCGGTAACTGCTTGGACGATGTCCTGTACGTCAGCGCTGTCAAACCCCATTTTATGAGCAATAGACTCTGCCGCTGCGACAGGAACATCTTCAATGCCCTCCACAGGCGGAATGGAGATACGCAGCTTTAAGGGCTTCTCACTCATGGGGAGTCGTCGTTAGCTTTGTCAGAGTGTACTATAGCATAGCTTTGGTTTATACCACAGGTTTTTACCAATTCGCTACCGCCATTAGGCTTTATCGTTCTCATCCGGTTGCTGCTCCAACACTAATAACTTTGATGAATAACTTTGATGAAGGGATTTATGAGGGAGCCAAAAATCTTGGGAAATGTTTGGCAGGTCATGGTTACAAGTTTTAGGGGGTGAGTCCCTAGTTGCGATTGCCTAAGCTTCTGACGTACTCAGCAATGATGGCAATAATTCCTGATGCAATGATCAGAACCACGCTTAGGGCGTTTAGCTCAGGGCTGACACCGCCATTACGCAGTGATGAAAAAATTGCGATGGGTAGGGTGGTGCTTTCGACTCCAGCGGTGAAGTAGGCAATCACAAAATCATCCATACTGAGAATAAACGCCAGTAGACAGCCCGAAATGATCCCAGGCATCAGTTGGGGTAGTAGAACCCGAATAAAGGCTTGTACTGGGGTCGCACCGAGGTCTAGGGCGGCTTCTTCGAGACGGGGGTCTAGTCCGGCTAAACGACTGGATACCACCACCGCCACATAGGACAAACAAAAAACTATGTGAGCGACAATAATAGTGGCAAGACTGAGTTTAAATTTCAGTCCTGCAAAGAAAATCAATGTGGCGACGGCAATGGCAATGTCAGGGGTAATCAGGGGCAGATAGGTCATACCACGATACAAACTTTTCCCAGGGAAATAATAACGGGCTAAACCGACAGAGGTTAGAGTCCCTAGGACTGCGGCAACCGTGACGGCAACTCCTGCCACAGAAAGACTGTTGAGTAGACCTTGGGTTAGTTTGGGGTTGGCAAAGAATTTGGTGTACCAACTCAGGGTGAAGCCGTCCCAACGGGATGGATAGGGGGACACATTAAAACTAAATACTGTGAGAACCCCAATGGGCAGATACATGTAGACAAATGCCAAAAGGACATAGCCTAACTGCCAAAATCGCACCCGTTTTTTCTCTAGTCTCAGGTTTGGCGCTTCTTTGCCGTTGGTGCTGTTGGTTGAGGCAGTGCCGTAATTATTTTCATAATTGTTTTGGTTGCCATTTTTGTTGCCATAGTTGCCAGAACTACTATTAACCATCACTAACTACTCTCCGGTCACCATATTTCAACAACAGGGCAATGACAATGGTTACAGCAAGGATTAAAACCATGCTCAGGGATGCACCAAAGCCTTTGTTATTTCCGGCACCAAGGAATTGTAATTCAATAATTGAAGCGATGGTACGGGTGCCAGGTCCGCCCAAGAGTTGAGGGTTGATATAGTCGCTAAAGCTACTGATCATGACTAACGAAGAACCTGCCACAATGCCTGGAGCGACTTGAGGTACTGTAACTTGCCAAAAGGTTTGGTTAGCATTTGCCCCTAGGTCGGCAGAGGCTTCTAGGAGGCGCAGATCAAGTTTTTCTATTGAAGTGTACAGAACCAAAACCATGTAGGGCAAAAAGGTGTAGATCATACCTAGCACTACCCCCTCCGGTTTGTTGAGTAAGTTAATGGCTGGAATGCCAAAAAGGCGCAGAAAAGTATTTAGTAAACCTGTGGGGCGCAAAATGGTAATCCAAGCATAGGAACGCAGCAGTGAAGAAGTCCACAGGGGCAAAACAAACAGCAGCAGGAGAATATTTTGCCATTTGCGGGGGGCGTGAATGGCTAGCCAGTAGGCAACGGGAAACCCCAGCAACAAACAGCCTAAAGTAGTCAGGCTCGCATAAAGAAACGAGCGCCACACCACAGTTAAGTAAATAAAATTCCCTTCGTAACTCTGAAAAACCTGTTGATAGTTTGCCAGGGAAAAGGCTGCTTTACCAGGACTGACAAAACTTTGGATCATGATCAACCCCATAGGGATAATCAGAAACAAAATTAGCCAAGCAGCCCCAGGTAGCAGTAAAACCAGTGCTTCCAGCCATTTGCGCCTGCGTTGTGTACCATCAGAACCTGATGATTTTAGGGGAGGATCTGCTAAAGCCATAGGATTAGATGTGGGATGACTGGTGGATTATGTTAGTGGCTTTTTGGTGACTTGGGGGTAGAAGTTACAAAGTGATTGAAAAGTGATTGATTAGTTAAGGTGACCGAGAAATGGTATCGAGAAATGATCTAGAAATACTTCAGAAAGGGACTTAGAAAAACAGCACCCTAGAGTCAATGCCTTTAGACCGTAAAAACCGTGAAACTGACTCTGCTGCATCTCGATTAGGATAAGCTCCTGCATGAACATAGGAACCACGCCAAGAATTCATCAGCTTCGCATCAGGCACTAGTTGCTGTACCCGAGTTAACAAAAACTGGGGATTACCCTGGGTGGGTACGGCGGCAATATAGCGGAAACCAGCGTCGGAATTTACGCCTCCAACGCTACCGCCTTCAGCAATAGTAACTGTGCTGACGGTGCCTAGGTTATTGCTGTCGGGCTGACAGTTACAGTTATTTGCCACTGGAAACCGCACCGGAAACTGACTGGGAGGGATCACGGTGCGTGGCTGATTTGCTTGGGGAGCAGTGTTATTAGGAGGGGTAGCCACAACGTTGGCAGGTAAACCCTGAGGGGTGTTATTTGCCGTAGGACGATTGATTTCTATGTTGTCTGGATTATCTGCACCATTACCATCTGTGCCTTCATTCTGACCTTCACTGCCATCAATCGCCGCAGTATCACCAGCGCTATCGGTGCCGTCGCCACTAGTATTTTCTCCATTGTTATCGCCATCATCTCCGGTGGGCTGATTCACTTCACCAGTGGCTATGGGGTCATCTTTGCCAGTCTCGCCCCGAAATAGCTTTTCACTGGCAATACCTCTACCACGCAGAGTTGCAATCAAGCGGTCTGCAACGGATTGCTGATTAAAAGCACCCGCTTGAATCACTGGCTGGTTGGGTAACTGGGGCAACCTGGTGATAAAAGCAGTGGGTACAATACCACGAATTTTTTGGAGAGTTGTCGGATTATTGCCGCGCACAAAAACCACATAACGGGACTCAGCAGGTAGACCAACACTGAAGGATGTCCCTAGAATACAAAAAGTGGTGATGCCTATGGTTGACAGAGTGCGTCTTGGGGAGGCAATTTTCGGGAAAGATTTTGTAAGCCAGTACACAAGAACATCCCCTCAGGTGGTGGTTTGACAGTCTTTTTCTCTTGTTGTTAGTCTATCTCAATTCCTCAGATTCTTTACCGCCATGCATGAATTAATTTAGGCTGACGAACTGGGCAGATTAGTCCAGTAAACACCGTAGATAAGTACAACTCAGTCCAGGTTTAAGTTAAGTCAAAATTAAATCAATCTATCAAGTTGATGTAAATACCAGTTTGAGTGTGAGTTTAAGTGTCAATTCCCGCCCCTGATTTTCGGGTGTCTTGGGGGCGGGATGATTCGTCACTTCAGATGTTTTAGCCAGGTGGGTTGGGGTTTGGGACTTTAGTTGTTGGTTCTAATTTTTGACTCCAGTTTTTGGCTTTGGGCTAGAGTCAAACCATGCCCAAAAAATACACCAAAAAAATACGCCAAAAAACATGTCACAAAAACACGCTTAAAAAACCAAGTTAAAGAATTAAGCTAAGGTCAACAACTCGGCATCCTGAAACATCGGAGTACTCAAGTAGCGCTCCCCAAAACTAGGTTGGATCATCACGATCATTTTGCCAGCATTTTCAGGACGCTTGGCGATTTGAATGGCGGCATACAAAGCTGCACCACTGGAAATACCAGACAACAAGCCCTCTTCCTTCGCTAACCGTCGTCCAAATGCCATAGCCTGATCGTCGGTTACGGTAATCACTTCATCAATCAAGTTTTTTTGCAGCACTTCCGGTACGAAACCTGCGCCAATCCCTTGGATTTTATGGGGACCTGGGCGACCACCAGACAGCACGGGACTATTAGCTGGTTCTACGGCAATGGCTTTAAATTCGGGCTTTAACTCCTTCAAAACTGTGGCAACACCGGTGATAGTGCCACCAGTACCCACCCCAGAAATCAAAAAGTCTACTGCTCCGTCGGTGTCTTCCCAGATTTCCTTGGCAGTGGTTTCGCGATGCACTTCAGGATTAGCTTCATTACTGAACTGTTGCAACATGTAAGCGTCTGGAGTCCGCGCCACAATGTCCCCAGCCCGACGAATTGCGCCTCCCATGCCTTCACTACCAGGGGTTAACTCCAGTTCTGCACCATAAGCCCGTAACATAGCGCGACGTTCCATGCTCATGGTTTCGGGCATCGCTAAAATCAAACGATAACCTTTAGCCGCCGCCACCATAGCCAAGGCAATCCCAGTATTACCAGAAGTTGGTTCCACTAAAACAGTTTTACCTGGGGTGATTAAACCCTTGGCTTCAGCATCGGCAATCATGTTTACGCCGATCCGATCCTTCACTGACGCAGCGGGATTCATACTCTCTAGCTTGACTACAATCCGTGCCACACAGCCCTCAGCCGCTGGAATGCGTTGTAGTTCTACTAGGGGTGTCCGACCAACTAATTCGGTAATATTTTGTGCGATTTTCATGACTATATGACAATATGAATAAATGACTAAATTATGTTGAATGTGTAGATGGCAGTTGCTATGGTCAGCCCCTGAGTATTTGACTTAGTTAATACTGCTGACTAACCATTAAATCAAGATATACACGGCATTTCAGCAATATTCACGCAACAGCATTCGTAGTGATGGCTTGAGATTTGCTGATAGTACAAAACCTAAACTACCTTAGAATGTCCGAGCAATAGATAAAATTTGTGTAATGTTATCGAAAAAATGGGTTTAAAACCCCGTTCTTCTAGGACGGCTTTATCTTAAAATAGACTAAATACCGCAGGGCATACGGAAATTCACGCTTGAGAAGCTAGTTGCGAGACTAGGTATCACTGAGTAAGA
>JBIKNH010000060.1:0-20898 GCA_044358815.1 Pseudanabaenaceae cyanobacterium | reverse complement strand
AATAGCTTAGCTGAATAGTGAATAAGTTAGGGCGTTGTAAGGTTGGGGTGTTGGTGATGCCTCAGGGTACAACGCCCTACTTTTGTAATTTGGACTCAAATCACTGAATCTAATTGCTTCTCTATGACAATGTGGGGATAATTTGGGTATGGCTTGCCCTTGATGCCGAAACTCGTGAAATTGTCGGTTGTCATATCGGCGCTCGTTCTGGGGACTCAGCTCAGCACTTATGGGCATCGTTGCCTAGTGTCTATTGCCAATGTACCGTGATTTACACTGATTTCTACACACCTTATCCAGTTGTCCTGCCCAGCAAACGTCATCGGGCAGTCGGTAAAAACACTGGAAAAACCAACTACATTGAGAGATTCAACTGTACCTCACGACAACGAGTATCAAGACTAGTGAGAAAAACTCTATCATTCTCTAAAAAGTTGGAAAACCACATTGGCGCGATTTGGAATTTTATTCATTACTAGAACGCTTCTTTACCTCCTCGTTCACCCTTTCCTTTTTAGGACTACCAAAACAGCAGTGGTTGATCGCTTATTAAGGCAAGAGCAGGAAGTAACAGGGACGATGATACCTGCGGCTCAAGCTATGGGATCATTAGGGTTGAGTTGGGATGAGTTATAGCGTGAATTTTACTGCTGAGGCAACTGCGGATCTTCTAAAGATCGATCGCTCCAATCAAATATGAATAGCACATAAAATAAAGTGGCTAGAGGAAAATTTTGAAGAAATTACACTTTTGATACTAACAAACGACTTGTAAAGCTTTTTTAAGTTGCGAGTTGGTGACTACAGGGTTATCTATGGAGTCATTGACCTACAGAAAACCATCATTGTTTATCAAGTTGGGCACCGCCGAGAAATCTATGATTAGTGTTGAGGAGTTAAACAGAACTCTGATATCTATTTTAGATTTATTGTTGTGTGATATAAAAATCAACAAATTTGTCGGGCTATTATACTAAAGCTTGACTTTAAACTTTTATCTTTTATAATCGTAGATATATTAAACTGCTTTGAGTACGATTTAATAATTGTTCATGCTTATAGCAGACTACTAACTTAAGAATTTAGACTAAAAATTTTAATGAAATACAGCCTGCTATTAATTGCTCATATAATTTGTGCAGATCAACAAATCCATAGTGAAGAAGTCAGATACTTGGATGAATTAATCAAAAATAACGGGACTGACACGGCTACAACTGAAGCTATAGAGAGCATTCTCTCCCAAGCCGAAAGCCACCCATCCCTAGAAGAATGTGCAAGATTGGTTGCTAGAGAGGAGCGGCAACATCTTTTGTATCAAATTTTAGAGGTTACTTATGCAGATGGATATCTAGCCCCTCTTGAAAAAATGGTCATTGATGAAATTGTTAGAATTTGGAAGTTCCCAGAAACTAAGTTTAATCAAGCAATCGCCAGTGCAGAGCAGTATTATCGAATCCACAGAAAAAATAATTCATCAGACAATGAAAAAGCTGATTTGTCTGTAGGGGCAAAAATACTCAAAGGTGCAGAGAGTGTTTTTTCTAGGGGATTAGTCAAAAAGATTGCTGAGGTTGCACCATCAGAAATCAGTCAAAAGATTGAGCGTTTACAACGTGAGGTCTTACTTGCGGGACCTGAGTACGATGAAGCTGTTTTAAGATGTGCTAAAATTGCGACTGAGGATTATGAATTTGCCAGATCAAGGCTAGAGCGAACTGAAAAAGCTCTTGAAGACTTGCAAGTAAGCATTAATCAGCAAACTCAAGAATTGCAAAAGTCATTGCTGGCTGGTGGCAGAAGCGGCAGTGCTAAGGAAGTAATCAAGCAAATTAACTCAACTAAGGAAGCTCTAGAGTCCAAAATTATTCAGCAATTACAAAAAATTAGAGCATCCCTTGATGCAAAGTCTAGGGCTTTGAGTCACTTTAGTATTGCTTTCATGGGTAAAACTAAAGCAGGTAAAAGTACACTCCATGCAATTGTGACGGGTGAAGGCTGGAACGCGATCGGCGTTGGCAAGCAAAGGACAACCAGATATAACCGTGTGTATGAGTGGAAAAATATTCGGATTATTGATACCCCTGGTATCGGCGCTCCTGGTGGAAAATCTGATGAAGAAATTGCAGCAAGTGTGATTGATGAGTCTGATGTCATTTGTTATGTGGTGACTAATGACAGCGTTCAAGAATCAGAGTTTAAGTTTTTAGAGGTTTTAGAAGCTAATGCCAAACCGTTAATCATTCTAATGAATTTGAAAAGAAATCTTCGTGATTCACGTCTGTTAAAAGGTTTTCTAGAAACTCCTGATAAGCTATTTGTGATGCAAGGCAATAATACTCTGCAAGGACATTTCAACCGCATTCGGACATATGCCGAAACACATTATCGTAATAATGCTTTTGAAATTATCCCCGTAATGCTACTTGCTGCTCAAATGTCTAAAGAGCATGAACATCAAGAAATTCAGTCAAAGTTACTTGAAGCAAGCAGGTTACAAGATTTTCTAAATATTATTCGTGAATCAATCGTCACCAATGGCACAATACGGCGATCGCAAACATTTCTTGGCTCTACAGCAGGAAAGATTGGGATGCCTCTCGAACAGATTAATCTTGAAATCAATGCATATCAACATTTATTGAGTGAACTGAAGAAAAAACGTGACAGAGTTAGGCAAGAAGTAGCTTCTCAGGAAGATAATGCTAGGCGGCTTTTGCAAAACAAGGTAAAAACTATTTTTCAATCATTAAGAGGCAAAACTAGCTCTTTTGCACTCCAAAATTATAAAGATGATGGAGAAACGCTTAGTAAAAAATGGAATGCTGAAGTCAAACGTATTAAATTGCAGGAGAGCATTGAAGTAGCTGTCAGACAAGCGGGTGAAGCGTATAACAAGGAAGTCGCTGGAATTTTGGAAGAGGTCGGCAAAGATTTACAACTGATGGCAAAACTGTCGGGCAGTTCTTTCAATGTTAATAATACCTATGACGGATTTTCCCTGAAATTTGCAGGCAAAATTTTAGCTGTAGCAGGTGTGGTACTTAGCCTCGTCTTTCCACCTCTAGGAATAGTTGTTGGGTTGGTTGGCACAGCAATGAGTTGGATTAGTGGTTGGTTTAAATCGGATGAGGATAAACGCCGAGAGGCTGTTGAAAAAATTGAAAAGGCTTTGAAATCGCAGATTGACACTCAAGAGTCACAAATACTCAAACAAGTTTTGGATAGTTTGACTAAGCAGTGCAAAAATATTTCTAGTACTATTGATGCCTATTTTGGAGGCTTAATTAACGGGTTAGAGTTAATTGTCAAGGAGATGATAGCGACTAAGAAAAAGTTAGAAGAAATCAATCAAGAGCTTAATCTCGCCTATAGCAAAAGGATTATTGACTACTGCCAAAATAAATATGAAGGACTAACACTTGGCAACACCCGTACTGTAATTTCTTCGGTTCAACGTGACTTTGGCAAAAAAATCACTATTAATCTTCATCCGAAGTTTATTGCACCCAAAAAGCTGCTTGATCCCAAATATCAAGCAGAAATCAGCAAAATCTTGCAAGAAAAAGTGAGCTTTGAGCCACCTAAACCTTAACTATTAAAGGAGTATTTAAAATCATGGACATTAATGTAAAGTTTGAAGCCAAAGAAATTTCTCTGCGTGTTGATCAGGTCGTGCAAGAACTTTCCGAACTATTGCTAAAAACAGACACCCCAGATTTAGACAAATTACAAGAAAATTTACTTCAAGACATTAAAAACCACCAAGAGTCTGACGCTCTCATAGTTGCTTTTGTAGGACAATACAATGCGGGGAAGTCAACAACTATTTCTGCACTAACAGGAAGGCGTGATATTCGGATTGATTCAGATGTCGCGACAGACAAAACTTCTAGTTACGATTGGAACGGCATCAAAATAATCGATACCCCTGGCTTATTTGCCGATCGTGAAGATCATGATGAGATTACTTACAATGCGATCGCTAGAGCCGACTTACTTGTTTTTTGCCTGACCTATATGCTGTTTGACTCGATCACAGTCAGTAATTTCAAAAAACTTGCCTATGAGAATGGATATCGCTGCAACATGATGCTTCTCGTTAATAAAATGTCCGATGAAGCAGGTGAAAGTGAGCAGAAAATTGCCAATTACACAGAAAGTCTTGCTGAAGCATTGAAGCCATATAGCCTGAAAGAGTTCCCTCTCAGTTTCATAGATGCCAGAGACTATTGCGAAGGTTGTGATACCGATGATGAACTGTTACAAGAGATTAGCTTTTTTCCCGAATTTATCAATACCTTAAATAAATTCTTGCGAGATAAAGGGTCTTTAGCCAAGCTAGACACACCTATCAGAATTACTCTTGGTTGTCTAGATGAAGCTAAATCTATCATTCATAGAGATAAAGTCAAAGATGACACATTCTTTGAGCTACTAAATAGACTGAAGCGTAGAGCCGATAAAAGTCGCTCGCATTTGGCTACTCATATCAATGATATCTCAATTGATATGTATGGAAAGATCATCACAGAAGGTGATCATTTAGCGGATTGTATTGGCAAAGACAAAAATCTTGAAAGTAAGGTTGAGTTTCACTTGAATAATGTCAGACAGTTCATTCAAGAGGCAAATGGTTCTATTCAGCATAAAGTTGAAGAAGAAATTCGGGCAATACAAGAAGAAGTCGATAAATTAAAACGCAGTGATCTCTTTCTTGCTTTCCAAGCTAAGTTAGAGGCAGCAGAAGAGGATAAAGTCTCTATGTCTGATTTTGACTTGGCAAGATTAAGGGAGCAAGTTGAAGCATTTAGAGATATTAGTAAAGAAACGACAATAATTTTTGGGGGCTTGGCTATAGAAGGTATCGACACCTTATTTGGTCTTGAAGAATTATTCTTTGGAGGTGCGGAAACTTTTCTTAGTATGGGTGGATTACTTGATTTTCTTGGTCCTGTAGTGGCGATCACTGGCGGCATCATGGCATTTAATAAACTGACAAAACAACAAGAAATAGATGAAAAAGTAATTTCTGCCAGACTTGAAGTACAACGTAAGTTTGGGGAAATTGCCAGAGAAAGCGAGAAAAATTTCAAGGACAAACTGAAAAATTTTGAAGATCAGTTTTATGGTAAGATTTACAATCTCGTTGCTGAAGCCAAACGGAAAGAGGAAGAAGAAATTGCTGCCTCTAGTGAAATCATGAAAAAGTTGCTTGCTGTGCAGAAAAATCTAGAAAATATTCGGCGAGATTTAGCTAGTATGAGTAGGTAGAGAGCATATGAAAATACTGAGTAAAAGAGTCGATGTGTTACAGCATTGATTTACGAGAAGAAGTGATTAAATACCTAGAAACTGGAGGGAGTGTAACCCAAGCGTTGCAAATATTCAACATTGGTAGATCTACCATATACAATCGATGAAATCATCTGTGATTACCGCTCTAATTAATATCCCATTCTTATCTTGTTTGACCATAAGTAAAATCAAAATCTTTATATGTTAGTTAGCCATTACCAAAACCTCTGCTCTTGCCATAGCGTACTGTCCGAAATTTAACGGTATCCGTATTAGGACTATAAATGGTATAGGTCGCAATATTAGGAGTGCCGCCGACATTGCCGACACCAATCGCTAGGCGATCGCTAGTATTAAAAGCTTGCGAAAGCTCTACACCATCAAGGGTTAACACATGGGAATTGAGGGAACCATCTTTAATCTGGTAGCGAAAGGTTTGTCCAGAACGTCCGCAAAATAGGCGATTAGCATTACTCCGCGCAATTCGATCTAGGAGTAGTAAAGGTGAACTCTCTGGCGTGAGAGCTTCCAATACACTCAAACTACTACCATGTACCAACAGACAATCAAATTCCATAAAAGCAAAATGGAGATTGCCAATCCATGACACGGTTTCCTTGGAAATACTGTCCCAAAGTGCTTTTACCCCAGCCGCACCATATTTTTCTACCAAAGGATTGGGTTCAAGATCAGGAACAAATCCATGTAGGATCAGCACTTGCTCTTCCCACCAGCCTTTGCAGACCTGCGGCACTAGCTCACCGATGCGGGGATTGCGAATCCTCTGCACAACTTTCTCACTAGCAGCACTCGCATTAATCACATCACCAAGGATGTACAATTCCGTAATTCTTGGAACCTGTCGCTTAATATCTTCTAGCACTGCTTCGTAAGCCATGAGATTAGCTTCGATACCGCTTAAAATTGCCCAATGTGACATCTAAATACCTCTCTCGCACAAATGGGAAGCATCATCGGCACGTTCGGCAAATTCTAAACCCTTGGCTAAACGCCATGCAAAAATTGGTGGTAAACCTCGCTCAATAATTGCCGCACAGGTTTTCTGATAGTCATATTCTACTTCCCGCAGGGTAACGCGATCGCTGTCCATGTCATAAATTACATAGGTGGCATTGGGGCGACCATGACGCGGCTCACCGACTGAGCCAACATTGACGATTCGCTTCAAGGGTGCATTAAACTCGCGCATTTCTGCTTCTGAAACCTCTGCTCCAGTTCTCACCGAGAGGCGCAAATGACCCGCATCTAAGGTTCGCACATATGGCACATGGGTATGACCACAAAAGAGTATATCGGCTCCCGTCGAGAGAACTCGCTCTAGGGCAATAAATCCATCCAATTCTGGCAAAAGATATTCATGCTGACTTTGCGGACTGCCATGTACAAAGGCGAGATTGTCTTCCTTAATCACTTTCGGTAAAGCCGCCAGATATTCCTTCGTTTCAGGATAAATATGCTCATTTGTCCATTCATGGGCAAGCCGCCCGCGCTTTTCTGCCAGCATTGATGGATAGCTACATTCACAGGAGTTCAATCCTTCCACAATATCCTCATCCCAGCAACCCTGTGTCGTAGGAATATCAAGCGATCGCACCATTTCCACAACGTTACTGGGAAAAGGACCATAACCAACGAGATCCCCTAGGCAAAAGATTTTTTCGGCTTTTTGACGGTCAATATCTCTCAAAACTGCATCAAGGGCTTCATAGTTGCCATGAATGCAAGACATTACAGCGATTTTCATAATTTAAGCTTCCACTTGGCGTGATTGTTGGCGGGCTTGTTTAATTTGATTTTGATAATGGAGCATGACTTCTTCCGATAGACAACAATCGACAATGCACTGCGCAATCGCTTTCCCATCGAGATTCTGCCCAACAACTTCAATCCCACTAAAGCGTTCAGGGCGACCATCTAACCACAGCGGCACATCAAGGGGTAAATAGAGGCTATCTTCCATACCTGAGACAAAATCCAGATGAAAGTCCCGACCATCGAACAAGTCGAAAATTCCTTTTACTCGGCTGACTTCACCATAGGCTCCTTGAGTAATTTCATACCAAAGGACATTTAAACTCGAAGGATCAAAAACCTGTCCCGTAAAAGGCGCTCGCCAAATCTGTAAATCATGAAAATCTAAATCATATTTGACTTCTATAATCTGATCAGCCCATTCATGCCATTCTGAATTTGCTAATCCTGAAGGCACAAGGGCAATCTTCTTTAAGGCACTATTAAAGACACTATTAGCTGCCAGTGCCTCTAGCAACATATCCCCCGATCGCAGATCTAAGTGGAAGCCTAACTCAATCAAAGCGATTGCCCCCTGTTCTACTTTTTTGATCAGTTCTAGTTCCTGACCATCGGTGAAAATATGCACATGGGGAAATTCGGCTTTAATGCAAGTCAGGTCGATGGGAACATTGCCAACGTTAGGATAGAAATAAACTACAGGCTCAGAAATTTGGGAGATCTGTTGCTGAATCCAGGTGGTTTTACCAATTCCTGTAGCCCCTGCGATCGCCAACACTTGAGCAGGGGGATCGGCAGACTTCTGTGGTGAGGCTGTAGCAATAGACATAGACATTTAGCAGATGAAGCAGTATAAAATGATAATGATAATCATTATCGTCATTTAGTTTACTATGTCTAAGGTTGAATTGGGCGATCGCTTAGCAAAATCTTCATCTAATTATTCAGCCACATCCCTGAAGCCCTTTGACAGTCAGGTTACGACTCAGGCTAAAGGTAACTTTGATATTGACATAGCCATCATTGGCGCAGGAGTTCACGCTCTCACCTTAACCCTGCATCTCTTGCAAAAACGTCAGGCTTTACGCGAAAAAATCCTAGTTTTTGATCCCAGTGGTGACTGGCTCACCCAATGGCATCGGCAGTTTGCCGCCCAAGAAATTCCCCATCTGCGATCGCCTGCCGTTCACCACCCTGACCCCGATTCCTTCGCACTGCGACGCTTTGCCGAAAACCGTCCTGATGAATTATTTCCTCCCTATGACTTGCCATCCACAAAGCTATTTCGTGATTTTTGCCAAAAGGCGATCGCTTCCCAGCGACTTGATGAGCGACTAGTTACAGCTAAAGTCATAGACCTAGAACCAATCATGTCACCCCGTCGCGGCTTTCGGCTTGGGCTAAGTCATGGCACAAGCATCACTGCCAAGCGTGTTGTCTTAGCCACCAATAACAGCATTAAACAAATTCCCAATTGGGTTGAGCGCATTGTCCCTAACTTTCCTAGCGATCGCCTGGTGCATTCTAGTGACCTCAATCTAGGGGCGCAACATTTAGCAGGAGAAACAATCTTGATCGTCGGTGGTGGCTTAACCAGTGGACATTTGGCTTTAGGGGCGATCTCCCGTGGTGCAAAGGTATTATTGCTGTCCCGTCGGCAATTTAAAGAAAAGCTCTTTGATACTGATGCGGGCTGGCTCGGTCCGAAATATCTCAAGGGTTTTCATGCCGAAACCGATTGGCAAAAACGGCGGGAAATAGTCTTATCCGCAAGAGATGGTGGTTCGATGACTCCCTCGGTGATGACACAATTACGCAGAGAGCATCATCAAGGCAGATTAGAATTTCATCCAGAATGCGAAGTTGCTCAAGCCCAATGGCATGGGAGGAATTGGCAAATTGTTTGCACTGATGGCATGGAATTTTCTTGTGATCGCCTTTGGTTAGCTACAGGTACAAGGTTTGACACAAAAGCGGAACCGTTGCTACATCAAGTAATGCAGCAATATTCCCAACCCCTCGTTAATGGATTTCCAATTCTTGATGAACATCTGCGATGGCATGGCTGCGAATTATTCATCATGGGAGGCTTAGCTGCATTGCGTGTGGGACCTACAGCAAGAAATATTTCGGGCGCAAGAATGGCAAGCGATCGCATTGTGCCAGCACTGACGAAATCTACGATTAGCTTCTCATCCGCATTAGTGCATCATTAGAGCCAGGAAATTTTTCTTTAGGAGATACTGGTATTTACGATCTAAAGTACAGTATTTCCCTAAAATTAAGGCGTTTGACATGGGGGCGTTGCTGAATCTGGGAATGAATTTGCCTTGGTCTCATTTTTAAAATCTAGACTCAAACCAACTTTTGAATCTGTGTGATACTCTTCATATCTTAATTCAGCAACCCCTACTTGGAATTAGTATTAATAGCGCTATATCTCTAACCCATGCCAGGAATTAATCCCTTTGTTAACCGCGCGATCGCCCGATTTGCCACGTCACGATAACGAAGTTCACCACACAGAATTTGTCCCATGCGCTTGGTTGCTGAAGGGCGCTTGACCCCCACCTTATAGCCAAAACTTGGCACACGGTAAAACATCCCTGCGATCCGTTGTGCCCATACCATATCTTCACCCCATTCCTGATGCACCCGTCGGCTGTAGTTACCTAAGGCTTGGCTATCACCCCCCAAAGCCTGATCAATCGCTTCAGCAGCAAAAGTACCTGTCATCAAAGACGGACGAATTCCCTCCGCCGTGAACGGATCAACAATGCAAGCTGCCTCACCGACTAAAACAGCATTTTTAGTGTGTAGAGTTTGATTGCCGTCCCAAAGGGCGATGGGATGACCATATTGTTTCATCGTGGACAAGTCCAACCCCCAAGAAGCCGCGTATTTTGCCCCTAACTCCTTCAGATTTTGCTTTTCGCCACCGATAAACGTTCCCACTCCAATGGAATAACCATCCGCTTTAGGGAAATTCCAAATGTAGCCATTTTGAACTGAGCCAAAATCAAAATAAGCCGCACTAATTTCCGGATTCACCATAGGCACTTCCACTTCTAGAGCCGCAGACATCCGGCGTTTGCGCTCCTTGAATCCTAACCACTTCGGCATAGTACCATTTGCCCCATCAGCCGCCACAACGTACTTACCCTGAAAAGTATCCTTGTCAGTGGTAATTTGCCAATGATCACCAACCCATGCCACCCCAGTTACTACGGTTTGATCATGGACTACTGCCCCTTGTTTTTGCGCTTGCTGCACAATGTAATGATCAAAAACCTCACGACGAACCATCCAGATCGGTTCCTCGGTTTCCAATTCCATCGAGACCGGATCACCAGATTGATATGTGTACTGCACTGTTTTGATTTTTAGGGAAATAGCAGGGCTAAAGTCGAAATCAAACCATTGTTGTACCATCGGCGACACACCACCGCCACAGGGTTTATATCGGGGCAAGCTTTCCCTTTCTAGTAACAGGACAGACCGTCCACGTTTTGCTAAATGGTAGGATGCAGCCGCCCCAGATGGACCAGAGCCAACAACAATACAGTCGTACATAATAAAAATGGTGAATGGTGATAGGTGGAATCTAGCGAAATGGCAGAGGCACAGATTCTTACCCCTGACGACAATATCCCAACTACACCATCAAGATGCCAAATGGGAATGTCATACCAAGATGCCATAGAGAATTTTATCGAAAAATCTCAGCAAATATTGCCCAACCAAATCTAAACCCGTCAGGTTTAAACCTAATTTCCTGATCACTATAACTGGTGTGCGGTCATTTTCCCTACTCTTGACCCGATTCGACTATTAATCCGATTAGGGACATTAGCGTTTAGTAAAAGTATGCCTAAGAGGTCTCAAGCCTCAATACCTGCTGCCATTGTTCGGGATTATTACAATTGGTCAGGATCATTGGTGGTACATCGGGGATTTCCGCAACCACTTCTCCAGCGAGCCACCGCTGAAATGATCTTTCCCCTTGGTTAACTGCTGCTCCTAAGGATGTCAAGCACTGGGGACGATAAAATCCACACAAGCTATGCCAAAATTTGCCATTGGTTTTGTCCTTGGTTGGCTGGGGGAGAGCCTCAGTCCCAATGTAACTTGGTAAATATGCTATGGTGTCTGTGGAGAGTTGGGATAATCCGTGAGACCACTGTAGTAAAGCTGTGGCTTCTAGCAATGGCAAATCACAACTTAGCAGTAACAACCAATGATCAGTCTTTAATTCTGATCCTATCTGCATCATGGACATTTGGTTGGGAACTTGATAGGTTGACTGTTTTTGGGGCGCAGTTAATATTGATTCGCAGTAGTTAGCTACATTGCTAGTAAAAAAAGTTCCCTCTGCTACTTGTGGAGACTTTGGGTAATTTTGGGCTGTTTCAATTGCAATTAAACCTGTATAAAAACCAACTAGTGGACCTTGCTTTTGTACATCATTGATCCAATATAAACTGACTGTAGATCCTTTGATACTTTTAATGCTTTCGATTGAATTATTTGCTGCTAAACAGGTTTTTTGATCGCTAGATCTATGATTTGTCAAATCACAATTAAAATCGTACTTAAACCTAGCAAATAGCTCCTGATATAAAATGCTTTTGTCGGTGACAATATAAACCATATTACTGAAGCTTGCTGCCACATCAATCATGTGACAGATCAGGGGCATACCACGCCATATTAAACTGCCTTTGTCTCTACCCATCCGCCGACTATCACCACCCGCCATAATGATTGGGGTAATGGTTAACAGAGTAGTTTGAAGCGAATGACTCATGGCATGTTTATACTCTGGGCTTAAGCTGATTGTTAGTAATTTCTAGAAATTAGTAATCTGTAGGGGTGTAATTCAGTGTCTTATTCGAGCTATTGATGCATTTTCTTGTGCTAATTCATAACGTGAACTATGCATTAACTATTCATAGTTACTAGTGACTAATGATCCAAGAACTGGTTGTAAATTATTGATTGCCTAAATATTGTCTAAGACTGTCTAAACAGTGTCTCAATACTAAATACAAACAGAGAAAACTTACCCTCTAAAAACATTGATTTAACTACGATTAAATCACATCTTAAATTACCAAAACTACCAATTAAGGCTACTAGAAATCATGCGTGTATTAATTATTGAAGATGATGCCCTAATTCAAGTTGGACTAGAACAAGTACTCAGTAAATTAGATGATTTCACAGTGGTTGGCATTGCGGAAGATGGCTATCACGGCTTGCACATGGCACAGACTTTGCAGCCCGAACTGATTATCATGGATATTGGACTGCCTCGCCTCGATGGTATTATGGCAACCCAAGAAATTAAGAAGGTTTTGCCCCAAGTCTATATCATTATTCTGACTTCCCACACTGCCGAACTAGAAGTACTTGCCGCTTTATCTAGTGGTGCAGACGGCTACTGCATCAAAGGCTCGACCAACAGTAATTTACTTGCCGCTTTAGCCGCAGCCAAGGAAGGGGGCACATTCCTAGATGCAGAGATCGGTCAAAAAGTCTGGCAGAAATTGCAACTACGCCCCAAGGGATTGACTGATGCCCCAAATCCTGCCGAATCCTCCGGCGGTCCTACCCAAGAAGCTAATAAAGTCGCCAACAGTAAACTAAATCTTTCCCCCAGGGAATTAGAAGTCTTACAACTCATGGTAGAAGGCAAAAGTAACCCCGAAATTGCTACCCTACTGTTCATTAGTCCCAACACGGTCAAAACCCATGTCCGTGGCATTATGAACAAATTGTCTGTGGATGATCGGGTGCAAGCGGCGGTATTAGCGCTCCGGTCAGGTCTAGTATCTTGAGATATGCCTTGAGATAGTCCTGTCAGATCCAGTGAACCTATCAAAATCAGCGCAAATCCTGATTAAAGCCTGGCAAGTTATCAAACTTGTTACTTTGTCCAAAGTGTCGTGACAAAACTTGTTAAATTCAACGCCCCGTTAACCAAAGAACCCAGAGCTGTACCGCTAGAACGGTCAGCATCTGGCAATTCATGAAATATTTTTAGTGTAGTTTTCAGTGTCGCTAAAACTTAGCTGATGGGCGAGCACCGATCCGGTTAGGCATTGTCTCAATCCCAGCCACAATTCCCTAGGAATCGCGACGACGAAAGCGACCTCTACGCTTAGCATTTTCAGCCTTGCGCTTGCGCTTTTCGCCAGCGGTTTCATGGTATTGGCAACGGCGAATATCTGCCAACAAACCAGCTTTTTGGATCTTCTTTTTAAACCGACGTAAGGCAGATTCAATGCCCTCGTTTTCACCAACAATAATTTGAGTCATGGGTTTTGAGCTTACAGTATGCGGTTGATCTAGGGTATCAGAAAATCGGGGTTTTCACCCCATCGTTCACAGCGACGGGCTTGAGGAACCATTGAGCGGCTTGAGGCAATACTTGATACAAGCTCTATGAAGCGCCGCAGGGCATACGGCAATCCATGATCGAGAAGTCATCTGCAACAGTCCATCTGCAAGACGCTTGGCTCACTAAGCTAAGCCCCTCGTAATACAGATATTTTCTGACAGCTACTCAGCATAACATTTTCTCGGCTAGGTGCATAGTAGCTATAGGATCTAACTACGGTTTTAGTCTATTTGTAGTTTAAAGTCACTTTGCAAGCACTTTGTAAGCACTTTCAAATCATCGTGAAATTCTTTGAAATTACTATAAAACCATCCTAAGAAGCCAAGGCTGGCAATATAAAAGCCGCTATGATGCCGCCAATTACAATTACTTCCAGGGTCTTCAAAACTAAACTGGAATGCTTAAATTTAAAAGATTGAAACCAAGAGGCAGGAGTATCAGTACTCTGCACTCGCCAACTGAGCATAGATGTTAACAACGGAACTCCCCCAACCTTCGCCCCCATTAACAGATGTAGTGCCAAACTGGTCAGCATAACTAACCACGCTGCCAAATGCCCCAAATACCACTGATGGTTAATTTGTCCCGCAGGTAACCATTCTTCTTTCATCATTCGCCCCGTAATTACAGCAAATGTTGCGGCAACCAACATCAGAGTATTTACCAAGCGCTGGAGTGAAATCCACCAAATTGGTTTACCGACCTGTTTTAGTTGCATTAGAGATTGCCCTTGAACTAAGCGGCGATAACCAATATGAAAACTATACAGCGCGAAAACTGGCAAGAACAATAGAAAGATTAAGGCGATAGTGCCATGAATGCCCTGAATGTCAGCAAGTGTTGGTAAAGGCAGACTGCCCCACCGTTTGTCATAGGTGTTATAAATCCAAAACCCTGAAATCAGGGCGGCAATGACTAACAGGGCAATAGTGCCATGTAAGATACGGAGCAACACAGGCTGATATGGATGAGTACGTGACATACCTACTTCACCAAATATGTATCTGAATATCTATTTGAATATATCCTAACTAGGAGCAGTAATTCTGAAGTCTAACCCACTAGTAACTGTTTTACGCCTTCAGTAATATCCAACTGTTTCACCAAAGACTCACCCACCAAAACCGCAGCGGCTCCACAGGCTTGGACAAAATCTAAATCCTGTCTTGTATAAATGCCCGATTCGCTTACCCATAGATAAGCTTCCCGTTGCCTTTGAGAGAGATTCGCTAATAGAGCTTCCGTTTGGGCTAAAGTCACCTCGAAGTTCTCCAAGTTGCGATTATTAATCCCAATCAAACGCACATTACTTAATTTCAGAACTCGTTCTAATTCCCCTGCGGTATGCACTTCCACTAAGGCAGTCATTCCCAATTGAGCAATTAAGTTCGCAAATTCCTGTAAATCCTCATCGGTCAAAATGGCAGCAATTAATAGCACTGCATCCGCCCCGTGCAAACGCGCCCAAAGAATCTGATAAGGATCAATGATAAATTCCTTACAGAGCAAAGGTAAATCAACCACTGGACGAATTTTGACCAGATTCCCAAATCCCCCCTGAAAGAATCTCTCATCTGTCAAAACTGAAAGACAATTCGCACCACCTAGTTCATAAGCCCGTGCAATTTCCACCGGATCAAAATCCGGTCGTAATACACCCTTACTTGGCGAAGCTTTTTTTACTTCCGCAATTAAAGCTGGTTGTTCCCGATATTGTGCCAATGTGCCATAAAAATCCCTTGGCTTGGCATCATTTGCCAATTCATCTAATCTCTGCTGCACCTCAGTCATAGGCACAGCAACCGCCATCGCTGCTACTTCTGCCTGTTTATGCCAAACGATTTTCTCTAAAATATTGCCAGGCCCGGCATTCGGTGGCGCAATCTCATAACCTTTTGCCTTTAATTGCGCTTCTATTTCCGTATTAACTTCTGCACTATAACGTCGCACTTTCATAAAACTTTGGTTTTTAATTCTACCTTTTTACTGTTTTTTGCTGTTAAATTTGGGAAGGTTTTTAAGTTACTCTAGTAAGTCTTTCCAGAATCAAAACTAGAATCAAGATTTGAATGAAGATCTGAATGAATATTTTAAATGGGAAATCCCCGATTTTCAAACATCCCTGAGAAAGCCGGATCCTTGAAAAAGTCGGGGATCAAAAATTTAAGACCACTAAAAACCGTCTAGAATCAGACGTTAGTAGTTGCTTGCAACCGAGCGCGGGCTAAGCGTAAATCCTGTTCAGCTAAGATTTTGCCTTGCTTATCATCTTCTTTAATGCCAGCTAAGCGCTCTTCGGCGGCAGTTAATTCAGTGCGGGCAGCCTCAGCATCAATATCTACACCTAGTTGAGCAGAACGCACTAAAACTGCTACTTCATTATCTTCAATTTCCGCAAAACCGCTACTTACGGCAACTGTCGCCCAGTCACGGTCACGACGGAACCGGATCACCCCAGCATCCAAAGCCGTGATCAAAGGTGCGTGATCCGTCAAAACACCCAATTGACCTGTGGAACTCGGCAAAATCACCTCATCAGCGGTGGAGTTCAACACAGTCTGGTCTGGAGAAATTACTTTTACCGTTAGTGTCATGTCAATTATGAGAGTTCAAAAATTTTTAAGAAAAGACTGTTTAGGGAAAAACTATCGGTTCTTTGGCAACAGCTATTTCTAGCATCTCCTACGCCCCGATAGTTCTCCCTTACCATAAATTACTCAGCTTGACATTTGGCTGCCCCAGCGATGACCTGAAGATCAACCACAGGAGGAAGCCAAAAATCTGGATATACTAGCTGGCTAACAGCTTTTCACCCTTAGCAATCGCTTCTTCGATGTTGCCCACCAAATAGAAAGCCTGCTCAGGCAAATGATCCAAGCTACCGCTCAAGATCATTTCAAAGCCCTTGATGCTTTCTTCGAGGGTCACATACTTACCAGGAGAACCGGTAAATACTTCTGCCACGAAGAAGGGTTGAGACAAGAAGCGCTCGATCTTACGGGCACGGTTTACGGTCAACTTATCTTCTTCAGACAATTCATCCAGACCCAAAATGGCGATGATGTCTTGCAATTCCTTGTAACGTTGCAGGGTCTTTTGTACAGACCGAGCGACACGGTAATGATCATCGCTGACCACACCAGGCTGCAACATGGTGGAAGTAGAGTTCAAGGGGTCAACCGCAGGATAAATCCCCTTAGAAGCCAAGCTACGGGACAACACGGTGGTGGCATCCAAGTGAGCAAAGGTGGTAGCAGGAGCGGGGTCGGTCAAGTCATCCGCAGGTACATACACCGCTTGCACTGAAGTGATCGAACCAGACAAGGTGGAAGTAATCCGCTCTTGCAGTTCGCCCATTTCTGTACCGAGGGTAGGCTGATAACCCACCGCAGAAGGCATCCGACCTAACAGTGCTGACACTTCAGAACCAGCTTGGGTAAACCGGAAAATGTTGTCAATAAACAGCAATACGTCTTGCTTAGATACATCACGGAAGTATTCCGCCATGGTCAAAGCAGACAGACCAACGCGCATCCGTGCTCCGGGTGGTTCGTTCATCTGACCATATACCAAAGCCAGATACTTCAATACCCCAGACTCTTTCATTTCATTGTAAAGGTCATTACCTTCGCGGGTGCGTTCGCCCACACCACCGAAGACAGATACCCCAGAGTGCTTTTTCGCAATGTTGTTGATCAACTCTTGGATCAATACGGTCTTGCCCACACCAGCACCACCGAACAAGCCGATCTTACCGCCACGACGGTAGGGAGCCAGCAAGTCGATGACCTTAATCCCAGTTTCAAAGGTGGTGGGCTTAGTTTCTAATTGAGTAAATTCAGGGGCAGAACGGTGAATGGGGAAACGCTCTTGGCTATCTACGTCACCTAATTCATCAATTGGTTCCCCTAGTACGTTGAAGATCCGACCCAAAATACCAGGACCTACGGGCACGCTGATCGGACCACCCGTATCTTCGGTTTCCATACCGCGAACCACACCATCGGTCGTGCTCATTGCTACAGCACGTACTTGGTTGTCACCTAATAATTGCTGTACTTCACAGGTTACGCGAATATCCTGACCAGCAGAATTCTTCCCGAAAATGACGATGGCATTGTAAATTTGGGGCAGTTTGCCGCTAGGAAATTCGACATCGACTACAGGGCCGATGATCTTCGTAACGCGGCCATTGGTTTTCTCTGCGGTTGTTACCATGCTTGCTGCTTACTCCAGCCTGTTTACACTATAGTTTTTGCTATTGATGATGCTGTCCCTACGGCTCTACCTTGGTGCAGAGTGAAACGCAGAGAATCGCACATTGCCGTAAAAGCAATTAAAAATTTAACCAATTCTCAACATATCACCTAATGGTCACGTCTTCCCATCATCAACCCTTGAGTTGCTAAAAACTATTACCAAACTATTGACAAAAACAAGGGCTGTGCATTGGTACAAATCAATCAACGGAAATTAACTAAAGCTTTTACCAACATAAACCGCTGAAACAAACCGATCCCAACCGCTTAAGTCATGGTGGATCGCGATTTGATCATAAACGCCGCTTTGCTCTAGCATCTTGGCAATTTGCGCCCCCTGTTCTGCCCGATGTTCCACTAGCCACAGCCCCCCCACAGCTAAATATTCCGGTGCAGTGGCGATCAAATGGCGAATGTCCCGTAAGCCATCCGCACCACCGTCTAGGGCGAGATGGGGTTCATGGTCCCGCACCTCCGGCTCAAGGGTCATCACTTCTGCTGTGGGAATGTAAGGTGGATTAGCAATCATCGCCACTAAAGACTTTTCTAATGGTTTTGCTAATGGCTCAAACCAATTGCCTTGATAGAAAGAAATATTGTTTACATGATTGCGCTCAGCATTAGACTGGGCAACAGCTAGAGCTTGCTCGGAAATATCCACGCCATGAATTGTAGCTTGGGGAAATTTTCGGGCAAGAGCAATGGCGATCGCCCCGCTACCTGTCCCTAAATCTGCCCAATTCCCACGGGCATAGTCAGAGGAGTTTTTTTCTTTTTGCTCTGTCAGTGCTGTAACTAGCCTCACCGCCAAATCAATAATTAGCTCTGTCTCAGGGCGAGGAATCAGCACCGCCGCCGTTACTTTTAGCTCTAAGTCGCGCCATAGAGTTGTACCCGCCAAATATTGCACGGGCTGGCGTTGGTCAAGGCGTAGTTGCCACAATTCCGGTAAATGTTGCCAATTTGTGGGTAACCGATGCCTGAGCCGTAACGCCAATTTGTCTAAATCCGTGCAAGACAAAACCAGCCAATCAAGTTCATGGCTGGGGATGTGATGCCCTTGGGCTTGAGTTTGGGCGGACTGATACCACTGCCAGAAATCCATACTGACCATTAACTGGATTGCATCGACTGGATTGGCTACTGAATCATCTAATGAATTTCTAACGCTTCTGTGCCATTGCGGCTAAGAAATTCTTTTGATAATCCAAAAAACTACTGTGCCAATCACTAAATCGCTTTTCACCGTCGCGAACCAGCATTTGGCGATATTTTTCGGAATCAAGATATTTCCGTGATGCCTTAGCCATGATCAAATCTCCAAATTTGCAATGGTGATGAGGTTAACTCTGATTTTTTTGATTAGACTTGAGCCGATAAATGAGCCAGTAAGTCTGAGTTAGTAGACAGCAACTGAGCCATAAAATCCCATCAAATCGGCTACTCAATGAAAATACAGCACTATGACTAGCTTCTACATAGATGTTTTCAAATAGATGTTTCCAAGATGTCTCTAAGATATTTTTCGGGACATTTCGATGGCAAGCCTAACACTGAATTTTTCGGCTTAGTGCTTTATGTTTTAAACGTTACTGTTAATACTGCCCAATTATAGCAATCTATGTTTAGTTGGTGTAATCGTCAAATAATTAGCGCTTAACTAGTATTTAATTACCGTTTGTTGCACCTGGCACAAATCACCCTTAGTTCTGGTACAGATATGGGCTGATTTAAATATTTTAATTACTAAACTAAATTTCAAACTAAAATCCCTGCTAACCAATAAGTAAATATTAAGTCTTATTTTTTGTTGCTAAACAATTCCAGAAAACATCTATGAGTGCCATGAAATTTGCCACCACCATCCAAAGGGAATGCTACCAAAGAATTAAACTATGGCTCCAGGAGCTTTACGCCGATGTGTATGTGCCGCCCTATGATATGCCGGTGTTTATTTTGCCGATGGGGTCAGCCACTGCAATGGTGGAGATTTTGCCTTGGGGCGAGTCCGAAGCAATTATTTCTACTTGGTCCTATGTGGTCACAGGGGCAGAAATGACCAAGGATCTGCTGAAGTTTTTATTACAAGCTAATGATCGCTTACCTTTTGGGGTTTTGAGTGTAGATGACGATGGCGATATTCGGTTTCATTCCACTCTAGTGGGTTCCACCTGTGACCGTGAAGAACTACAAAACACCGTTTCTAATGTTCTCGCTACAGCAGATCGTTATGATGATGAAATCGTAGCCCATTGGGGTGGTGAAAGAGCCTTGGATCGGGCTAGTTAGGCTCTTATAGTTTGTGTTTGGTCTAGGAATCAATTGGAGTTAGATTTAATTAGAGCTGGATCAAGGTTCAGTTAAGGCTAAATCTCATACTTACGTCCGCGCCATTGTTTAGGTTGCTGCAAAGCAGACAGGCAAATCCTAAATGCTGCCAACGGGTCAGATAAAGGAGCCAACCAAAACCAAAAGCCCACATCGGTGTAACTATTGCGCACCCCTAACTGTAATAACCAACGAATCAAGACTAAAAAGCTGTTGATCCCAAACAAACCCCAAACCAGTGGATTAAATTTCGCCCCTGAAGCTAAGCCATAGCCGAGAATCCCCAATAGCAAATGGGGCAAACCCTGCACTGCCACCAAAAAGAAGCAATCTCCTAGGGTTTGCGCTTTAGTGGCGGCATCTTTGAGGTCAAGGGAGCGCCCCCACTCACGCCACGTCTCCGCCATCGATGTATACATCCGCACCTGAATTAGATTTGCTCCATCCAGAAAACCAACTTTTGCACCGGTTTGGGCAACGGCTCTAGCTAAGGTCACATCGTCACAAAAGGAAGATTTAGCTAGGGTATAGTCCCCCAGAGCCGCCAGCTTTTGCCGCCGCGAGAGAAAACACTGCCCATTAGCCATCACCCGCTGATCGGTAAACTGGGTCGGGTCTCCCGTTGCCCCAAACCGATACACCAAAGTGATCAGCAGTGAAGGCTGTAACCACTGTTCTCCGGCGGTTTTGAGAATAAATCGCGGCGACAGGGATAAAATATCGTAGCCATCGGTACTGGCTTTTTGAACTAAACTCGCGGCTAACCCAGGTTGCGGCACAGTATCAGCATCCAAACCCAAAACCCATTCACTGGCTGGATCAACATTCATAAATCCC
>JBIKNH010000059.1:0-20907 GCA_044358815.1 Pseudanabaenaceae cyanobacterium | reverse complement strand
TACTACCGCGATCCAGCCATACGGCGCGAACTTCCGGCATTCCCGTTAATAAATCCGCCGGATAATCTTTCCATAGATTTTGGCGAATCTGTTCCCAACCGCGACGGGCTTCAGCAAACTGTCCTGTGGCAACTAATTGCGGAAAGCTTTGCAAAAAGGCTTTGCTTTGTTCAATTTTAGCTTGGGTTTCGCTGGAAGCATTGCCGTTACCGCTGCTACTGTTCAGATTGCTATTGGTTAAAGCGCTTTCAACTCGACCGATTACTTCTTCTAGTTCTTGGCGCATCATAATCGCTTCGAGGTTATAGATCGGGCGATTGTTGGCGGTGGGTACTGCGGCGATGGAGTTTTCATTAGCAACTGATGGAACATTGCCATTAGTGCTATTGGGAATGTTGCTATTAGTGAAATTATTAGTTGAATTAATACCGTTTGAATTAATACCGTTTGAATTAATATTTGAATTGGTATTTGAATTGACGTTTGAGTTATTCGATGAATTGTTAGACGAATTATTAGTTACAGCATTAGAGACGGAATTATTATTGCTAGGAATTGCTGTAGCGATATTAGGATTAGATGGGCGGCGGGAGCGAGGGTTTCTACTGGCAAGGGCTAGAATGATATTCCGGTCTAAGTTGCGGCGTTCGTTAGTGAGTCCCCATTGCCATCCCAAAAAGAAGACATTCCCTTTCTGTAAAATCGCGGCATCTCTTAAGGTCCATTGCGCTAGGACTACCGTTGCGGGATCGGTGGCTTTGAGAACACCGCCTTGGGGAATGGTGTAACTGCCTACGCCGAGGCGATCTAACCATTCAGAACTAGGTTGCACTATGGTTTGTAACGGAAAAGCTTGGGGTAGAAATTCTTGCCATTGCCCACCCACTAGGGTACTGAGGGCGTTTTGGGTGACAAGATCGGATTTACTGCCTGCTGCACCAGTTATCACTAATCTACCGCCATTCTGCACAAACAGGCGCAGGGTTTCCACTTGAGCTAGAGATAAATAAGCAGCATTAGGTACAAATAGCGTGGTCTCGGCAGAAACATTATTGAGATTGAGATTCGCTAATTGATTTAAGGGGATGGGTTCGTAATCCAGTCCGCCGAGTGCCTGACTAATATCTAGCCAATCATCGCCGCCGCTGTTAACCACCATTAGCTGACTGACTAGAATCGGTGGGTTTTGGGCTAGTGGATTTTGCGCTGGTGAATTTTGGGCTAACTGAAGCGGTTTTATTGGAGTTGCATCATGATTTGAGATGGGGGAATTATTTCCTGAATTATTGATTGATTCACCCCAAGAGGGAGCAATATTGACGGCATTAACCACGCTATAACCTAAAGTTGCGACTATGACGGTAGCCAGTTTGAGCATCGGAGTTTGGGACATTTTAGGTTGATGGTTGATAAGTAGTTAAGCGGATTTAAGGACTAGGCAGGGACTAGGTTAATCTATCAGCTAGGGAGTGGCATAATGTCTGTGGCGATCAGCTAGGTGAATTGTAGCGATTTATTTTGCGGTTTGAGTCGGAGATTTGATGTATTTTTAGTTTTTATTTGTTTGCTCCCCCCTAGTGATTTACTCTTAACCTTAGTAATCACCTCTAAATATTGGCTGTTATACCCCCAAGCAAATATACTCCCAGAACGAAAATATTCACAAAAAAACTAAAATTTATCCATAAAACTCAAATTCCCCTCCCTCAAAAATGAGAAAGGGGTAATGATAAAGAGCCTAAGAAAATTCCTCGTCAGTCCAAAAAGAAACTACCGCCAACCAGCGCGATCCATAATTTTCGTTGCGTTCGTATTGTTCCGTCCGATGACATCTACATTAAGCGGATCTTCCTTAAATCTGCCATAACGCACCAGAATCGGATCGAGAGTCACACCGCCAATCACTGGATATTCGTTATTGCTCTTGGCAAAGACTTCCTGCGCTTCCTTACTCACCATAAACTCCAACAACCTCACCGCATTAGCACGGTTTTTGGCTCCCTTAACCACACCCGCACCACTGATATTCACATGGGTTCCCCGTCCACCTTGATTTGGGAACACCACCCCAATCTTACTGGCAATATTGCGATCCGCAGATTTATTCGACTTTGCCAACCGTACCAAATAATAGGTATTTGCCACCGTTACATCCGCCTGACCCGCTGCCACCGCCTGAATTTGTGCCGTGTCATTGCCTTGGGGCGGACGCTTAAAGTTCGCCACCAAACCCCTGATCCATGACTCCGCACTACCCGCACCAGCCGCAGCAATGATACTGCCCACCAAAGACTGGTTATAAACATTTTGGGAAGAACGCATGATCACCCGTCCTTTCCACATTGGTTTAGCCAAATCTTCATAGTTCGCCAAATTCCCTAATTGATTCGGCTTCACACGATCTTTGTTGTACATGATCACCCGCGCCCGTTTCGACAGAGCGAACCAATGGTTTTGGGAATCCCGCAAATTCGCTGGAATTGCTCGATTTAGAACCTGAGACTGGACCGGCTGCAAAATACCGGCATTCTCCGCTCGCCACAAATTACCAGCATCTGCGGTGATAAACAAATCCGCCGATGTGCGCGAACCTTCGCTACGAATCCGTTCCAATAGTTTTGTCGCATCACTATCGGATACTACGTTGACTTTGATGCCCGTTCTGGCTTGAAATCTTTGATAAATCACATTATCAGAATCATAGTGCCGCGCTGAGTATACCGTCACAGTTTGAGACTGCGCCGAAGCTTCGGGGGCTAAAGCTCCAGGCACCAACGGTAAAAAATTACCACCTACAACTAGAGCCGCAGTTGCACCAGCCAAAAAGGTTCTTCGGGTTAGCATCTGGGAGGAATGGGCATTCATTAGAGGCAGTTTCATCTTAAACTAATTGATAATAATTACTAATAAACTTGTGCTAGGTAAAGTACTGTACAGCATAGGGTGGCAATTAGTCTAGTCTTCTTAGTAATTAATAGCAGCAAAATTTAAATGATTTATATCTAAAAAATACTGTCTATTGCTTATCTAGTCAGCAATATTGGCTATTTTACCCTTAGCCTAAATGATTTTAGATCCTAATAAGCTCTGATCTGTAAACACGAAAATAAAACGAGCAATTGATTCATGGCAAAATCATTCCTAAACTCTAATTGCAAATAAATGTAATTAAACCAATTAAAGCAATTAAAGTGATGAGGACAATTAGGGAATCATAACGGGAATCTCATTAATCCCTTTCCATCAATCATCATTAACCAAGTTCTCTTAAGACCTATACAGATACTCCTAAATCAGAACCTATGAAACATTAGTGATTGAGTTCTGAGATGCATTTAGAGGCTCATGTTTAGCGACTCATGGTTACAGACTACATTTACAGATTTACTTCCGATTTATAACTCAGAACGATTTTTTGGCGATTTCCTGCAATTCCATCACTGATTTAGCAACTTAATAAATTTAACTGACTCTTAGTGTGGTATAAGTGAGCCAACGGGGTATAAACCGCCATTTGGCTGATTTAATTTATCCCTTTAATGCTTAAAACTTAAACAGTTAGTGACTAGAACTACTGCCGATCCTCGTCGGATTCACTGGTCAAGTACCCACTGGTCAAATACTTTGGGTAATCTATAGTTAGCTGTTTAGTTGGCTATGCAATTAACTCCGTGACAAAATTACCTAGGCTTTATCAGTCTGGATGATTCAGTTTAGACTCAAGTCTGCTTAGTTAAATTTAGTGGGAGTTATTGGTTAGAGTTATTAGTTTGATCTACTGCTTAGAGTTTTAGGTTGGGACTGTTTGATCTTGTGGTCTAAGGCTTGAAAAATGATTGCAAATAGTTGACAAATAATTAGAATTGTCACCAGTTGTGTAATTTTATTATGTAATCTTCAGTTACTTACTCAAAATTAGTTTTTGCGTGATCTCTTGATTACCCAAGGGTTTAAATTTATATAGATGTCAGGGCAATAGTGATCGTTTAAGGCTCGATAAAATCACTAGCCCAAATCATGTCCGATCAATTAATACCGCACGCAACACCGTAAATTTAAGATTGAGTAGGATATTCTACAAAACTAGTTCTAAAAAACTGCCCCTAAAAAACTGGATCTAAAAGATTGGCACTAAAGGACTGGTTGTCTTGCCATTGCAACTACTACAACTGCCAACAAACTTCTAATAAAATTCTAATAAACTGTCAATAAATGTAATTGTAAATACAGATCTGGCTAATTCCCACCATAGGTTTGAAGAAATGTTGTTACCAATTTGTCGTCAAATGGTTAGCAGTGGCAGTTTAGTCATTTACTAGGGCTACTCCCTAACAATGTTTCAATGGGTAGTTAACAGCAAACTCTTGATTGTGTATCTTAGCCATCAATTTTCTTGGTTACAGTGATCCACAATTGGTCATAATAGTTATCACAACATGGTCAATATAGCCCCTTTGACCTTTACACCTTGGGGGAATTGGTCGAGTTTTCTTAGGCTATGGCTTGGCTAATATCTCGGAATTTCCGGATTAACTAGCTTTAATAGATCAAAAATTTTAACAAGCCGAAACTGAATCAGTCACATATCCATGATTCGATGAACTTAAAACTTACGTGCTGTCAAACACAGAACCAGTAACTCAAATAAACCTACTAATATACCCAGCTACCCGATCGTCAATTCCTCACTAACCATCACACCGCCATGACAATTTCTGCTGTTGGAGTGCAAAACTTGTTGAATTTGGATATTCCTGGAACCTCAAACCCACCACTCACTGCGAGGCAATGGCTTGTTGATGCTGTAGCCATTAACTCCGGTCAAATTAGCATTCGTTGTGATCGTATTTGCTGGTCGTTTTATTTTTTGCAAGGCAAGCTGGTTTATGCTTCCCATTCCATTGATAGCTTTGAGCGACTGGAACGACATTTGCGTCGCCTGAGTCGGGAAGTTCCTAACCTGACTGACAAAGTGCGCTCTCAACTGCGGTTACAGTTTGACAGTAGTGATATTTCTGAAACCGATGCGCCCCCCACTGTATCGGCAGAATATAAAGCCATTTGTTCCCTGGTAGATGAAGGATTTTTGACGAAAACCCATGCTCAGAAACTGATTGCACGGATGGCGCAGGAAGTGGTAGAGACTTTTTGCTGCTTGCCTTCCCTGCCCCATTTGCCCACCATTAAAGCACCGATGCAATTGCCTTCGCTCTACTGCGTTTTAGAGTTAAGCAAGCTTTTGGAAGTGATTGACCAACGGCTGAAAGTATGGCGCGAACTGGGTCCTGCAATCAGTAGTCCGTTTCAGTGTCCCTACTTAGTTAACGAAAATCAAGCCAGTAAGTCCCTTTCACCGGAAGTAGTACAGCGCTTATCCAAACTATTACGGGGATTTAATCTGCGGCAATTATCAGCCATTCTCGACAAAAGCGAATTGACCATTGCACAGCAGTTAATGCCTTTGATTCGTGATGGTGCCATTGTGCTGCGGGAACCAATTTCACCCTTTGATATGCTGCCTCGTACCTACATCCCCACTGTAGAAGAAGACGAGGAAGTGATTGATACCATTTCTCAAGTATTTACTGAAGATGAAGGTACTGCCACCATGAGCATTTCTCAGGTCTGGCGCAACAATCCTCAGGAAAAAGCTGTCAAAACTTGGAAGATTGCCTGCATTGATGACAGTCCCGCAATGTTGAATGAAATTGAGCGGCTCTTATCTTCCGATGAGTTTGTGGTCCACACCATTAATGATTCGATGAAAGCTTTGATGCGTTTAGCTTCGGTTCGTCCTGACTTAATCCTGATGGATGTGGGAATGCCCAATGTGGATGGTTATCAACTTTGCTCATTAATTCGTAAGGCAACCATACTGCGGGATATTCCCATTGTGATGGTGACTGGACATAAGGGTTTGCTAGATCGGGCGAAGGCAAAAATGGCGGGAGCAAATGATTATTTAACTAAGCCTTTCACTAAAAATGAGTTGCTCAAAATGGTGATGCGTCATCTCCTTTAGATGATGATCTTGATCTGATTAAAGTATGTGATGAGGAACCCAATCAAAAACTCCATAGAAATCTTAACCGCTAATTCAACTAAACTTAACTCAGTGTTAATCCGAGCAGTAACTGATGAGGTAATTAATCTGGTTAGTAGTTAATTTGATCGTGGTTAATCGTGGTTAATCGAGAAGAAGACAGCTCTAAACTGGTTTAGCCATTGATTTGGTTGTTTTGCTACAAAAATTACAAAGATTTTGTGATATTTGTCCATCAATTTGTCATAATGATTATCACATTAGAGCCTATGGGCACAACACCCAGACTAATTACGATAAATTCAGGATAAACCCCTATGACAACTATTTTGGTTGTAGAAGATACCCCATCGGAACAAACTTTAATTACAGAAATGTTACGGGACAGTGGCTATCGAGTAGTTCTTGCCAACAATGGACAGGAGGCTTTGAGCCAATTAGAACAGGTCAATCCCGATGTAGTAATTACTGATTTGGTCATGCCAGGAATGAGTGGTTTGGAGTTGTGCCGTAATCTGAAACGTAATCCCAATACTAAGAATTTACCAGTGTTGGCTTGTACATCTAAAAACCAAGAGTTGGATAAACTGTGGGGAATGAAACAAGGCATTGATGTGTACATTACCAAGCCCTATACCAAGGATGATATTTTGCGGGCTTTACGGTCTGTGATTCCTACTGCCTAATTTTCAATTTTTGGATACTAGCTTGGGGATATTCGTTTCTAAATATTTATTTTTGAATATTCATTTTTTGATGCTTGTTTTTAAGTGTTTTAGGGAGCAACTTTAGAAAAGTTTTGAGAGGTATTGATTGTATGCGTGAATTACCCATGAATTACTTATGAATTACGCAGAAATTATAGTGATGCATTAATCCTCATATAAACACTTCTGCAACTTATTACGTGACTCATGGCATGACTAATCTTTTGACTCAAAATCTGGTTGTTTGCTTCATCAGGATTTAGGTATTAGTTCAGATGTAATTAATTTATAATTACTTTATAATTGCTTGGTAATTCCTTTGTAACTCTTTGCAAAAATTATGCAGAAACTCTTCAGAAATACACATGAACTAAGCTTAAATTAATAGTTTTAGCAGATGCTATTTAACTAAAATCTTTGATAAAGTTGGTCCGTGACATTATGACTGCTTATATTCTGGTACTTATGTTTGATGTCATTCAACTTGCCAACAACTGAATGAATACCCTTAATTAAATCAGTGGTTTTAAATCAATGGTTTTAAGTTAATGGTTTTTAGGTAAATATTTGGGGCTAAGGGGTGGAGTTAATGTCTGCGTACCTGACAGAACAATAGCTCCATTGTTAATGAATACTTTGGTTGATGAATACTTTCAAATGACGAGGAAATGTATGGCAACAGTTTTAGTGGTGGAAGATACTTCTTCAGAGCGAGCTTTGATTGTGGAATATCTGCAATCTGCCGGACATCAAGTGATGGAAGCTGCCAATGGTCAAGAGGCTTTAGAACGCTTTAGCCAATGTCAACCCCAGGTGGTGATTACAGATTTGGTGATGCCTGGGATGAGCGGTTTGGAGTTGTGTCGGCAGTTAAAAAAGAATGCAAAAGGAAAACTCCCCATCGTGGCTTGCAGTTCCAAAAATCAGGAACTGGATAAGCTATGGGCACTGAAACAGGGTGTAGACATTTATCTCACCAAGCCTTTCAATAAGAATGACTTATTAAATGCTGTAACTAACTCTACCACTGTCATCTAAGGTAGCATCTAAGACACATCTGGAACCTATCTGGGTCAGCGATGTAGTTGATGTTAGAAGGTGATGTTAGAAATGGAAACAGAAGTTAGGTAAACTAGTAAGGGTCGGCAAGCAAAGGAGTTAAATCGGTCGTAACTATGGCAACTATTGAGTTATCAGATTTAATCACGGTCACCGCTGTAGGGGACCCGTATCTTTGCTTGCAACTGGACTCCCAAACCAAAGGCATTTTGCCTCTGTCCCAGGTGCAGGAGGTTTTGACCGTCAAAGCAGAACGTTTTACCTTGCTGCCGAATATGCCTGGGTGTGTGTTGGGACTGTTAGGGCATCGCAGCCGCGCTTTTTATGGCTTAGACCTAGGGGAAATGCTGGGTTTGGGGCGGTTAGAAAGTACCATGATCGAGTATCCGTTAGTGGTGTTGCACCAGGATAATGTTACCGTCGGTTTAGCTGTGTCTAAGGTGACTGGGGTAGTGCGTTTGTTACCAGAGCAGATCGATCGCCAAATTGAGAATTACCGCCTGAATAATCTGCGGAGTAAATACCTAGCGGGCTACGGACAACAGGAAGTGGCAGGACAAATCCAGGGCTATTGGCTTTTAAAGGCGACAGTAATAGCCAAAGTTAGCAACGATGATTTAAAAGCAGACTATACCGCTGATCGGCAAATCAGAGCAGCAACCCAAGGCTCTAGATCGGGGTAATGCCTAGTTGAGGTGGCTAGTGAGGTGGCTAGTGAGGTGGTTCATGGGATTAATTGGATATTTGAGAAGTTACTTCTGAAATTAATTCTGAAACTAGTCCTAGAAAAGTTCATTGCCATAAAGTTTGCTTGGATCTCTGTTTGGATCGAGTCTGTTTGCCCAAATTTGCACAAAGTTTATTTTGATTGAGAGGTTTTTTTCATGGTTCTGCAACAAAATCGCGAAGATGCTAACCCAATGCCCGATGATGTACTCAGCAGCAATCCCGATGAAACGGTACGTCCTGTCAAACCACAGTTTGCGCCTATTGCCCCCAAAAACGCCAAGCCAAGCCGTTTGCGACAGTGGTTTTTAGATTTACCCCTAGGACGGAAGCAGTTACTGGCTTTGATTGGTTCTGAAGTTATCACGTTGGGTTTGATTTCCTTTGGTGGTTTGTATGTGATTTCCGAGAGTTTACAGAAGGAATTAGCTAGTAAAGCTATTTCTGAAAATGCCGTAACTCAGATTAACTACAACCTCAAAATCAACCAGATGGGTTTTGGTTTTCGGGGGCAGGCGGACAACTTAGCGATTATCAGCGCCGCACGGGAATATGCTAAGACCAAGGTTGTCCCTCCAGAACTACGGGCACAAGTTAGAAAGATTCTACGGAATGAAATTGATGCACGGGTCATTGAATATGCGACCTTAGTTGCTCCTGACGGCAAAATCATTATCAATGCCCAAGATAATCGCGCTGGGGAGATGTTTGATCCTGAAGGATTGGTCAGTGCTATCGTCAAGGATGGCGGCAAAGATTCACGGCAAATCAAAGCCAGTGCCATTGTGAACCTCGACGAACTCAAAAAAGAAGGTGCCCCCTTACCCGAGGGATTGACTGGTCCTGATGCTTTAATTCGTTACACCGCCACCCCAGTACGGGATGGGAATGCAATTATTGGCGTGTTGGTTTCTGGTGATATTGTCAACGGCAAAACTCCCATTGTGCGCAACACGTTGAGAGCTTTGGGAGATGGTTACAGCGCGGTTTATTATCGGGATCGTAAAGGGGAATTTCAAATTGCTACTACCCTAGCTAAATCAGAAGGAGATAGTTTAGATGCGGCTAAAAGTGGTGTGGCTTTATCCGATCCGTCAGTTCTGAAAGAAGTACTCGAAGCTGGCGGCAAACCAATCATTAAACGGATGCAAATTGGGAATGAAACTTACACCGTTTCCATGAAAACTGAACCAAGTTTATTTCGAGAAGATAAAGGTGGTCCGGTGGCGATTCCCAACGGATTACCCCCAGCAGCAATTCTGATTAGAGGGACTTCAGAAGCAGCGCAGAATGAACTGATTAACTATATCCGTTTGGAATTATTAGTGGTAATCATTATCGCGATCACGATTATTAGTTTATGGTCTCTGCTATTACGGAGTGCTGTAACCCGCCGTATTGAACGATTGCGTTCTACCACCGCCAAATTCGCCGAGGGAGAACGTACAACTCGCGCTGAAGTGATCGCTGTGGACGAAATTGGTCAACTGGCAAGTACATTCAATATGATGGCAGAAAATATCAATGCCTTTGAATTTTCTCTACGGGCAGAAGCGCAACGGAGTAGAGTTCTAGCAGATATTTCCCGTGCTACCAGTGAGGAAGAGCTAGCCAATCCTTTAGCAATTTTATTAGGGGAGATTCGCACTCAACTAGAATGTGATCGGGTGGTTTTATATCGTATCAATGCATTTAGTAAAGGTTCCATTGTAGGGGAGTCTGTGGCAGAGGACTTGACCAGTGCCTTTGACATGGGCTTGAATGACCCTTGTATTCCTGAATCTCTGATCGAAGCTTACGAGCAGGGGCGGATTTTACCTGTCAGTGATATTGAACAGGGTAAATATGATCCAGCACACCTCAATTTGCTGAAGCAGCTACAGGTCAAAGCTAATTTAGTAGTGCCGGTCGTGCGATCGGGTTTACTATCTGGAGAATTAGATTCACTATTAATCAGTCATCACTGCTTCAAGACTCATATATGGGAAGAGAGTGAAATTGATTTGATGAAATTCTATGGGGAACGCTTAGCTCAGGCGCTGTCTGGTCTGGCTAACCTTGAACAACAGCAGGAAAATGCTCGCCGTGAAAAAGAACGGAACTTGGCGATTCAACAGGAATTAATTACCCTCTTGACAGAAGTTGAAGGTGCTGCCTCTGGGGATTTGACAGTACGGGCGCAAATCACAGCGGGGGAAATTGGGATCGTAGCTGACTTCTTCAATGCGATTATTGAGAACCTGCGAGATGTGGTAACTCAGGTGAAGAAAGCCACGATTCAGGTGAATACTTCTGTAACCACTAACGATCAGGAAATTCGCCGCCTGACTGAAGAAGCAATGTTACAGGCAGAGCAAATTGAAACCACCCTAGAGTCAGTGGAACAGGTGACTGGTTCCATTCAACAGGTGGCACTACGGGCACAGGAAGCCGCCAATGCTTCGTTAACCGCCGAAAATACCGCAGAACAAGGCGGGGCAGCAATTTCACGTACAGTAGATAGTATTAATCAGTTACGGGAAACTGTGGCAGAAACAGCCAAGAAAGTGAAGCGATTGGGTGAGTCTTCGCAACAGATTTCTAGGGTTGTGGCTTTGATTGATCAAATCGCTCTGAAAACCAATATGTTGGCAGTAAATGCCAGTATTGAAGCTGCTCGCGCTGGTGAAGAAGGTCGAGGTTTTGCGGTGGTTGCGGAAGAAGTTGGTGCATTAGCCGCCCAGTCTGCCAACGCAACTAAGGAAATCGAACGAATTGTGAGTAGTATTCAACAGGAAACTGGTGAAGTGGTGGCAGCAATGGAAACTAGTACATTGCAGGTGGTGGAAGGGACGAAACAAGTGGAAGAAGCACGGCACAGTTTGGCGCAGATTGTGAGTGTTTCACGGCAGGCTAACCAACTATTCCAAGCCATTGCAGCAGCTACTACGGACCAGGTGCAAACCTCTGAAATTGTGCGACAGTTAATGGAACAGGTGGCGGCTATTTCCCGTCAATCTTCTGTAACTTCGCGGGATGTTTCAGCAGCACTACAGGAAACGGTGCAGGTGGCAGAACAGTTACAGGATTCTGTATCAACTTTCAAAATTTAAGCTAGAAGTGCCATGATCTGCATGACTTTAATGATGATTGTGGCACGTTTGCATATTTTGATTGAAGATCATTGCAGACAAGTTTAGAGAAACCAATTCAGAGCGTTAATTCCAGAGGAATGGTTATGGCAGCAGATCGAGAGTGGCAAGTTAGATTACAGTTTCTAGACGAAGCGGGGGATTATCTCCGAGAAATTGAACATTGTCTCTTGGGTTGCAGTGAGCGGGGTTTAGCACGGGAAACCATTGATGTCACCCTTCGGGCTGCCCATTCCATCAAAGGCGGTGCGGCAATGATGGGATTCGCAGTTCTGAGTGATTTAGCGCACCGATTGGAAGATGCCCTAAAGGTAATGCAGACGGGGCGAGTTACCCCTGAACCTAGCCTAGAGCAGCTATTCCTTGATGCTCTAACCCAAATGCAGCGGGTTTCTTCATTACATCAGCAAGAGCAACCAATTGATGCTTCTTGGTTAGTGACAGAAATAGAACCACCTTTTGTGGAACTCTATAATCGATTGGGCGCACCTTCTGATAATGATCACGCCGCTGCATTATCTGCGGAGTCTGGCGTAGACATGCGTGTGATTATGTTTGAAACTGAAGTTGATGCGTGTTTAGAGCGACTGGCGCAGGTTTTGGCTGATCCTAATACTCTAGTGCTCCGTGAAGAATTCCTGTTAGCCAGTCAGGAGTTTGGTTGTTTGGGAGAAATGTTAGATCTGCCAGCATTTGTAGCGTTATGTAATCAGATTACTACAGCTATTGAAGGGAATCTAGTTTCATTAGGAACCATTGCTCCGGTGGCATTTCAGGCATGGCGGAAGTCTCAAGCCCTTGTCATGGTAGGACAATGGGAAGCTTTGCCAGATCGATTACCTATCGAAGTTCCTGGATTAACTCAGCCATTAGAACAGAATAGTACTAATTCAACTCATAACCACGATGATGCATCTGAACATACAAATGGATTCGATCTATTCTCAACTGAAATTACTTCTGAGTCTGATTTATCTAGAGATAATCCGATTGATCATGACTTAGTTGGGCATCGCTTGGAGGATTTAGGGGAGGATTTAGATGATAATTTTGTACTAGATGAACCAATCACCGTTTTAGATCCATATTTTATTTCTGATTTAACTGAGGCAACCAACAACAGAAGCTTAGATGATCCAGATAGTGTAGATAGTAGTTCAGATATAAAAGCAGAGCAACTGACAGAAAGTAGTGCTATTCATGACGTAGATATTTTAGATATATCAGAGAACATTTTGGAAGATATTCCAGAAAGTATTACAGAAAGTGTTTCAGAAAGTATTTCAGTAGATGTTTTAGAAGAGATTCCAGGAAATACACCAGAGATCATCTCAGAGACGATCACAGAAAACATTACAAAACTAGTAAATGTTGAACAAAACCTTGACTATGGATCAATATTAGAAACTCTAGGTTCTGATCTCAGTATTACTGATGGAGCCACTGATTTGTTTACTGACATGTCTGCTGATGTGTCTAAGATAGTTGTGAATTCTAATGCATTTAATCTATCTCATAATTCATCTAAGACCTTTGCTAGTAATAATTTGAGTTCTAATTCAAATGTAAATTTAAATCTAAATTCAAACCTGAATTCAAGCATAAATCCAAATACGAATCTAAATTCGACTAACAGTAATGACACAACTGAAGTTAATAAACCAGGATTGCCAGCCCCATCGGAAGTCAGTTTACGGGTACCATTACGTTATTTAGAACAGCTTTCAGAATTATTTGGTGATATTAATGCGGAACGCAATAGTTTAAATATCCAATTAAAATCTTTACAGAATCTAGTTAGTCTTTTGCGTAATAGAGTGATGGGTTTGGAGGTATCCAATCAGCAACTCAGAAATGCCTATGATTTAGTAGTGGGTGCGAGTCCTCAACCTAGTTTAAAGTCTCCAGAATCAACAAACAGTACCAAAGAAAATGGGCAATATAACAGTAAATCATTGCAAATCTTGCCGCTAAATATTACAGAAGATGTATTAGAAAGTCCTGCGGTTACTAACAATAATAATGGAATAGCAACAGATTTCGATGCTTTAGAAATGGATCGTTATAATAGCTTGCATTTGTTGGCTCGCGATATTATGGATAGCGTCGTTCAATTGCAGGAAGTTTCCAACGATATGGATACAACTCTGAACGAAGCAGCAGGCTCAGCGCGGGAATTAGGAAGGGTAGCCCGACAGATGCAAACAAACCTCGAACGCTTGCGGATGCGTCGTTTAGACGAAATTCTCAGTAACTTCCCTCGTGTTCTGCGGGAACTATCGCTACGTTATGGAAAGTCAGTTCAATTAGTGGTTCGTGGTGGTAGTACCCTAGTAGAACGCTCAGTATTAGAACAATTAAATGATCCTCTATTACATCTCTTACGGAATGCGTTTGATCATGGTATTGAAACCACTGCGGAGCGTTTAGCTGCTGGGAAAAATCCGAAGGGAACTATTGAAATTACTGCGGCTTATCGTGGGAATCAAACTACAATTACCTTAAAAGACGATGGTGCAGGAATTAATTTACCGAAGATCCGCGAAAAAGCGAAGTTAATGGGCTTATCGGATCAAGAGATTGATCAAGCTGGAGAAGCAGCATTATTGGATTTGATTTTCAGTCCTGGTTTTACCACTGCGGAAACTGTGACAACCCTTTCTGGTAGAGGCGTTGGTATGGATGTGGTGCGTACTAATTTACGGCGCATTGGTGGCGATGTAACGGTACAGACTAAATCCGGTGAAGGAACGACATTCATTCTATCTGTACCAGTTTCCCTAGCGATTGCTCAAGTTTTGTTAGTGGAAAGTAATGGATTCATGATGGCTGTGCCTGTTACCGCTGTGGAAGAGATGCTCCTAGTGGAACAATATCCTGTTTTGGAATCAGAAGCTGGTCAGACATTGCAATGGTTAGAACAAACTATGCCGTTCATTAATCTGGCAGATAAATTTAAATTTAATCGTACTCAAAGATTTAATAGTGAAGAGAATGTACCCACTGTCAATCGTCCTGTTGCCCTGGTAGTGAGGCGAGGAGCAGAATTATATGCCTTGGGTTGCGATAAATATTGGACAGAAGTAGAAGCCACCATGCGCTCAGTGCAAGGAAGCCTAACTTTGCCTGAAGGCTTTACAGGTTGTGCTGTAGTGGGTGGCGGCAGATTAGTTCCTTTAATGGATATTGATCAGATTTTAGACTGGCTCTTAGTTAAGGAACCTGTAGCTGATTTGAGGAATAGAGTAATCTATGATGATATTGAAACTTTAGGGACGGTGCAGCATACGCCGACAGTTTTAACTATTGATGATTCCATTAATGTGCGTCGGTTCCTTGCTTTAATGTTAGAAAAAGCAGGTTATCGAGTGGAACAGGCGAAAGATGGTCAAGAAGCTTTAGATAAATTACAACAGGGTTTAGTGATTGATGCGGCAATTTGTGATATTGAAATGCCTCGTTTGGATGGATTTGGTTTCTTAGCTCAAGCCCGTAATCAGGCAGCATGGGCGGATTTACCAATTATTATGCTCACTTCCCGTAGTGGTGATAAACATCGTAATTTGGCTATGAATTTAGGAGCTTCAGGGTATTTTGCGAAGCCTTTTAAGGAAACAGATTTATTAGCCACCATTGCTGATTTAATCAAGGGGGATGGAACATCTAAAGCGATCGATTCTCAAGATCCTAAGATTCAGAATCGTATAGTGAGTCACGCGGTATAGGAGAATTAGCTTCTATTCCTTCACTGATTCAAGATCTGATTCAATATCTGGCTCAATGGGAACCACATGATGGAATTTCTGATAGTCCATAAATCGGCTACCATCACTATAGGTTTGCACGATATCCTGTAGGCGATGGTTCCATAAAACTGATTGATGACCATAAATATGTCGCGCATGAATAGAACTGCCAATGGACTCATCAACACCAGTTAGGGAAACTAAAATCTGTCCATGACCGTGAGTTAATTCTGTTGCAGTTAAGCCGTAGAGAGGGCTTTGAGCATCGATTACGTGCATTGCCGTCCATGACAGGGTGAAGGTAGGCGAATGACTCCGTAATAGAGGGAGTTCGTAAAGTCGCCGCATATATTCTCCTTCCGTTGAAACTTGATCAAGCATTAAATAAGCCTGCATTCTAGCTTCAAGAATATAGTTACGGCGTTCGTTGGCAGCACGGAACATTAGGGTCGGCACGCCATTATAGGGAGCAACTACGGCTGATTCACTGAAGATGACGCGGGCAGTAGATTTAGTGAATCGTGCAAAAGAAATTCCCGTAACGAGAGCCAGTAATAATAAACTAGTGAGAGATTCTAATGTAACGATTAAATTAGTGTATAGACTGACTGGATTTAGTGCTCCATAACCAATGGAGGCAAGGGTTTGGACACTAAAAAAGAATGTATCACTAAAGGTAATCGGCTGCTGACCGCCTGCGATACCATCCACATTCACAAGATACAAAAGAGCAAAAAAGCTATTGATTAATAAATAGAATAGGGCAACTAATAATAAGAAGCCGCGCCACGGAATCATTAACAGTAAATGATAGGGATCGCGCCAATGGTCATACCAAGCATTTAAACCAGTGATTTCTAGTTTACCATCGCGGTTCTCAATTCTGAGTCCCGAAGGTTGTTTGATATTATGGAAGATATTCGTAAAAAAATTCAAAAACGATTTCATAGGGCAAGAACCTCTGGTGCATCCACCTGTAATAGAGTTAAACCTTCGCGGAAAATCTGATCAATAGGATACATCTTGCCATCGGTCGTCATGAAACGGTGATCGGCTGTGGCTTTAATGGTTGCGCCGTTCTCTAATTCATATTCAAAGACTTCTTGAATACCGCGATGATGCCATTGGGCGATGGGTTGAGTGTAAATAAATCCTGTTTCATGGCGACTATAAACATGGCAGTTCATAGACTCTTCGACAATTTTGCCAATGGGAACCCAGCCATATTCCACCGTTAAAACTAGGGTGTCATAGCTGAGACAATATTCGGCAAAGGCTACCATTTGATCAAATAGTGACTGGGCAACGGATTCAGGGATTCCATTACTTTTAGAACCATCGACAAAAATAGAGCGCTGTTTTTCCATTTCTTCGGGTTTTTTCTTTCCCATCGCCCGCCGTAGTAAATCCGCTCCCCCAAGGGAATAACCGGCTAAATCCTGAGCCATCCGCATAATTTGTTCTTGATAACATAGAACGCCGTAGGTGCTGCGTAGAATTGGTTCTAGGGTTTGGTGGTCATAGGTGATGGCTTCTCTGCCGTGCTTACGATCAATGAATTTAGGAATTAGTCCGGCATCTAGTGGACCAGGACGATAGAGCGCTAAAATTGATGAAATATCTTCTAAATTAGAAGGTTTCAGGTCTCGGACAATCTGTTTCATGCCCGAAGATTCTAACTGAAAGATGCCCTCTAAATCCCCAGAGGCAAGTAATTTGTAGGCATTGAGATCAGATTCTGTACCATCATCGGGGACAACATCATCAATATGGAAGTTAACGCCGTGATTTTTACGAATCCATTCCGTAGTATGTTCAATGGTGGTGAGGTTCCGTAATCCTAAAAAGTCCATTTTCAGCAAGCCAAGGGATTCCAAGTCTTCCATTGTGTATTGTGTAGTAACCTGTCCTTCATTACCACGCTGTAAGGGAACCACTTCATCTAAACGCATGGGGGCAATTACTACTCCGGCGGCATGGACTCCAGAACTTTTGTTCACGCCTTCAATGCGCATTGCCATGTCAAGCCATTCAAAAACATGATTTTCTGATTCGTACTTTTCTCTAAATTCACTGGCGGGAGTATCTGGGGAAATCATCACTTTCAATTTAGTGGGTTTGCCCCGGACCACTGGAATCATCTTCGCCATTTTATCTGTTTCGCCATAGGGAACATCTAAAACTCGCCCTACATCCTTGAGCACAGCTTTAGACGTGAGGCGGTTAAACGTGACGATTTGCGCTACTTTGTCCTGTCCATAGCGGTCTGTAACATATTTAATCAGTTCGTCGCGATGTTCAATACAGAAGTCTGTATCAATATCAGGCATGGACTTCCGTTCTGGATTGAGAAACCGCTCGAATAATAAGCCGTGGTGAATTGGATCGATATTTGTGATTCCGAGGGAATACGCCACTAGGGAACCCGCAGCGGAACCACGCCCTGGACCGACGGGAATTCCTTGATCTCTAGCATATTTGATGTAGTCCCATACAACCAGAAAGTAAGTCGGAAAACCCATCTGTTGAATAATATCTAATTCATATTGCAGACGTTCTTTGTAATTTTGCGGAACTTGATTTAAATCATCGGTCTTGAACCGTTCACAAAGACTATCCCAAGCTACTTTCACAAAATAACTGTCAGCGGTAAAACCTTCAGGAACAGGATATTCTGCCGCTTTCGGGTCACGCATGATGTCGTACTTTTCGACTTTAGCAGCGACATCTAGGGTATTTGCTAGGGCTTCTTTAATTACATCATCGTCTAAATGATCCCGAAAAAGGCGACACATTTCATCATAGGATTTGAGAAATTCCATGCCACTGTAACGGAGGCGTTTCTCTTCGCTAATTAGTTTGCCAGTTTGGATACAGAGCAGAGCATCGTGGGCTTCTACGTCATAGCAGGATGTGAAATGGGAATCGTTGGTGGCAATTAATTTAATATCTAATTCTTTGGCAATGCGAACAATTTCTACATTCACAATGCGATCTTCAATATAGCCATGATCTTGAATTTCCAGATAATAATCTTCGCCAAAATGCTCTTTATACCAACTGGCTACCTGTCGCGCTAAGAGAGGATCTTTGTTTAAAATCGCTTGGGGAACTTCGCCAGCTAAACAGCCTGAAGTCAGTATCAGACCAGATTTATATTGCAATAAATAATCTTTATTAATACAGGGACGGGCGAAAATTCCTTTACCTTGAAAGCCTTCTAAATGAGAAATACTCGTGATTTTAACTAAGTTACGATAACCTTCGGTATTCTTGGCTAAAACGCATTGATGATATTTTTTAATCTTCTTATGTTGGGTTTGAATATCGGCATTAATCACATACATTTCATTACCGATGATCGGTTTAATGCCATGCTTTTTACAGATTTTAATTAGTTCAATTGCGCCATACATTACGCCGTGATCAGTCAGGGCAATGGCGGGCATTCCTAATTCTACGGCTCGCTGAACTAAATCGGGAATCTGGCTCGCACCGTCAAGTAAGCTGTATTCGGTATGTACGTGTAAACCAACGAATTGGGTCATAGTCGGCGTTCCTAAATCACTGAATCGAGAATTTTAATTGATTGTGAAGGCTATTCTAAACGCTATTGAGAGACCTATTTGAAAATAACGGTTTCATTTTATAGGCAAATCATGTAAAAATCAGTTTAAACCTTGAGGTTTCAATATGGATCTAGCCTACATAATCGCCATCGCTGTGGTTGTTGCGTTGATTGTTTTGTTTGTCATGTTTCGTGGCGGGATTGGCTTTTTTAGAGGTGGTTTCAGGGCTAGGCATGGTGGCTCTGAGGTTGAAGGCAATGCCGAAATTAGGGGGGCGCGAGAAGGGCGCCAAGCTGGGACTGTGGTAAAAGGGACTAAGATGATCGGCAAAAAACAAAAAATGCGGGTTGCTAAGGATGATACTAGGGTCGAAGATACAGTGATGAAAGGTGAGGATCAGGAGTTTATCGTTGGTGAGGCTGATCGCGAGGATAAGGCATGAGGCTGGCAAATCGGACTAGAGAGGTGGAGTTTTTTAAGAAAATGCTGCGGGGTGAGATAGCCCAGCGTATTTTGTTGATCCAGGCGGCTTCGGGGATGGGTAAAACAAGTCTGTTGACTGAGTTTGCTTCTCTATGTCCTGTTCATGCTGCGGCGGCGATATTAATCAAAATTGATCTCAAGTCGGCGCAAACAGGGATTGCTTTCATTTTTTCGAGGTTGCAACGACGATTAGGTGAGGATAAATTTCTCAACTTCAATAAGGCGCTAAGTAGTTTTTTGAGTGCTGGGGTTGAAGTTTCTGATAATGAGATTGAGGGGACGGAAAATCAAATTCAGGTAATTTTAAATGCTGAAAGTGAGGAAGCCCGTAATTTTCGATTGAGTAAATTACAAGAGGCATTTTTTCGAGATTTGCAAGCGGTCAAAAAGCCGATAGTAATTATCATTGATACTTTTAACTCGGCTCCGGCATCGGTGGCGGATTGGGTGGGTGGGGGGTTTTTGGTTGAGGTGGCTGATGTGCCGAATATTAGGGTAGTGATTGCAGGGCAGACTGTGCCGAAAACATCTTTTGAATGGGATGATCTGGCGGAGACGCATTGTTTAGATAAAATTGATGATATTGAGGCTTGGTATTCGTTGGTGCAAGCAAAGAAGTTACCTTTTGAACGGGAAGCGGTGAAAGCTTTTGTACGAGTTCTGAATGGCGATCCTCACAAGATTATGAAGGCGTTTGAAGCTCAGGCAGGGGGATGGAATCATGAGTAACAGCCTGTTAGAAAGACTGATGGCGGCGCAGACCGATGAAGAGCGCAGTTGGATTGTGACAGAGAGTTTACTAATATCTTTACCGAGTAATGTGGCAACAGCTTTGTGGGCGGTGGCGATTCCTCACTGGTTTGATGCGGAGATTTTGACGGCGTTGTGTCCTGAGTTGGCGCATCGCGCTGAAGAAATTTATCAGCAGTTACAAGCTATTTCTTGTGTGGAGGTGTTTCCAGAGCGGGGGCATAATGTCCATGAGGTGACGCGCAATCAGTTGTTAGATCAGTTATGGAAAGATAACCCAGAACATTTTCGGGAACTGTCTGGTAGAGCCGCTGCATATTTCGCTCGAAGTGATCAGCCAGAAATGCAAATAGAAAGAATTTATCACTTAGTTATTGCTGAGCCGACAAATGAGAATAGTGAGTTATTCAATTTAGCTCAGTCATGGAGTAATAATTATCGCAAAGTAGAAGTTGAATCGCTAATTCTGAATTTGCAGCAGCATATTGCAGCCAATCGTGTCACCGTTGCAGTTAAAGCTGAGACCAATTATTGGGATGGCAAAATTAAATCTCGATTTTATCAAGCCACCGAAGCGTTAGAGAGTTATGGATCGGCGCTTGCCTTTTACCGCGAGATCGGCGATCGTTTGGGTGAGGCGAACACTTTAAAAGCGATCGGCGATGTCTTGCAATTTCTGGATCGTCGCACCGA
>JBIKNH010000235.1:0-6298 GCA_044358815.1 Pseudanabaenaceae cyanobacterium | reverse complement strand
ATACTGTATGTCATTTCTCTCTCCTACATTAACCTCTACTTCTTATTTGATTCTACTATAGTCATAGGAGTCACTTCGCTGAACTTGTTTTACTTATTTTCAGCTTATCGGTTTCTCCCTTTTTTTCCCTTATCCCGAACTCATGTTAGTTAATATACGCCAATCTTGTAGGGTGCGTTAATGAAATGTAATGCACCTTATCTAATTCTTGAAATTTGTGCGTTACGCTGACGCTAACACACCCTACTGAACTTAGCGGTCGGCTAATCCGTATCCAAAAGCAAAATCAACCCAAGTCTAGTCAGCCAGTGTTTATAATTCGTGAATACTAAGGAATATTATGTGAGATCATGCCTTTCAGTGTTGTCGGTCAGAAATGAAGTGTTGCCAACCAATCCGCACCCTATTTTTGCTCTATTGGAGTTGTACCCCTCAATAGCTTATTCCCTACCTTAAACGGATTCACCAACCAACCCGCCCGATCATCCCAAGGCAAAAAACGCACCACAGCCTTACCAATAATATTTTCTGCCGGTAAAAAACCCCACACATGGGAATCATTGCTGTTGTTACGATTGTCCCCCATCACCCAGTAATGCCCAGGGGGAACCGTTACCTCATGGCGCAACCGATACATCGGCGGTTCGGCAATGTATTTCTCGTCTAGGGGCTGACCATTGACAAATACCTGATGCTGCATCACATTCACCCGATCCCCACCCTTGGCAATGAGCCGTTTGATATAAGCCTTAGTGTGATCAGGGGTAGCAGGGGTTAGGGGAGGATAAAACACCACAATATCGCCAACTTCAGGGGGATTAAACCGATAAGTCAATTTGTCCACCAAAATCCGATCTCCCACTAACAGACTTGGCTCCATCGAACCGGAAGGAATAAACCTTGGTTCAACCACATAACCACGGAGGATCAATGCCACAACCAGGGCAACCACCAAAATCTTAATCGTTTCTCCATGTCTGACCCACCAAGGACTCGATTGGGAATGAGACGGGGGGCTAGTCTGGCTGATAGGTTGGTTTGGGGCAACTTGAGGCGCGGATTCCGGAGATGGTGGCGTTTGGGGATTTGTCAAAGTTATTCCTCAAATATCAATAACTACTATTGAATACGATTATTGACTACGATGTGATTAAGTCATGACTCAAATCAACCCGATGCAGGTTTAGGCGTGCATTTTTTTGGTGCAGGGGGATTGTTGGGAATGGTTTGATAGTTGGGGGTGTTGATTGTGCCAGTGCGCTGATCAAAGGGCCAGAACCGAAACACGGCACGCCCTAGAATATTCTCCTCTGGTAAAGTACCCCACACATGGGAATCTTGGCTATTGTTGCGGTTGTCTCCCATCACCCAATATTGTCCCTGGGGTACGGACACCGTAGGCATTTCGTATCCAGGTGGCTCCATGATGTAATTTTCATTTAATGGCTGCCGATTGACTAAGACTTTGCCATTAAACACCGTGATCCGATCCCCTGGTAAGCCAATTACCCGCTTAATATAAACTTTGCTCGTGTCGGTTACGGGATGCACTGGGGGGGTAAAGACAATGATCTCGCCGCGCTCTGGTTTACGGAACCGATAGGTTAACTTGTCGATAATCAGCCGATCATCAATGCACAGTGTCGGTTCCATAGAAGGTGATGGAATAAACCGAGGCTCAGCAATGAAGACCCTCACCCCAAATGCTAACAATACCGCCACCACCACTGTCGGAATATTATCTTTAATAAACTCGACGGCACTAAAAGGCTCTTCTGGCTCCTCTCTGGGGTTATTGGGGTCTGACGGTGGCTCCTGGGGTGAGCCATTAGAAGATGTATGGTTTTTGTGTCCGGGCGTAGATCGGTTGAAATCTACCGCAGGCAAAACTGGCTCTGCCCCAGGATAATGATTTGATTCACCGAGGGACCCTTGGGGCACTTCAGGTAAATGATCGCCCGATTGTTCAGAAGACATAAAACTCCATCATGATTGCTGATGCTATGGACCTCGATGGGATCCCGTGAGATTTTTGGTGCAGTGGGAGCCAACTGACTACCGAGAATTTAATCGACAACTTAACTGATAATTTATCGGTAATCAGTCAGATCAGGCAATTTTATCAGAGTGTTCACTATTGCATTTTGGTCATTGCATTCTGATGAAATGTGTTTGATGGCAGGTGTCACAAAAAATCTTGCGACACTTTAAATCTATGACACTGCCTTGGGCGCAACTCCTGCCACTTCGATAGTGCGCTCACCACCTAAGTCAAAGGCATTATGCACCGCTTGTAGGGCAGCAGTAGCTTGGGCTTGGTGTACCACACAACTAACTTTAATCTCTGAAGTGGCAATCATTTCAATATTAATGCCTGATGCAGCTAAGGCAGCAAACATCGTCGCGGCTACCCCAGAAGCTTGAATCATCCCTGCACCGACTATGCTCACCTTGGCGATCGCCCCATCACAAACCACATCGCCACAACCGATGGTTTGGGCTAGGTGCTGAAGCAAAATCTCGGCACGATACAGATCAGCGGCAGCAATGGTAAATGCCATCTCGTTAAAGCCTTGATCAGATTGGGACTGGACAATCATATCCACACTGATATTATGGTCTGCCAAAGCTTTGACGATTTGGGCAGCCATCCCCGGACGATCGGGAATTTGCCGCACTGCCACCCGTCCGCGATTTTGATCTAAAGCCACACCCCGCACCGGATGACTGGGATTTTGAGGTAGAGCTTCGGCATCGTCGGCTACGGCAACCCCAAAGGATTTACTCAGGGCATGGATTGCCTTCCCGCCATCGGTGGCAGCAATCACACAACTGATCTTAATTTCTGAAGTGGAAATCATCTGGATATTTACTCCAGCGTCTGCCATTGCCGCAAACATTTGGGCAGCAACCCCAGGACGACCAATCATCCCCACGCCCATAATGCTGACTTTTGCGACGTTGGCATCAATGATCACCGACTTTGCACCTAAGTCTACGGTTTTAATGACGGCTTCAGCGGCGGCTAGATCTTTATGGGGCAGCGTAAAGGCAATGTCATTGACATCAGAAGGCTCCTGGACCGATTGGATGATCAAATCAACAGTGATCCCCGCATCAGCTAGGGCTTGGAATAAATGCGCCGCAATCCCTGGACGGTCCGGCACTTGCAAGAGGGCAATTTTGACTTGATCGGTGTCTAGGGCGGTGGCTTCCACAAACCGATTTACTTCCAAAGCGCGGCGATCCCCTTGACAGAGGCGCGGTGATAAAACTAACGTGCCAGGATCGTCTAGCCAACTGGATCTGACGCACATTTTTACGCCAAAATTTCGAGCGATTTCTACGGAACGGGGATGTAATACTTTAGCTCCGAGGCTAGCAAGTTCTAGCATTTCGTCACAGGTTACTTCGTCAAGCAACTTAGCATTAGGAACAATTCTGGGATCAGTGGTCAGAATCCCTGGCACATCGGTGTAAATTTCGCACAGATCCGCTTCGATGGCAGCAGCGATCGCCACCGCAGAAGTATCAGAACCACCGCGCCCTAGGGTGGTAATTTCGCGGCTGGGCTGCCAAGTAGCGCTGTCCATTGCCACACCCTGGAAACCTGTCACCACCACCACCTTACCAGCGGCTAAATTATGGCGAATCGTTTCTGCTTCGATATATAAAATTCTGGCTCTGGTGTGATTGGCTTCGGTTACTACTCGCACCTGATGCCCAGTCAAACCAATGGCGGGCTGACCTACGGCTTGCAAAGCGAGACTTAACAAGGCAACACTGGTTTGTTCTCCCGTAGACAGCAGCAGATCCATTTCCCGATCCCTAGCGCTTAGCTCCGCCGCCGTAAAAGATTGGTTTACGCCATTTTCTGCTGCTTCATGGTTAGGGTCATGGGTATTGTCATGGACATTATGGAGTACGCCTTGGGCAAGTTTGACCAAACCATCGGTGGTTTTACCCATAGCCGAAACCACCACCACTACTTGATGTCCTAGGGCAACGGTGCGGCGAACTCGGTCCCGTACTGCCTTAATCCGGTCAATATCAGCTACGGAGGATCCGCCATATTTCTGAACAATTAGAGCCATTCGTCAGGAAATCTTGAAATAAAGTTTAATTTTGCTACGGATCATCTGGGAACCTTGATTAAGTCAGCAACAGCCCACTAGCGCCAAGCGTCCACAATCCCGCCCTTAAAATTACCATTAAAATCACTATTTTCAATGATGACTTTCATGGTGATTAATCTGTGATGCATCAATTGATAATTTGCAGTCAATGATGGATGTTATGGCAAAAATTTCACTAGGGTCAAGGGGCTAAAATCAATTCAAACCCGAAGTAAAGACACCAATTTAGTTGCTTGGGTTTGTTGATGATTTAGATGAGGTTCAAGCCTGGATTTTGGCAAATCTTGGCAAATCATAGTGAATTATATTTCTGTCGATTACTTGAGTTTTACTCAGATCAAAATTTATCCTCTAGATTACATCTCGTGAGCCAATATTTATTATTTTGATGATAATTTGTCGGAAGATTTTTTGTTGGTTTACATCTAGGTCATGTTTGAAATTAGTGTTTTCAAGCCTCAATAATTGAGGATTTACATCAAAACAATTCTAGATCTAGAATTAATTATTTTTGATTTTCAGTAATTAAAAATTATCTAGTTAAAATCTTAGAACATTTTCAAATCAAAGTTTATAGACACTATTTACTATTTTTACATCCTAAAAATAGCGCTTATTCAAATAATAATTAAGTTTGACTGTAAGCTGAACTGGTTTTGATGCAAAATTAAGTCTTGCTGAGCATAATATGAAGTAATTTCTCGGTCAAACAGTCGGGTGTTTTTGGGATCAGCACTTTGTTAATAATCACAAACAAACAACTTACTTGGCAAAATAATTTATAAATAATTTGAATTATTCAATCTAATTCAATAGTTTATTACTTAATTTATTATGCCAATTTACTGATTTTATTAAAGATTAATCAACTGATCATCCGATTAATTACCATTAGATTTGTATAGTTAGTCAATCATAGCCTTTTACAATAATGATCATGGAATATCACCACAACAATTACAACCAAATCTATGCTCAACAGTTAGACTGGGTTTCTAGAAAGGCTAAATTTAAGATTCCCAGAGCCACAGCTAATCTAAACCTAATACCGGCACAGGAACAGCTTCCCTCTGGGAGCCATGACATCAGCCCCATAATTCCATCGTCAAGCCCCATTACGTCATCAACAAAGGGGCAAAAATATTCCAGAGAATGTGATGTAGGTTACTGCCATTGGTTTAAGCTAGTTCTAAGCGAACTTCAGGCAAGCAACCATAGCCACCCTTCAGCGAAAGCACAGTATCAGTTTAGGCAACTCCAGCAATACCCTTGCACCCACCTAGTCACGTATCCAGTTACGCAGCTATGTCGGCATTTGGGCAAATCATTGGCAAATTAGAGTGAGTTCAGCTAGAAAGTTTCGTTAAATCTAGGTCACAGAGACAAAAGACAGTCAATCAGATCACAATTCAATTCGCACTTCAACCAAAAAGTTACAGACAGTTTTTCCCTGCCAATGCATAAAGTGGCAACAAAATGATTGCTACTTTATTAAAACAATCTAAAAGATCCGCAAGATTTACTCCAATGATATGATCGGCTCAGCAGTGAATACATATTCAACCAAGGAACAATCTTCTATGACAAAGGGGTCTGTTTCTCCACTTGTTCTAGTCATTTTGGACGGCTGGGGAATTCGGGAAGAGACGGACGGTAATGCAGTCAGCGCGGCTAAAACTCCGCTGATGGACACCCTCTGGAACAACTATCCCCACACGCTGCTCCAAGCCTCTGGGAAAGATGTTGGACTCCCCAAAGGTCAGATGGGTAACTCAGAAGTAGGGCATCTCAATATAGGTGCTGGACGCATTGTTCCCCAGGAGTTAGTCCGGATCTCTGATGCTGTGGAATCAGGGACCATTCAGACTAATCCTGAGCTACTGCAAGTCATGAATGCTGTCAAGACTAAACAAAGCAAATTACATCTGATTGGCTTGTGTTCCGATGGTGGGGTGCATTCCCATCTCGAACATTTGCTTGGGATGCTAGACTTTGCCAAAGCCCAAGGCATTAGTGATGTCTGTGTCCATGTCATTACTGACGGCAGAGACACGCCGCAAAATTCGGGGCTGGGCTATGTCAAATTATTGGCTGCCTACATGCAACGCATTGGCGTGGGGCGAATCGTTACCATAATGGGGCGTTACTATGTAATGGATCGG
>JBIKNH010000058.1:0-21030 GCA_044358815.1 Pseudanabaenaceae cyanobacterium | reverse complement strand
AACCAATATTGATCCGTCGCATTGAGGGTACCAAAGCCAATGCCGATCAGCCCCGCCAGCATTGCCAACGGAGCCATAATTTGAAACTGGGTGATGGCAATTTGTTTCGTCTGCTCTAATATGGCAAAACTGGCAGCAGTACCACCATTAGCCAAGACCTCCGGTAGCGAGGCAAACAAACCAGGGGCGGTCAAGTAAAGCATCGGCTGGGCAAATATCACCAGTAGCACCGTCACCACCAGCAAAATCCCCACCACCAATGTGGTAATGGTTTCAATCACCATAGCGGATTCTTTGGGAGGACGTTTGCTTAAAACGCTAACGATGGCACTATGAAACGGTCCATTAATGCCCCCCAATAAAATCAGCAAAAACCCTGGAATCACATAGGCAAAGTTATAAGCTCCATAAGCCGGTCCTACGCCAAATGCCGCTGCGATCGCCACCTGACGCAACAAACCAAACACCTTACTGAGTAAAGTGGCTGCCGCTACAATGCCAGCAATTTTGGCTAGGGAACGCTTGGGTTTGACCTCCGGCGACTCTGGCACCGATGGCTCTGGCTCTGGACTATGGGGAGGGATATGGGGAGGAATATCGTCAGGGGGGGGGGTATGGGAATCAGCCAAGGTGGTATTTTCAAACTCCGGAAAAACTCCTAAAGGGTGTTTTGCAGTCTAGGTACTAGTGCAGTGCCTCAACCTGAGGGCGCATCGGCTCGGTAATAGTCCAAGAACGCCCTGGGAATGCCCTAAGAATGCAAGTATTACCCATAGACTAGTATCTATGCAAGTGGTAGGTTGCTGCGGCATCCTCTGCAATCATGCTGTAATTGAAAAATCCATAGTACAAGACCTCTCACTAAACTAACTACTCTTTTCCAAGCAATGATTGGGTAAAAATGCTGACCAACCGTTATCTAATTTGACCCGACAACTGACACTAATCACCTGCTCAATCACCCCTGTTTGATTAGCATATTGGGGACGATTTGCCGTAACTCTGACCCGATCCCCCACCCGAAATACACCAGAACCATCTTTGGTGGTGACCTTTGGTGCAGCGGGAGAGTTGGTAAAAGGATGGGAATGAAAAGTTAAAGTAGCGACCTCTTGATTACCAATGGGATAATTTTGTCCCCGCCCTGCCAAAAGCTGCATTGTACTTAGCTGGACTTGGGCAAGTTGGCGCAAAAATAGGTCGAAGTCAACATCCAAACCATTGGCTAAGTCCCCAAACGCCACTGGGTAACTCCAGCAATTTTCGCCCACTTGCTGGGTCGCCAACTGTTGCCACGCGCCGAACAACTGCCGACTAAATGCATGGCTCTCCGCCACTGGGGAACCTGACTGCGGTAGACGCTGCAACAGATTTTTGGCTAAACGATCCCCATCTGCGACCCGTTGATTCAAATACATCTGAATTTGCTCGAACAGTTCATCGTTGAGGGTAACAGCCATAACTATTTGATCTACTGAGTGATCTACTGAGATTGTGTACTGAAGACTTTGCGCTGACTGTGCTTAGTGAATGCGGCGGATCATATCCCTGTCAGTCCCTAGACATAGCTTACCGCAAAACCTGATAACTGCAACCCAGCCCAATATCCCCATTAAATCCCGCAAAACCTTGGCAGCACAGGATTTAGTCCCACAGACCCACCAAACCGCAAATCAGCCAATTGACGTAAATTAGTAAGATTTAACCTTTATTAACCATTACCCCCTAGACAAACTTAGGATTATGCCCTATAGTTATGAACGTGTGAGGAGCGAACAGAAGAAACAGCTTGGAAACGAAACAGGGAAAGTACTCCAAGCTGCTCTTTTGTTTATTGATTTAAATAACAATCAAGGGTAAGCCAAAAGCTTACTCTTTTTTGTTGTTCAGATATTTGTTTTTCAGATATTTGTTGCCTAGGTGTTTGTTATTGAGGTGCTTGTTGTTTGGGTGTTGATGGTTTAGATATTCTGAGTAAGTTCTATGGATGAGTTTTACGAAAATGTATGGTGCAAGCTTTTGGCTCGTTAATGCCCATCTACCCCAAGTTTTACTAGATCAGTCCCTAGGGAAGTTCCCTTTAGTCAAATTTGCCCAAAATCAAGATGGTTGGTGCTTGGGCAGTTTGCAGATTCGAGATGGCAAAGTAGCGCGAATTTTGCCTCAGATTTCATTAATTGACGTAAATGAAACTAATTTAAATAAAAATTCCTCAAACCTAGATCTCAACCAATTTAGTTCTGAAGCGGTTCTGCCTCACCAGATTCTCGAACTGCAAGATAACACGGCAATCTTAGATTTACCAATCGTAGATCTACAGCGACGGATTGTTTTGCCTTGTTTTATTGATGCTCATACTCATCTTGACAAAGGACATATTTGGGAAGCTGCCCCCAACCCTAGGGGAACCTTTGATGATGCGATTACGGCAGTGGTTCAAGCTCACCAAAATTCCCAATTGTGGCATTATGAAAGTCTGTATCGACGGATGGAATTTGGTTTGCAGTGCAGTTATGCTCACGGCACCCAAGCAATTCGCACCCATTTGGACTGTCCCGATGGCATCACCGATTTAGTTTTACAGGCATTCACTGATTTACAGAATCAATGGCGTGATCGAATGATATTGCAGCCCGTCAGCCTAACAACTTTAGCGGCATTTATGGAACCAGCAGGCAGGCATATTGCCGATCGGTTGGGTAATTTGGGCGGAATATTAGGAGGTGTTGCCTATATGAATCCTCAGTTGGACGCAGAACTAGAAAACTTTTTTACTTTGGCTGCCTCCCGTGGGATGGATGTGGATTTACATGTCGATGAAAATGGTGATCCTGATTCTCAGGTGTTGGATTATGTGGCGCGACTGGTTCTGAGATTACGCTCTAGGGGGCAATTTACTGGGAATGTAGTTTGTGGTCACTGTTGCAGTTTGGCGGTACAAGATTCCGTTACTGCGGCGCAAACCATTCAGCGAGTTAAGGAAGCAGAAATCGGTATTATTAGTTTGCCTTTGTGTAATTTATATCTGCAAGATCGTACCTCAGTAATGGGAGCGCCGACGACTCCCTTTTGGCGTGGGGTAACCCGAATTCATGAATTAAACCAAGCCGGTGTGCCCGTTGCCCTAGCTAGTGATAATTGTCGCGATCCGTTCTATGGTTTTGGGGACCATGATCTCTTGCAGGTTTTGGCTTGGGGGAGTCAAATCGCCCATTTAGACCGCCCCTATGGATCATGGATTAAAACCGTGACCCAAACCCCCGCCGAACTGCTGCAAATGTCTCATCTAGGCAGATTTTATGAGGGAATGTCGGCGGATTTGGTGATATTCCGAGGTCGTACCTATAGTGAACTGTTTTCACGTCCTGAATCTGCACGAGAAATTATCCGTCACGGTCGGTTTATTGAACGGAAGTTACCGGATTATAGAGATCTAGATGATTTGTTGCAGTTAAATTGAAGGCTTAACTGAATTTCCCTAATTACCTTCTTCTTACTTTCTCTTCTAATTTCTAATCTTGATGGGAACTATGGAAAAGTTTGACCACTTCCGGTTTGACGACTTTACCCATTGCATTACGGGGCAATTCATCAAGAATCAAAATCTGTTGGGGCACTTTATATACGGCGATGCGTGCTTTTGCCCACTGCCGTAATTCGCTCAAAGTCATAGTGGCATTCTCTGGTAGTTCCGCCTTGAGAATCAGGGCAGCGGCAACTTTCTGCCCCCATTCTTCATCGTCAAGTCCTACCACTGCTACATCGGCAATCATAGGATGACTGCGCAAGGTTTCTTCAATTTCTAAAGCGGAAACTTTGTAACCACCACTTTTGATGATGTCAATGCTTTGTCTGCCGAGAATCCGATAGGCTCCATTTTCAATCACCGCTGCGTCACCAGTGCGGAACCAACCATCATCAAAACTTGCGGCAGTAGCTTCAGGATTGCGCCAATATTCCCGAAATACCCCCGCCCCCCGCACTTGAATTTCACCATCTACTAAACGCACTTCCACCCCTGGTAAAGGCAGTCCCACATAACCAACGCGCCGCTCTCCTTCATAGGGATTTGACAAAGCCATCCCAATTTCCGTCATGCCGTAACGTTCCAAAAGTATATGACTGCTGATAGATTGCCATTGCTGTAAAATCCCCACTGACAAAGCCGCTGACCCAGAAACCATTAAGCGCATTCGTTGGCAACCCGTCGCCCCTAGTTGTTGTTGTACTGGTGGCAACTGTCCCCAAGCAGTGATTAATTTCCGATAAATTGTTGGTACAGCCATAAATAGGGTTAAATCCCCCACCGCGAAACGATGCCACACCCCCAAGGGATCAAATTTCGGCATCATGTGACATTGGGCCCCCACCCACAGGGCACAGGTTAAAACATTGACGATGCCATGAATATGATGTAAGGGCAGGACGTGCAAAATTTTATCGGTACTGGTCCATTGCCAGGCGCTGACTAGACTGGTGACTTGGGCGGTAATTTGGCTATGGGTGGTAACCACGCCTTTGGGTTTGCCTGTGGTACCGCTGGTATAAAGCATCAAGGCACGGCGATCGCTGGTAATATTTGGCAAAATATCTTCTGGAACTTCAGCCGCTGCTAATAATTCCTGAATGGTCCATAACTGAATCTGTCGTTCTAGGGTTAAAGGGGAAATCAGATCCATAAAACAGGGATCAGTGATCAAGATGCTGACTTCAGCCTGATCCAACACATAGGCTAACTCTGGTTGGGGATGGCTCATACATAAAGGCACTGCAATTCCCCCTGCCCGCCAAATGCCCCACTGTGCTGCCACATAGTCAAACCCTGACGGGATCAAAATTCCCACCCGTGCTTCATGGAGATCCGCCGATGTAGGTTTTGGGGTTGGGGTTTGTGCTGCTACTTGTGCTGCTGATTGTGATGCTATTTGTGGCTGTAAAAGTGCTGTTGCAATTTGAGCCGAAGCCGCCAACAGGTCGCCATAAGTAAACTTACCCCTTTGATCTACAATCGCAATTTGGGAACTGTAGCCTTTGGCGCGTTCAACTAAAGCCAATTGGTCGAAAGCCAACTGGTCCAAAGCTAATTGATCTAGAGCTAATCGGTCTACAGTCACCGGAACACCTCATTTATTTCTAGGGAGAAGTCTGTGCTGTTACCATTAAAAGTGATTAAGATTTTGAATTAGTGGTACTGGGGGAATTTTTTAAGAGTTGCAATCTATCAATCAATCTTTAATGAATTTGTTTCAATTGCTCGGACTGTTTCTCTAGTTGTGTCGCCAACCGTTGACAGACTAACTCACACAAATCAAAAATCATCAAATCCGTAATGGCGTAATACACCGTGATGCCTTGGGGTTGCCGCTGGATAATCCCCGCCTGAGTCAAAATTTTCAAATGCTTTGACACATTCGCCTGACCTAATCCAGTTTCTTGAATTATTTCCGTAACATTTTTTCTACCTTCTTTGAGGGCACATAAAACTTGGAGCCGACTTAGTTCTGACAATACTTTAAAATAGTCAGCGACTTGACCGAGGGCAGCAACGGGGATTGATGACATAAGCAGCACTTTTTCGGGAAAGTTAAGGAAGCTCTAGAAACTCTAAGTAAACCTGATGCATAAAAGTTAACAGGGCAAGGAGACGGCAAAGCTTACATTTTGGATTGCCATTTACTTGATCATTATTTGCTTGATTATATAGGCATATAGTTATATGGTCAATCCAATAATGCCATCATGGGGTATCTTTGTCGAACAGAGGCGAAGTGGTTTTTACATTTGATTTTTATAGGGGGGGATCTGTTGCTGCCAATGGGGATAGATTTCTTGCCAAAGTGTTTCTAGGGCAAGAGATTCGGAACTAGAATTTGTAGTATTAGAATTTCTGGCAAAAAGTCGCGGCAGTGAACCAACAGAAGACTGGTCTGCCGTCACAGTTGGCGTGTGCATTACCACCCAGAGACAACGGTGATCGCGCCAGTGGGTCAGCCCCATAATATATGCCGGCAACCGCTCCAACTGCAAATCATATTGATTCCGATTCGCCATAAACTGTTCTGGATCTAGGGTTGTACTACCGCGCACATTGATGCAACTGGTGAGATAAGTTTTTTGTTGACGGTTGAACAAACCATACCAACCATAACGATTCTGTTTGGGTAGAATTACTAAATTTTTCAATGTAAAGTCATTAAAAGCTATACCTAGTCTATGTCGTAAATCACCATTATTGGGTCCATAATATAATTCCACAGTGACCAAATGAGAACGAGATGCACCGCTCAGGGTCGAACTTTCTGAAGTAACTTTATATTGATATCGGTAACTCTGGAAAATATTACTAGGGCTGTCTAGGAGTTGATCTGAGGGAATTGGACCATGGGAGACTAAACTAATTTGCCAATTCGTACTATTACCATTTGGGTTCTTTGCAATGATCCCCTGGGAATCAATTACTTTCTCTGATAGAGGAATATTTTTACTGAAATCCAGTTTAATAATGGAACGGAAATTGGGGGATAACATCCACAGGACTAAACCCAAAATGAGAACCGAATGAGCCGCTACTAAGATTCTGATAAGCCCGTAGCGATTGCTAATGAATTGCTCTTGTTTTAATGACATTACTGTTTTTCTCCCTTTTGGTCACGGGGGGAGAGCTTCTGTGGTCGCGAGTCTTGTAGATTGGCTTGAGTTGGTTTCACCTGTGATTGCCAATAACATAACTGCCAATAACACCATACCCCCACCACTACCACAATGATATTTGAGAAAATACTGGCTCCCACATCCCCATGCCAATAGTCAAAAGCCGTTTTATTTTGCCAATGAACCAATAGAGCCAACAGAATCAAACGCACTCCATTAATTGCAAATACTAGGATTAGAGATGTACTGAGAATGAATATTTGTTTACTCCGCCGCACCGGAAACAGCGCTAATAAAATCAATACCAGCGCCAACATCGTAATAATGGGCGACATACTCGAACAGCCCCAGTTCACATCCACCGCGCCACCAGGTAACGCCACTGTGGAACCTTGGCGCACCACTTTAAACCCAAAATAATGGAGCCAAAACGTCATATTTTGGGCATCCCAAACCCGCATCTGTTCCCTTAAGTTAGACAACCATGCATAGGGAATCGACCCCACCCCCGCCAAACTTAGTTCTTGCCTAAAATTGCCCCATTGCTTTACCCCCACCGTCAAAGTCACTAAACCCACCACTGCCATGATCGGAAATAAATTCCCAATGACATCGGATGGACTAAAAGCTTCCCGAATACTCAGGGCAGTTAGATAAATCGTACTGAGAAAAATTTCAAGACCACGGTTCCAACCGGATAGATTTTGCTGAATCAGAATTTCTACATCATGCTGCCGTCGCCAGAGCAACACTAAAATACTGCCCCACACTAGCCAAAATGTCAGAGGTAATGGTGATGCTATATCATCTCGCCCTAAAGCCATCATTTGCAGTAATGCCATCAGCGCCACAGCAATGATTAACCACCCAGATACCTGACTGATCAGTTTCTTCCCTGCACTGTAGCAAGTCCCTAACTGGCAGAGACAACGATCCAATAGCTGACTTTGTGATGATCTATTAGGGGGCGTATTTGCCATAGTGTTGGTGATATTTTTGATGAGTTTTGACTACTATCAGCAAATCCAACTCGTGGATTAAGTCATAAATCTAACCCACAAACATCTTACGAGGTGGCTGAGAGCGGAGGAATTGCACCATACCCACCCCAGAACATAAGCCATAAACGATGCCCTGTCCCACCATGCCCCATCGTTCTGAACCTATATAAACTATCCCAGCCCACAGAGCCACACTGCCCAAGACCAAACCCACAAAGCTTAAACCCAGCCACCACCATACCGCCTTCATTTTCCGTAATAAAAACCAATGGGCTAGAGCAACTACACATCCCACCGATGACCATACCGCCACCATACTCAACAACTGACTAGTCCCCAGTGCCACCCCCGCGAAATATAACCCCACCCATGCCGTAAACCAACCTACAGCACTGAGTAATACCCACCAATTGCGCTGGGGTAGCCGTCCCTTTAATAAAATTGACTGCAAAGCTGGCAGACTGAAACCCTGTAATAAAGCATCTATCAAAACCCGTCCCGTCAAGTTATACGCACCATGCCAGATAATCAAAGGCAAAAACACAAACCCAGTCACACTAGCCAGGGTCCACAGCAAAATAAATGTCCGCTTACCCGAAAAGTTACTACTGCGCAGCACCATAGCCTCAGGAATGTGATCAGGAATATTAACTACAGAAAATCAGCTACAAAAAATTAACTACAACCAACTCAAACTAACTAAAATCAACTATTACAAATAGCCAGAAAAACTAACTATTACAAATAAACTCAACTGGAAGATTAAAGATTTTGAAACTTTTGAGCCAGGTTAACCAAAACTGCCAGAACCCTCATCAGTGCCAGCAAGTCCTTCAACATTGCCATATACCTACCCTAGATAGGTTTGCGCTGTGCCTCACCAAAGGTACACTAAAATGATCGAACCTGTGTGAAGGAAAAATTTCCCATGTCTGTTCAAGTTGGTCAAAAAGCGCCAGATTTTACCTTACCCAGTGCCCAAGGGGACATCACCCTGAGCCGCTACGAAAACAAAAGCAATGTGTTACTAGCATTCTATCCGGGAGATTTTACTCCAGTTTGCACTAGTGAAATGCAATGCTTTGCCGATGATTGGACAAAATTCCGAGAAACCGGTGCCGAAATCTTAGGCATCAGTACCGATCCCATTGAAAAGCATATTGAATTTTCTAAGAAATTGGGCTTGCAATTCCCTTTACTCAGTGATCGCAACCAAGAAGTTAGTAAACAGTATGGGGTAGCGGGGCTGTTTGGCAGCAAACGCGCCTACTGCATTATTGATATTCATGGCATTGTCCGGTACAAATACATCGAGTTTTTGCCCGTGTTCAAGCGCGAAAATAGCGAGTTACTGGTGGCTTTGCGAAGTTTACGCCCTTAGTTTAACTAGGTCTAGATATCAAGTCTAGATATCAAGTCTAGAAATAACCCTAAAAATCTATCCCCCTGGGTTAGCTCCCGATGACAGAGGTAAAATTAAGCGGCTCAAAATGCGGTTGTCCTCCAACTGATACAGGGACAACTCGCCACCCACTTCATGCATCAAACCCTGACAAATCATCAAATGCAAACCAGGGGGCTGATCCAAGATCGACGGCATTAACTGATCTGGACTGCGCCCCTCATGGAGTGCTGCCAGCAGGCTCCCGTCCACTTGTCCATAGTCGGTAATGGACAACTCCAGAAGCTTGTCGTCAATTTGCCGACACCATAAATCCACACGCCCGCCCACTTCCGAACGCCCACAGGCAAACAACAGAACTTCATTAATAATCATCTCGATCTTGGCAATGTCCCCACCGATGACTACATTGGCTTGGCTATGGACTTGGGACCAGATTTGCCGCTGTTTAATCAGGGGATCAACCCGTTCTAGGGCACGCTTCAACATCCCCGCCAAAGGAGCCGTCTCGTAGGTGGAACGCAGCCGCCACTGTTCCTTACGAATAATCTGCGGCAATGGTGACAACGAAGCCTGTAACTGCTTGAGAGAGCTTTGCAACACGATATTACTCATGCCTGCGCTGCCCACATTACCGCCCCTCGACTCCGCATCTAGAAGCCGCTGCACACCACTACCCACCGAGCGATACAAATCTTCGAGACGACGTTGTTTATACCAGTTGAGCCGTTCCAGTTCTTGGCGATGATGGCGCATTTGCTCCACTAAAACCAAATGCCGCCGCGACCAAGAAATTTGATTAGCCAACATACTAAATGCTTGCAAATGACGATCTAACCACCGTCGCCCCTGACGATCCGCCACCAAGAGCAACCCAGTGGGCTGATGTTCCGGCGTAGTTCTCAGAGCGATCCCCAAAATGGTGCCGATCCCTGGTGCATTGAGCCATGCTTTGGTTTGATCCGGCAAATCATGGGCTTGTAAAGGCAAAATTCCTTCCGTGTCTAGCACCCACTGCACCAGAGGATCATTCTCAATGGGCAACATGGTTTCATTGACACTAAGCTGAAACTCATCACGGCTGGAAAAACTCGAAGCAATCTGTCCGCCAGGTCGTCCGGGGAGCCAAGTCAGCAACAGTGACAAAGGCGCTTGCATCACCTGGGCAATTAACTGTGTGCCAGTCTGCTGCAACTTTTCGAGACTAGTGGACTGTTGCAACGCCACCAAACCAAACTGAATCGACTGCTGCAACTTCTGCCGCTCGTCCGCTTGCCGTTGCAGTTCGCTTTGATGGACAATCAAGCCAATTTGTTGGGCTACGGCTTGCACCATGTCTTTTTCAGGCTTAGACCAGGTGCGAATGTTTTCATGACCCACCACGACAATCCCTTCAAAATTACGCCCCACCGAAGTACTGCTGACGATCAAAGACTTCATATCCAGTTCCAGCAAAGCATTGCGCCAAGCCAGAAACTTAAAATCTGAGTCCAAGTTCTCCACCATCACAGGTTCCAAGGACTGCTCCATCATTTGCTGATCTACTTGGGACAACCCAGCAAACAAATTGGGCAAAGCGCGGCGGTTTTTAGGATGATGCTGAAATGTGACCCGAAAAACATCAGAGTCACGGTCATAGGTGGCAATCCAAAAGCGTTCCACTCCGAGGCGTTGGCATAGCTGATCCGCCGCCATATTGAGGGCATCTTGCAAATCCCGTTCCGAATAAATTGCTCTAGCGATCCCAGCGGTAATTACCTGATCCGTGGCAATGCGTTGCAGAGTTACTTCCATTTCTTCGAGGGGAGCAGTCAAAGCCGCCATCTGGGCTGCTCCTCGGATAAACTGTCGCTCGTCTTCAGTCCAGAGGCGGGGCTGATCGCTTTCCACCGACAAAAAACCCAGTAACTCCGTTTGAAAAAAAATCGGCGCAGCCACCAAAGCCTTAGCCCCAAGCTGTTCCACCGTGAGATAACTAATTTCACTGCGCCCCATATTGTTGCTGTCAGTGATGACGATGACCTGATCCTTCGCCAAGGACTGATACAAACCAGGGCTATTTTGACTATTTAGGGAAAGATTTGGCTCATTTCCCGTGCGACGGCTAGCAGGGGCAGCCTGACGGTTACTAGTACGTTTCCAGAAATACTGTTGCTCCCGTTCAAACCAGTAAATATTGGTGCGGCTCGCCATAATAAACTCATGACTTTCCTGCACGATGACCTCTAAACGCTCCGGCAAGCTGGTAATCGTATGCAATTTGTCCAGCAACGACAACAGCGGCTCATGGGGACGTTTTTCGTTTTGCTCTTGCCAGTGGGCATCCAACCGATCCAACGTAGTCGCCAACCCACCCAAAACCATTGACAGCCGCGATTTTTCTTCGGCTCTGGGGGAGACATTCCACTGGGTCGATCCCAACAGGACCAAACCATAAGTATGGTCTTTTTGGTAAATGGGCCAAACTAAAGAGCCTTGAATATCAAATTTCTGAGCAACTTTTTGCCACTCGCCACTGCGGATCTCCCGACGCAAATCGGCAATGGGCACGGGACGGCGCTGCAAAATGACCTGATCGAACAAATCTCCGGCATTTAGGGCAAATCTTTCTCGCAAAAACTTGATTTCTCCGGCTGGGGTCACGCCCCCTTTACCGACTAAGCGATGGTTAGATTCGTCGTAGAGCGCTAACCAAATCAGCTTATAGTCAAAATTGTCCCGCAGATAATCTAGAGTAGCCGTTACCAGATTATCGAGACTGGTTTCGTCACGCAAAATCTGCATGACGCGACCAAGGTTAACAAACTGTCGCTCCCACGGATTGGCTCCTGCTTGGCTCATATTGCTTGTCCTACCACTGCTTGTTTGGCTACCCTAGGTGCGCACTTACAAATTAACATCTATATCTAGTATCCGAAAAGATCTAGGGTAAAGATTTCATTTCAGTACCCTAGACTCAACGTAGCAAAATCAACACAGTAAATTGTGGCTTACCCATGACGGATCACGCTATCACTGAAAACGCTGTTTAATTCAACATTAGCAATCCCTGAAACCATGACTAAAGCAATTACTAGTGAAATATGGCTATGAATATTGCTGTATAGGTGGCTAATAGATAACTAATCAAATTAGAATATCCCATTGCTCTAAAAGAGGGTAGGTTATTTGTTCGTGATCAATGGGAACACATCTAGGGTGGGTAGTCCAAGTTGATATAGTCCAGTCAGTGTGGTGATTACTACCACTGGGATTGCTCCTCTATGGGGCAAAATGTCAGACCCAATACCTGACGCAACATTGGCAGTATATTGGCAACGATTTGGCAACAATATCGGACACAATCTTTAACATTCCTACATGATTGCTGCTGCCTGCTGGCAAGATTTATGGGGAACTAGACTTGGATCAGCCACCAAAAACAACCCAAAAGAGCCGAAAAATGGTCAAAAACTAGTCATAAATTAGAGCAAAACCCAAATCAAAACCTAATTCAACTAGAAGCTAACAATAGAAATAATTAAAACATGGAAATTCAGTTCAAAGAATGTGATTGGTTTGACCTATGGATTTGGTTAACATTTCCTGATGTACCCTCCGAAGCAGAAAAACAACTTTTGGATGAGGTTTTTACCTCTTGGTTCTTGTTAGGTAAACTAGGGGGGTTTAATGCGGTAAATATGCAGGTACAAGAAACCGGCGTAGATATTAGCCATTTTGACTATGATCCTGACGCTGAGGGGGATATGATGTCAGTGATGCACAACATGGCAGACCTAGAATACGATGGCTGTCGCGCCCGTTGCTGGGTAGATCTGGGTACGGCTGATGCCATTGCCTTGGATGTTTTAATTAACAGTCTGCGTCAGTTTAACCATGAGTATATGGTGATTGAGCAATTGGTGATCGGTGGTAAAGACCCTGATTGGCCCATTGAAGAAAGTCAGGATTTTAATGAATTTCGATAGGTGCAATCATTTGCGGAGTTGCCGCAATTCCCGAAATTTTGTAACTAAATCATGGTGATAATTCTGTCATCAACCAATAACTAAAACCAATCACTAATAGGAACTGCCACGATAACGGCGTTTTGGTGGCGCATTGTCTGTCTTAATTTCTTCCGTAATCGGCATTTTTGGTCCTGTAATGGGGTTGATATTTTGCGCTGCTGCGGGTCCAGTAATTTGGTTATTGGGGGATTGCACATTGGGCATTGGTGGATTCAAATCAGACCCACCCTGAATTGATGAAGCTTTACTACTGTTGCTAGTCATTGTAAATAAAGTTTGAATCAATTTATCTTGACGGGCTGGTGGTAAGCCCATGATTTGCAATACCAGATTAGTAGCTTCCACAACTCCAGTCATCAGAGTTTCTTTCTGAAATCCGGGTAAGAGATCCTTGGCTCCCTGATAAATTGCCCAATCTCTTTCCGGTTCAGAAATAGATTTTTGTCCAGCATTTGTCAGGACTATGTTTAGTTCAGGATAATTATCTCTACACCAACGACAAAACACATAGGGGCTAACACCATTTACTGCTAAATCTAGCAATATAAGATCTGGTAAATTTAATTTAGCTGTCCTCATTTGGGTTAACATTGCCATTAAATCTACGTTAGCTGACTCTACAATCACTGCTAAGTCTTGGGAACCCAAAGCCGAATACCAAACCTGGGCTTGGTGCTTGGCTGGTTGTACGATCAAGACGGTTTTTTGAGGAATATTCATTTGACTTACTAGCTAGAAACTATAGTGACAAATTCAAACTACAAAACTAAAATTAATGACCAGTTAACGACCAATTAACAACTCAGATCTATTGCTAAACTGACTAGTTCAATTAAACGTCAAGCCCTTAAAACCATCATTTCAAATCATTACTTAAAATTATTGTTTCGATTTGTCAAACAAGTTACTGTAACTATGTTTTGAATATCACTATATGGAACAGTATATAAATCAACAATTAATGAGTAATCAATGGGTTCTCAAATTTTGAGTCGGGATCTAGGAGCCTAAATCTAGCAGTCTTAATTATGATTTGTTTTAGTAAGCGTAAATGTTCACTATGAGCGTATGTTTATACTTGTGACTGGTCCGACCCGTTCGGGTAAAAGTGAATGGGCAGAAGAGATCACCTATCGCCTCTTTTCTGAACTATTAAACAGAAGAAATGATGAAAGAAATGATGATCTAAATCATCAGCTTGCTGTCGATCAAAAAGTAGTCAATCCGATCCTAGATTCACTTCAACTTGACCATAACCAACCATCCGTTGAGTTGATCTACATTGCCACTGCCAGCCATAATCCCGACGATTTGGAATGGACCGCTCGAATTACCGAACATCAGCAACGGCGGTGTGCCCCTTGGCAAACCCGCGAAGTACCTCAGGCGCTATCACAAACCCTAAACGGTTTAAATAGTAATCAAGTGGTTTTAGTAGATGCCTTAGGAACTTGGCTGGCTAATTTTCTAGAGCTTGATGATCAGGCGTGGCAGACCATAGAAACAGAGTTAATCACTGCTGTGGGTAACTGTCAGGCAACGCTGATTTGTGTAGCAGAAGAAGTGGGGTGGAGTGTCGTTCCTGCCTATGCGTTGGGGCGTACTTTTCGGGATCGGCTGGGGCGGTTGGTGCGTCAACTCGCCGGCATCGCAGATCAAACCTATCTAGTGGTGGCAGGTTTTGCCCTAGATTTACGGCAACTGGGCACTAGGGTTTCATCCTGATGGGGATTGCCACTCTTGCGGCTCTGGAAGACCACTGAGGGAAACGTGACTTGGTGCTAGTTTCGATAATTCGGCGATAATCAGGGCAAAATAAGTCTCAAAACAAACCTCAGGAAAATTTTCTCAAAAAATTTTTGCAAAAAAAGTTTTCAAAAAAGTTTTGATTCTATTGTGGTTTTGCAAAATCCTGTGTTATGCTGTCACTCGCAGCGTTAATAAAGCAGTTTGCCACCGAGCAAACCAAACCTAAATCAAAACCTGCAACCAAACCTGACTAGGGCGTGTAGCTTAGTGGATTAGAGCGGCTGACTACGGATCAGCAGGTCGGGGGTTCGAGTCCCTCCTCGCCCGTTACATGATGAGATTACATCTCGAAAGAATAGTAATCTAACAAATACTAAAAACGAGGTATGAGTTCCTTTATTGGGGTTCATGCCTTGTTTTGTCTAGATTTTGTCTAGAAATTCCGACCAATACTTTGAAAATTATGAATAATTGGTGATTTACTCTGTTTAGTCGCTAAGAATAATCCTAGGTGAACTAATTTTAGTTGAGCTAATGTTGGACCATGCCGGAGGGAATTGCTTTGACTAATTCTGATTCCAGTAACCACGATCCGGGCAGCCATCACCCGAATACCCCAGCGGATGCAGTATTGGCTCTGGTGGTAAATATTACTGAAATTCCCTATGCCATTGTTTTGCAAGGGTTAGCCGATTGGTTGGCGCGGGGCATTGTGATTAGCCTCGATTACCAATGGCGTGCCCCAACACCCAACACCCAAGGCAGTCAGGATCATCCCAACCCACCTGATGGCAAAACTGATCCTGTACCAAGTCAGCTAAAAATTTCAATTCATCGTGATCAAAACCTTTTCAATGCCTTGGAATCATGGCTGGATTTAGGTTTACTCAGTGTGGCAACAGTACAAGAGATCCTGCAACCCCAACAGGATTTGGTTCCGCCATTGCCCAACTTTTTATTACCCGCCACAGATTTACCGGTTGTAAACCTACCAAATACCACAGCAGCTACAGAAGAATTTACAGGGGCAGTCACAGAAGAAGTTATCCCCGATCAAGTATCACTCCCTACATCATCCCCTGTGCCCGCTGCTCCTTTGCGGCGATCGCCCCAGATTACGGAATCTCCAGAAAAAGAGCCTCAAAAGGCGAAAACTCCTGCCCGTCAGCCGCGTAAATCACCTTTACTTAGCCCCGTCACCAATAGAGTTAGTCAGGTAAACGCCGCCTGGCAAGCGCTATTCTCGGAATTAAGTACGATGTGGCTGCTGTTCTTGGGGGTGTTCTTGGTGGTGATTTCATCGGGACTCTTAGCTGCGAGTCAGTGGCAGAATTTTGCGGCTTTGGGGCAATATCTGCTGCTGTTTGCCTATAGTGGCGGCTTTTTTGCAGCGAGTTTCTGGACTAGTCGGGATCAACGCTTGCGTTTAACTAGCCGTGCCCTTCAGTTAGTGACACTCTTACTCATTCCAATTAACTTCTGGGCAATGGATGGGTTAGGACTCCTTAGCAGTGGTGGGGGCATTCTGACGGTGTTGGGCTGTGGGAGCATTTTGTCCTTGATGGCAGCTTTCCTCTGGCAAACTTCCCTACAGTATGGTTTAAATCAAAATCGTTCAAGTCAAAATGACTCCAACCAAAATGCCTCAAATCAAGGCACAGAGGAAAAGAGGTTAGGGGGATTTGGTTTAGGGCAAAAGTTTTTAGACAAGTTCTTAGAACAGAGATTAGATCAAATCACCAGTCTGACCATACCCTTACTGAGTTGGCTGCATTTGGGGTGGAATGCTAGTGGGTGGGGGATCAAAAGCTACGGCTTGATTGCGATGGATTTAGGTATTTTGGTGGTGGTGGGAGCGGTGTTAATTCGTCGCCGACAGCGTCTTAATTCTGCGGATGTATCAACATTTCCCCTGGCAATTGTGGCAACTACCTACGGCGGACTGTTGCTGGTGGTGCGGGCGCTCTGGTTTGCAGGAATTTCGGCGGCGGATTTTGGTTTAGCTTTAGGGGTTTTGGGTTGGGTGATGGTCCAGGGGCGTTATGGTCGTGCCAATGTGCCCCGTGCTACATCCACACAACCCGAATCAAATCCTAGTAATGGTTTTCCTAATAATGATTTAGCTCCCTCCGGGACAAACCTAGAATTTAACTTGGGGCAAGTATTTTTAGGCATCGGTTGGATTTTGGGCTTAGGAGTCTCCAGTCCCTGGCAGAGTCTATTAGTTGGTTCATTAGTAATTAATCTGTTGTGGGCGGAACTGCAACAAAAACTCAAACCAGTCACGTTTTATTACCTGTTCTTTTGGGGACTGCATCTGCTGTGGCTGATCCAGCGGGTTATCCCTGAAGTATGGCAGATCGATTCCCGTCGGCAACTAATGGCGTTTTTTCAGACTGATCAGATGGCGGCATTGTTAGGGGTGGGGCTGTTTCCCTATGTGATTGGCACGCTGTTGGTGGGGCAGTTATGCCAGTTGAACCGTCGCCAAACTAGCTATGGTAAAAGCGAACCTCAAGCCATCGCCGCAGCCATTACGATCATCAACCGCACGGGGGAAAAACTAGCTCTAGGTTTGGGGGGCATCTTAACCGCAATGAGTTTGTTTAGTCCCGTGACCCTCTGCCTGAATTTAACCATGTCGGGGCTGACTTTGTTGGTGGTTCAAGCCCATAAACCAGTGGCACCCCATGATCCCCAAACTAAAGTCCTGCCGGAATGGTTACAGCTTATCTATGGCACGCATATTGTTTTATTAGGGGCAGTGGGGACGGGAATCTTCTTGATCATGCGGCTGTTAAGACTGCCTCTGACCAATAGCGTTATGACCAATAGTGCAGCGCTGTCTACGGGGGTAATGATTCTTGTTGGGTTGACTGTGGTGGAATGGAGTGCTGTTGCTATAGCCAGTTATGGATTACGGCACCACGAACCAGAGCGCCATCTGCGACTGCGGGAATGGATTGATAGTGCTTGGTTTATGGGGCTGGGTTTAGCTGCCATGAGTTATCAACTGTTCTATGGGGCAACAGCCATCAACACCCAAGCAACGCTGATTTGGTTAGCTGTGCCTATTGGGGCGATGGGTTTAGGCTATGTGAGCAATCCATCCCCAAAAGACCACAGCAAAGATCACGGAGCAGGTTTTAGTTATTTTCCTGGTTATTTTCGGCGACAACGTTGGGCAACCAAAATCAGTGTGATTGCCACATTGCTAGTGCAACCTTTGCTCTGGCGTGTGCCCCAAACCCAAACCGTCCTGAATATTCCCCCAGTAGTTTGGGGTTTACTTATCAGTGTCATAGTTATGGCATTGAATACCCATAAAGTCCGTCATGGATTTAATAGCTGGTTGACCATTGGCTTTGGTTTATTTTGGTCTCAAATCCTCGTGCTATGGCTAGTCCACGACAACGCTATCACTGAGGCAAATCAGTTAACCGCTTCCATAACGGTGACAGTAATTTTCGTTTTAGGGTTACAGGGTTTGCATCATTGGTGGCTCCGTCAGGATCACAAAATTGTCTTAGCCGCTGCCCTAGAACCGGCGGGCTTAATCGTTAACACTTGGGATCATTACCGCCGCAGTGGTGACATCTGGACTGGGATTATTACTTTTTGGGCACTGATAACCCACCTATATCTGATTATTTTAGGCTCTCTTTCCTATCGAGGTGCTCTAGCAAATTCCCATCTGACTGATGGCACGTTAGCTATTACCTTGATTACTGGGGGGCTAGTCTATCGCACGGTCCAGAAGCGGTGGGCATTGGCTGAATGGGGGATTGGTGCGGGAGTTGGCTTAACTATAGCTGCCCTAACCGTTATAGCTGGGGGAGATTTCCTAGAATTAGGTGCTGGGCAAGTGGTTTTAGGTTTGGTCAGTCAATGGGCGGGGGACTGGTGGGTCAAACGTCAGTCAGCTAAAAATCAACCGCCAAATCAAGCCTTAAACTACCCAGCAGCCTATCCAGGCAACTATCCAGCAACGTGGCATTGGTTGCCTCTGGTGTATAGCTTAGTAGGGATAACTTTATCTTCATCGTCTTTCTGGGATGGGCATGGACTAATTACCCTTGGGGCGGCAGCGGTAATGATGGCAGTGGGGCGCAGAATCCGGATTTTGCCTAGTAGTTCTTTAGCAGTCAATACAGCAGCAAATGCCGATGATTCCGATTACTCGCCCAGATCTGATGGCAATTTCAAGTTTCTCACCTATGTCGGGATGGTGGGTTTTACTTATAGCCTGTATGTGATTTTGGGACAGTATGTGTTTCGGCAAATTCTATCTCAGTACTGGGGTGATGCTCTAATTTGGTTAGCGGTTTTGGCGGTGACACTTGCCTATGGTTATCGTCTGGGGACGCGGTGGGTGGAGCGTTTCCTCCGCATCAGCCCCAATGCAGTGACGCTATTTGCTCATCTGCACTGGTGTGGCGGATTAGTATTTTTAGGCTTAGCAGGACTATTTACGTTTTCTGGCATTGGCTATGGAATTGGTTTTATCGTAGCGTTGGCGTTGGTAGTCTATGGCAGTAGTCGTGGTTTAGCCCCAGAGTTTTTCCCTTGGCTAAGCAAATTTGGTTTAGGTAGATCTAGCTCTAATAAATCAGGTTTGAATAAGTCAGCTTGGAATAAGTCAGGTTTAAATAAATGGGAATTGAGCCAGCCAAACACTAACCCAGACACTTCTCTAGACACCTCTCTAGGTAATGATTTTTCGTTAGCTGCCCCTGTAGTTGTCAGCGGTGTTAATCGCTTTTTTGATCAGTTGACGACATTGATCGCTATTGGCTTACTAACGATCACGACAGTTTTAACGGTGATTGTCTTCCAACCAAATCGCAGTTTTGACATTGGTAGTTTCACTCAGCCTCTATCAGTAGTTTTATATCTGGGACATTTATTACCGATCACGGTTTTAATTACGTTGGGTTTGGTTTATCGCACCTGCTACAAGGGTCAAGCTGATTCCCCTCAAACCACCCCCTTTTGGCAAGAGTGGGGTATTGCTTGGGGGATCGAGTTGGTCACCTCCGGTGTGGTGCTATTTACTAACGGCTCAGCAATTGAGTTAGCGATCGCCAATATAGCCTTGGGTTTTGGTAGTCAACTCTTAGGAGACTGGTGGATCGCCCGCACTGGTCAAACTACTTATCCGTTGAGTTGGCACTTGATTCCGTTGGTGTATGGGGGTATGGGTTCCCTCTTGCGATGGGGAATGGCGGCGGATTTTTCGGGTTTGCTGTCTCTGAGTACGGCATTGATTGGTATTGGTGTGGGACGGCGTTCCCAGGGAGTGCAGTTATTGCTGCGGCTGTTAACTTATTTGTCTATGGCTGGGGTGACTTTTGCCGCCTATGAGTTGCTGTATTACCAGCTAATCGATGATGTGGGGGGGCGCAATTTTAGTAGTCTCTTGCTTGGTTCCAGCAGCATGGGCAGCAGTGTTAATTTCAATACCTACGGCGGTGATAGTTTGATCTTGCTGGGAGCCTTGGGATGTGGTTTGGCTTATCTGTCCCAATGGTGTCAACGCTGGCTGATGCATTACCTAAAACTGTCCAATCACGAATTAAATATTTCGGCTCATTTACATTGGTTGATGGGGGTGGGGCTGGTACTCAATGGCAGCGGTTTATCCCACCGATTGGGCATCACTGCTAAATTACAACTCTCACGGGGTGGGGGCACTGTGGCGGTGTTGGTTTTAGTGGCTTTGGGAATTTATAGCCTAATTCAAGCGCGGATTCCATCATTGCGGGAAACCCTAGCCAGTCACCCTGCAACTACTGCCGCCTCGTCAGAACCTGTTCCTTTAGAAATGCCTTTAGAAATCAAAGTAGATCTGAGTAATTGCCTGTGGATCTGGAGTGGTGTGGGTTTAGGTCTCAGTGCTGTAGGTTATTGGCTCTGGTTTGCCACTGCCAACTATGGGCTAATTAATACAGTGATTTTGCCCTATGGTGCGGCTTTGATCTGTGGGATCAGTGTCTTGCTGTATGTCTTACCTTGGCATCGGTGGGGTTGGTTTAGTTTACCTTGGGACTTAAGCGCCGCAGCATTGCCCCTAGTCATGATTGGTTTGACAATGGGGCAAATTACCAATGTCACCATAGGGTTGGTGGGTATTTTTTATGGCGTGTATGCCTATTTCCAAGGACAGGTGCGAATCACATATATCACGTTGCTTCTGTGGAATTGGGCGTTACTTGAT
>JBIKNH010000057.1:0-21043 GCA_044358815.1 Pseudanabaenaceae cyanobacterium | reverse complement strand
GGTGGTACTTTGGTTTCCGAAGACACTGGTACAACCATAGACAGCGTAAGTCTCGAGATGTTGGGTACTGCCCGCAGGGTGACCGTCGCTAAGGACAAGACCACCATCTTTTCTGGTGTGGATAATAAGGCTGCCATTGACAAGCGCGTGGCTCAATTGCGGAAGGAATTGGAAGAAAGCGATTCTGAATATGATTCTGAAAAGCTGCAAGAGCGCATCGCCAAGATGGCTGGCGGCGTGGCTGTAATCAAAGTTGGTGCAGCAACAGAAACTGAATTGAAGGATCGCAAGCTCCGGATCGAAGATGCCCTCAATGCGACCCGTGCTGCCGTTGAAGAAGGTATCGTCCCTGGTGGTGGCGCAACCTTGGTACATTTGGTAGCTGCTTTGAATGAATTCAAGGCTACTTTGAAGAACGAAGAAGCGATCGGTGCTGACATCGTAGGCAAGTCTTTGGAAGCTCCGTTGCGTCAGATCAGTATCAATGCTGGTTTGGAAGGTATGGTCGTAGTTGAGAAAGTCAAGGAAATGTCATTCACTGAAGGCTTTGACGCACTCAAGGGCGAATATGTAGACATGATTGCCGCTGGGATTATCGATCCGGCTAAGGTAGTGCGTTCTTCCTTGCAGAATGCTGCTTCTGTGGCTGGAATGGTGTTGACCACCGAAGCCCTAGTGGTGGAAAAGCCGGAGAAGAAGGTTGATATGCCTGCCGGTGGTGGCGGTATGCCTGGTATGGGTGGCATGGGCGGTATGGGTGGCATGATGTAGGCTTTTGCCTGCCCCATAGACTGTGCCCTAAATGTCCTAAACATCCCATAAAGCGTTTGATTAACCGTAATGGCTTCCAGATTTACATCTCCTACGAGGTGAATCTGGAAGTCGTTGTGTTTTTTACCAGTCGTGTTTGATGAGTTGTGAAGTGTCAAGCCACCGTTTTTCAATGTTTAGTCTGGATGATGTCAATCAACTTTCTAAACGGGGGAGTACGTCAAGTGTGTTTTATCTACCCTAAAAGCCTGAAACCCTTTTCTATCAGAGAGATTGCAGGGCGAATCGATGACAGCCCCTAGAGATAGCAAAAATGACAATTGTGGAGCAATCATGGCTTTACTCCAGAAAAGATCTAACGGTCTAGTTATGTGATGGCATCTCACTTAAACGGGATATATTCAACCACATCGATCCATTCATCAGGTTCAGAAGTCTTAGCAATCAATTCTAAATCCTTAACAAATTGACCAATTGTGCCTCCAAGTTGATGACCAAAGATTAACCCAGAAAACTGTTTGCCTTCTATCTGCCAAGTTTCGGCTAAAACTCTAAAACGAATATCTTGGGTAAAGAGAACGCGCTTAAGCTCCGTGACTCTTGCTAAAAGCTGATCGTCAGGAAGTTTTTGAGATCCGTCCTCAGTTGCTGTCAGTACGTCTATATCTCGGCGACGTAACTGCTCAGTGATCGCTTGAGGAACATGAACATCCATGTACAAAGCAATAGCCATTTACAGCAGTCCTTTAGCTTTCATACGAATGTAGAAAGGTGACTTAGCGGCTTGAGTCATATTTTCTTGCACTTGCTGTAACTCTTGGCTAATTTCTTGATCAATTTCTTCTTGATGATCAAAATAGTAACCCATTGCTGCATGGGCTTCGGCTAGGGTTAAGTAAGGGTGCTGACGACAGATCTCCTCTACCGACCAACCATAGGCAATATAGTCCATGACGATTTGGGCAATTCTAATGCGTGGCAACCGTTGCAAACGTGCTGATTGGTGATCGCTTTTTTCGATATGCGGATAACTGACGGTTAACATAATACTTTGTTTTCACCTAGCTAAGCTGCCATATTCTAGCAGTTTTATGATTGTCGCTATTCGCAATTCCCTTATGATAAAAATTCTACTTTTTATCCATGCTGTTTCCCAGCGCGACTGAAAGAATGATAATGATTATGACTAGGATAATAATTACTACAGCCATTATTTAACTATATATTAGATGGAAAATTTCTGTCTAATGTCACTATAGACGATATAGCCAGAAAGTCAAGTTTCCGCCTAATCACCCTGTATGTCATGTTATGCTGAAAAATCCTGCCTAACATACCCATTTGGGGTATTTAGACGGAAAAATTCTGTCTAATCACCTAAATGGCGTGTTAGCCCGATAATATTATTATTTAGGTTGGTTGCTACATTATTTTCGTTATCCAAACCGAGCCACCACCTCAGAAATTGTTAGATCTAGTCATCGTTTAAATCTGAAGTCCAGTCTAGACCAAAGTTTAAGCCTCTTAATTTACCAAGTTTAACCTTTCCTAAAACCCTTTTCTAGCAAAGATTGCATCGCTGATTGATGATATCCCCTAGGTGAGCCTCTTCTAGACTATGATTTCATAGAGGTTAAGCATTGTTACAAAAAGCCCATGCAGCCGACTAATCCAAATCAATTTACCGAAAAAACGTGGGAAGCAATTGTCAAGTCTCAGGACGTGGCGCGTCGCTTTCAGCACCAGCAACTCGAAACCGAGCATTTACTATTGGCAATGCTGGAACAGGAGGAAGGGCTAACCACAGAGATTCTCAACGCGGCGGCAATCCCTTTGGGGCGGGTCAAGCGACAGGTGGATGAATTTTTACGCCGTCAGCCAAAGGTGGGCAAAATTGATCAGTTGTATTTGGGGCGCAGTCTAGAACTATGGCTCGACCATGCTGAGGCGGCACGGGTCGAATTTGGTGATGAATATATTTCTGTGGAGCATTTGCTGATTGGCTTGGCGGATGATGACCGCATTGGCAAGCGCATCTGTCGGGACTTAAGTATCACTCGCAAAAGCATAGAGAAAACTATTAAAGATATTCGCGGTAATCAGGTCATTACTGATCAAAATCCCGAAGCTAAATATGCCGCTTTGGAAAAATACGGGCGTGATCTCACTGCCCAAGCCAAGGAAGGCAAACTCGATCCTGTGATTGGGCGTGATGATGAAATTCGCCGCGTGGTGCAGGTTTTATCCCGACGGACTAAAAATAATCCCGTGTTGATTGGGGAACCAGGGGTGGGTAAAACTGCCATTGCTGAAGGTTTGGCGCAGCGGATCATTCGCGGTGATGTGCCGGAGTCCCTCAAAGACCGCACCCTGATTAGTTTAGATATGGGTTCCCTTGTGGCTGGGGCAAAGTATCGCGGCGAATTTGAAGATCGGCTCAAGGCAATTCTGAAGGAAGTTCTTGCTTCCGATGGCAAAATTGTTTTATTTATTGATGAACTGCATACGGTGGTCGGAGCCGGAGCAACTCAGCAAGGGGCAATGGATGCCGGAAATCTCTTGAAACCAATGTTAGCGCGGGGTGAACTGCGGTGTATTGGTGCGACAACCCTAGATGAATATCGCAAATACATTGAGAAAGATGCTGCCCTAGAACGGCGATTTCAACAAGTTCTAGTGGATCAGCCTACGGTAGAAGATACCATTTCTATTTTGCGTGGTTTAAAGGAACGTTACGAAGTACATCACGGTGTCCAAATCTCAGACTCCGCACTGGTAGCGGCAGCAACTCTATCTCATCGTTATATTCCCGAACGTTTTTTACCAGACAAAGCCATTGATGTGGTAGATGAAGCTGCCGCTAAAATGAAAATGGAAATTACATCTAAACCAGTGGAATTAGATGAAATTGATCGGCGGTTAATGCAATTGGAAATGGAACGACTTTCTCTGCAAAAAGAGGGAGTTGTCACGCCTTTGGAACGGGCGGAAGAATCAGGCAAGGTGATTTATCGCCCTAAAACCAGTCAGGCAGTACAGGATCGCCTCGAGAAGTTGCAACGAGAAATTGACGAATTGCAAACTAAACAAGATGTGCTGAGTCAGCGCTGGCAACAAGAAAAAGAATCCATTGACAATTTACGGGAATTGAAAGAAAAAATCGATCATACTAAGCTCCAAATTGAACAAGCAGAGCGAGAATTTGACCTCAATCGAGCAGCAGAACTGAAATATGGTCGTCTCACGGAATTAGAACAGAAACTAGATGAGTCTGAATTAGCCCTGAATCAAGCTAGGGCAGATGGTTCAATTTTGTTCCGCGAACAGGTAACTGAAGATGATATTGCCGAAATCGTCGCCCGTTGGACAGGAATTCCCCTCAAAAAACTCCTGCTTTCAGAACGTCAAAAACTTTTACTTTTGGAAGATCATTTGCATCAGCGGGTCATTGGTCAAGAGGAAGCGGTGAGCTCTGTTGCCGCAGCAATTCGACGGGCACGAGCGGGATTGAAAGATCCGAATCGTCCCATTGGTTCGTTCTTGTTTTTAGGACCCACGGGGGTCGGTAAAACGGAGCTAGCTCGAACCTTAGCGGAATTTCTTTTTGATTCAGAAACGTCCATGATTCGGCTAGATATGTCGGAATACATGGAAAAACATGCTGTATCCCGCTTGATTGGCGCACCTCCTGGATATGTGGGTTATGAAGAAGGGGGGCAGTTTTCTGAAGCAGTGCGTCGTCGTCCTTATTCTGTCGTTTTATTTGATGAAGTAGAAAAAGCTCATCCCGATGTATTTAATATTCTATTACAAGTGCTTGACGATGGCAGAATTACCGATAGTCAAGGGCGAGTTGTGGACTGTAAAAATACTGTGATCATTATGACCAGTAACATCGGCAGTGATTCCATTTTGGATATGTCAGACGATGAAACACAATACGAAACCATGCGAAATCGCGTAATCCAAGCTTTACAGAAGCATTTTCGCCCTGAGTTTCTGAATCGGATTGATGAAACGGTAATTTTCCATTCCCTGCGGAAAAATCAGATTCGGTCCATTGCGAAGCTGCAAATCATGCAAATTGAGAAGCGCCTAGCAGATCAAAAAATTAGTCTGGTGCTGAGTGAAGCAGCCCAAGATTACATTAGCGATGTGGGTTATGATCCGACTTTTGGCGCTCGTCCCTTGCGTCGTGCCATTCAGCGGGAAATTGAAAATCCCATTGCGAATCATATTCTTGCGGGTGAGTTCACTGATGGTCATGTGATTCAGATTGATGTTGCTGATGGCAAGTTGACTTTCACTTAAGAAATAGATTATAGTTGTTTAAAATGATTTGTAGAGGAGACTTCGACTTCGCTCAGTCCTCGGTCTATGTTAGCTGAGCGAAGTCGAAGCTGTGTTTTTTATTTGAATCATCTATAGTCAATAGTAGAAAGCGTCAAGCTTACAGATAACTCATAATTTAAACCGCCCCCCATCTTGGCACACTACACCTTATGGGGGGCGGTATGATTCGTTATCTCAGAATCATTCTATTCGGGGGAGCAAAATAACTAAAACCCTCATAACCATCAGGATTTGGTTCGGTTATTTTAGGAGCCTGCGCCATCAGCGGCAACACTAACCTTGAAGGCTTTAACCTCACTGGCTTTAGGCAAAGTCAATGTCAGCATACCATTGGTATATTCAGCCTTGACCCGTTCATTTTCTACTGCCACAGGCAAAGCAAACACACGGCGGAATTTTCCATAGGTAATTTCACTCCAGTAATAGCCTTGTTCTGTGGCTTCTTCCTTCTGTTCCAGATGACGTTCCCCAGCAACGGTCAATGAGTCTTTTGTCACTTGAATATCTAGATCCTTCGGTTCAATCCCAGGAATAGCAAGTTTTAGAGTCAAATGGTCGCCATCATCACGTAACTCACTAGCGGGAACCCATCCTTTAACAGATTCTTGATCTATAGCGCTCACATCCCGAAATACACGATCAAACTGACGGCGGATTTCTTCAATTTCTTGTAGAGGTTGCCAACGTACTAGCATAAATATCACCTGAATCTATTTCAAAACGACTATGAACATCTAGAAGTAGGTTGAATTAAGTTTTAGCAGTAGGTTTAAGAACTAGTTGATATTTGGCTAATGTTTGCTACTTCCTTTTCGTTCACGATTCCATTATGCAGTAGCTACCAAATCATGTACACCAGGGGAACCGCACTTCTCTGGTAGGGGCAACCCTACCACTACCCTGACCAGTATGACCAGTTCTCAAATGGTTCCTAACGACAATTGAGTAATGATTAAGTGAAAAGCATCAGTAAGGTTGTCCCCTAAAAAATCTTGCCAAAATTAGAGTGTGTCTTCACAGGATTAAGTTTCGTTAAGATTGTTTGATTGAACATTGAACGGAAATAACTCCATCTATTAGTTCCAGACTATTAGTTCCAGAAACCAGTGTCAAATCATCTCTGGATCGTTCCTAGATCCTTGGGGCATAGTCGTTAAATAATCGTTAAATAGTCGTTAAGTAATTGCCAAATAACTTTCCCCATAATTTGATAACCAAGAAAATAACTAAAACTAACTTTTTACTAACTTTCCCCCCTTATCTTGGTGTTGCTTTAGGCGATTAACAGGGTAATCTTGGCGTATCAGCTAAAAAAGAAAACATCTCACCAAGACCACGGTGAGCAGTGCCATAGGTGGACTTAGGTAAATCATTAGCTATTTCTTAGGGAATGGTCTGTGGCATCAGTTGAAACTGTCAATCTCTCGCGAATCTCTAATTATCTCCCTTAAGCCCTCTACTCTAACGGTAAGTATCATGAAAAAATAGCTCTATCCTTTGGTACTGCTCTAACCGCATTGCTTATGACCACCACTGGTGCCCATGCTGCTGGTTTCACAGTGACCACTTCTCTGGGTGGTTGTGGTGTAGATGGTTGTAAATCCAGCATCTCTGCCACACAGACCATTGACTTTAACAGTGGTGTCGCCCCAACTACAGGCTTTGCCCAATATTCCTTCACCCCTGGCACCCACATTTACCAAGGGAGCACTGGCGGGGTTTCTGCTGCACCTTTTCAAGATACCAGCAAGTACCTCACCCTCAGTACTGCTGGCGGCTACTCTAACCAAGCAACCATTAACTTCTCTAGTTTGACTAGCTACTTTGGTTTGTACTGGGGTTCCATTGATGCTTACAACTATGTTGATCTGTATCGTGGTGGGACTAAACTCCAAACCATTGCCGGTTCAGACATCACGAACCAGTTCGCCAGTTGGACTAATGCTAATTCCAATCTTTATGTCAATATTTTCGCTAACAATACAGCGAGTAACTTTGACAAGGTGGTTTTACGTTCCACTGGCGTGGCATTTGAATCAGATAACCATGCTTACCTAGCGCCTCGTCCCGTGCCAGTACCTGGTATGGCTGTTGGTGCAGTGGTAGCAGGTTTGGGTCTGTTGGCTCGCAAGCGTCACCGGAAAGCTGTAGCTCAGTAATCACTGGTCTAAGGCGCTGGTCTAAACTTGTGTTCACTCTGTGTTCAACTTCAAGCATCTACTAAGAAACTATGAAACTATTTAGACATTGATCTTCAGCACAGCTAAATCAATGTCTTTTTACCTTAGGGAGATATGTCGTATTTTAGTTTTTACCAATGATATTTCGCTTGATAACCTATTCCCACTAAACTGATCTGTATTGAGCCACAATAAATTAAGCTGCAATCAACCTGTAACAAAATTTATTGGGAATTAAGATAAATTTATTAGGGTAATATGGAAGATGGGGGAAGCGAGATTATAGTAAAACCTGTCAGTTATGGCTACCATTATGGCTACTATGTGTTTTGCTTGGCTTCTGTCGGTATTAAATAATTTTAATAATTTTCATGAATACTGCTGATCAAAACACTTTGAGGAACTCAAACCTTTAATCCGAAATCTTTTTCCTCAAATATGTTTGCCCTAAATGTTTATTCCTAAATGTTTAGTCCTAAATTTAGTTCTAAATATCTCTAGTTCTAAGACATTTGCCCTAAATATCTGCCCCTAAACACCTGGAGTTATTGACCTATGCAATCATTGATTAAAACCACATCCACTGCCATCTTGACAGGAATTGTTAGTGCGGCATCCATTCTAGGTGCCGGTACAGCATCAGCCGCAGGTATTCAAGGGATCAGCATTGGTGGTAGTGCCCCCAGTGACTACTATGTGTATGGAGTCAATGGCAGCAACCAAACAGTGCGCATTCCTTCCACGGTCACCAATGCCCAATCAGTACTCGGTGGTAATGCTGCCAGTCCCACCGGTAATGTGGAGTTAGCCGCTAGCAGCGAAACCGCTGGGTTTGACTTTACGAAAAACACGACCTTGAGCGGTGTACTGGGCACTAGTCAAGGCTCCCAACCGATTACCCTCAGTAGTCTAACCATCGGTGATTGGCAAACTGTTTTACCCAGCGGTAAGACTCTCCAACAACAATGGTTTGCGGATCTGATGACAAAGTACCCTGTTCTGAACGCCTCCCAGCAGACTACAGCCTACAGTGCTTTTATGAACCCCAACTTTAAGCTGTTGCAACGTTTGAGCGATCCGAATATCTCCTATGTCAACAGTGCCGCTGATGGTAGCGTTAAGATCGGTTTAGCAGGTTTCCTCAATGCCAATCCCCTTCTGGGGGCGACTGCACCGGTAGGCACACCAATTGCCTTGGCAAGTATACTCAATGCCTTGAGCAACACCCCCATGCAGGCTAGTGAAGTAGTCAAAGTGACCTATGCAGGTAAAACTAGCTATCTCTACGGCTTTACTGCCACAGCCTCCGGTTTAGTAGCTGCTGACGATGGCAGATCCCACACTGGCAATTATGAGTTTTATCTCAGTGCCCCTCCGAGTCGCTCTGTACCTGTCCCTGCGGCGTTTTTGGGTGTTGCAGCGGCTGGTGCTGTGGGTGGTTTGATGATGAAGCGCCGTAAAGCTAGTCAAGCCTAAACAGCCTATTCGGATTGGATTGCTGAAATTTAGTCGGCAGATACTGAGTATTGGCTCCGTCATGTTTCAGCCATGTTTCAGCTAAGTAATCTGGTCCGAAGATAGTTATTGAAACACAACATTTGATGTTACAAATCTTGAGAAATAGCTAACCCCAAAGCCCCGCCTCTGATGCTAGTGCACGGAGTTGGGGTTTTTGGCTATATATTATTGTTTAGTGGACCAACGACGGATACGGCAATGGACTTTAGTGCAGCAAACGATGAAGCCTTTAAGCTGATTGAAAGGTTAAATGCTATTGGGATTGCCCTGTCATCCCAAAAGGATACAACTCGTCTATTGCGCATGATTCTTCAGGAGGCTAAAAGCATTCTCTGTGCCGAGGGTGGCACGCTCTATTTGGCTAGCGAAGATCAACGGGAGCTTTCTTTTGAGTTGATCATGAATGATCGCTTAAATTTAATGTTAGAGCGAGAAGGGGAGCAGCCTTTACCATTCCCACCAATTCAGCTTTATGATCCTGAGGGTAATCCTAACGCCACCACTGTTGCCGCCTATGCCGCAATTAATCATAAAACCGTTAATATTCCAGATGCCTATATTGCCGATGGCTTTGACTTTTCGGGTACAAAAGCTTTTGATGAACGAACTGGCTATCGTTCCCAATCATTTTTAACTTTACCCTTACTCAATCATGAAAATGAGTTGATCGGCGTATTGCAGTTAATTAACGCCAAAGATCTTAATACAGGGCAAACGATTCCTTTCTCTGGAGTTGCCCAAAGATTAGCCGAATCCTTAGCCTCTCAAGCGGCGATCGCCGTCAATAATAATCGGTTGATTGTCCAGTTCCGTGAATTATTCGAGTCCTTCATTGAGTTGATTTCCGATGCCATTGACAAGAAATCACCCTATAACGGGGCACATTGTCGGCGCGTCCCTACTTTGACGATGATGATCGCTAATGCCGCCTGTAAGGTGGATTACGGTCCGCTCAAAGACTTCACCATGACCGAAGAAGAACGCTATGAGCTAAAAATTGCCGGACTAGTCCATGACTGCGGCAAGGTGACTACCCCCGTTCATGTCATCGACAAAGCTACGAAACTAGAAACTATTTTTGATCGGATTCAGTTGATTGATACCCGATTTGAAGTCCTCAAGCGGGAGGCTGAAGTAGAACTGTGGCAACACAAGTTTAACGCCTTGGAAAAAGGTACGCCGGATGTATTTCCCCTCTTGGAGGCAGAATATCGGCGTAAATTGGCGCAGTATGACGAAGATCGGGACTTTTTACGCGCCTCTAATATTGGCGGTGAGTTTATGAGCGAAAGCAGTTGCAGCCGCGTCCGTCAGATTGCCCAATATACTTGGCGTGATATTGCTGGAGAAGTACAGCCATTCTTGACTGAGGACGAAGTTTATAACCTGACCATCACTAAGGGCACTCTCACCCCTGAGGAACGACGCATCATCAACGATCACATCGTGGTCACCATTAGTATGCTCGAAAAACTACCCTATCCCAAAAATATGCGCCGCATCCCCGAATATGCTGGGGGACACCATGAACGGATGGACGGCAGAGGCTATCCGAAGGGTTTAACCAGAGAGCAAATGTCAATTCCTGCCCGCATGATGGGCATTGCCGATATTTTCGAGGCATTGAGCGCTCGGGATCGTCCTTACAAAAAAGGGAAAACCTTGTCTGAATGTCTGTATATTCTCGGCAAAATGAAGCTAGATAATCACATTGACCCAGACTTGTTTGATTTATTTGTCACAGAGAAAATTTACCTGCAATATGCCAAGGAGTATCTTGATCCCAGTCAGATCGATGAGGTAGACGAGAGCAAAATTCCTGGCTATGTGCCACCGTCTAGAGCCGCTACACCCAACCCATCCCATAACCCATCCCATGATCAACCAGTGCCAGTAGAGGCGTAACGGGGACATTACCCACAGTGGCAATTACATAAATTACACAAACTACAATTACATAAACTACAGCATGGGGGACAAAATCCCCCATGCATCACCTACTGCTGCACTTATTAACACCTAGCTTGTTTTACCCATGTTTGCCCAGTTTCGTCATCAGTATCCCCAAGGCAGTATCACCGCTGACATTATTGAAAAAGTCGATGGGATGCATACGTTTCGTGCAGTTGTTCGCAGTGGCGATGTAATTTTAAGCACCGCCTATGCCACAGACCACAACTTTGAGCAGGCAGAGGAACGTGCTGTGGAAAAAGCTTTAGCTAGGGTGGGTTTAGAGTCTACCTATGACCACAACTATGCACCACTGTTAAGCCAAGTCACGCGGGAGACTGACTCCATGAATGCCATCAGTGATGGTAATGCCAGGAGTTTGGTCAACAGAAAACCGCAACTTCAAGCCGCCACTACACTAATACCTGAGGAGCGCCGCCACCAAAATTCATCCTCTAGCCAAACCTATGGCAACGCCATCAACGGCGAAATCCTCAAAGAAATTCCTGCCCCTAGCACAGCCAGAACCCATCAGGAGACCATTGCCCCAGAAACCATCAGCCACCATGCAACAGGAGAAAATTTTTCCTATCAGTCTGTCCCGGAACCAGTCACCCCAGAACCATTACCCCTAAATCCGCCGGAACCTCACCCTACCTCAGAGCCATTAGATCTGTCCGAAGCAATCACCCAAATTGACGTAGAAATGCAGCGGTTAAACTGGAGCCAAGAGGACGGACGGGACTATCTAATCCGCACTTTCAACAAAAAATCCCGTCAGCGCCTCACCCCCCGTGAACTAGAAAATTTCCTCAATTATTTAAAATCATTACCCAACCCCATCTCCCATAGCTTCACCAGTGAACCGGAAGATATTTTCTAGATTGCGGCTAGATTTTGGCTAGGGTAAGGCTAGATTGCATGGCTTGGTTTGACTCAAAAACTCTCCCTAAACTATTCCCCCGCCCCAAATATTGCCCCCACTTTGGCAAAACACTCCTAAAAAATATTTGTCAGAAAATACTTATCAGAAAATGATTGCCAAATGGGTCAGATGTGTTATAGTTGTATTCGCTTGAGAGACGAGCCGCTGATTGCTGCTGGTTGACCAAGCAAACGACTTCTTTAAAAGAGTTGTTCAGGGTCGATGCCCGAGTGGCTAATGGGGGCGGACTGTAAATCCGCTGGCTTACGCCTACGCTAGTTCGAATCTAGCTCGGCCCATGTTTCCAATCAATCGTCAAACTGGTTAACACTACAAGACTTAGCTAGTTTGAGATAAGACAGGTGTTGAGCCTGTCTTTTTTTATGTCTTTAGTTATTTTGATTAGATTGTTTTGTTTTTCTCAGGTATCGGTTTAGCAACTATGGATTTGTCTTCGCTGAGTTAAGCTCTGCCAATGGTACATACTTTTGCAGCGCCATATTCAGTTCTGTAGGATCAAACAGCACTGGCAAAAAATGAATACTTTTTACTTCCTTGAAATAAAACAGAATCGGTACGGGTTGCCAGAAGACACGCCAATTCTGCCATTCACGGTACGGGAACTGACGGATCCGATTTGTCCCACGATAAACATCGAGGTTTGTTGCAGTGAATACTAAACGAATTACTGATGTTTGATACGCTAGAAACAATGCAAATGCAGACACTAACCCACCCGTTACTGGGGAGACAGAAAAGAGAATTAACCCGAATATGACTAGGGTTAAAGGTATAAGATAAAAAGGTTTCAAGGCTGTATTTTCTGAATCTGATACGGAAGAAATAGGGGAATTTGTCATAATTAATCCTTTCAATGGTAATCATTATGGATTAGTTCACAGATGAATTTATTTCCATAGATGTATCTTTTTTATCTGATTCTAGTGGCTATTGCAGAAATGATAGTATCAACCGTAGATGATTTTGGAGCCAAAAACTAAAATGAGCATTTCTACTCCTCACAACATCGATCATGCCACCCCAAACGTGATGCCCCTGAATAACTTAGCCACTGAAAACTTAGGCTCGAAGGATGGCAGTATGACCCAAGATGTCACTTGGCACAATCTGCGTCAAGTCATTGCAGCAAGCTCTGGTTTTGAAACCTGGTCTGACTCTAGAGCCGTCGGCACTGTTGACCGTAACCTTGATGAATTAGTACGTCGCTATCTACGGGAAACCCTAGAGACCTTAGCTTACTAAAGCTTACTGGGCGACTGACTGGGTATATCTAGTTGGCAGTCATGGACTAGATTAACCATAGGCTAGATTAACTAGGACAGATTGGCTAGGACGGATGATTACGTCAGTGATGCTTTGTCCTTGCACACAGCGAGAATGACACACGAATAGATCTGGTTCCTGTACCCCTACGGAAGCGATGGCGGGGGCAGACGGGAAGGGAATCAGGCGATCAAAAGCTAGCAGAGACAGTTCCCCTTGGTTGTCTTTTGCTAGCTTAATTTGCATGAGGTATACTGCCGGCGGCGCATTGAGATAATGTACTAGCTCATAGGCTAGATGAAACAATGGCTGTTTAATGGCATCGGCTAGGGGGATCGGCTGGTGATACTTGCCCTGGTCAGTTAGACCAATCACCTCCCCATAGATCGGACCGCGAGCAGTCAAAATAATCGGTAACCAGTGTTTGCCCTGATCGGTATCCAGGGCACTGGCAACGGTACTGTAACCCAATGTATTCTGCACCCAGTCCCGCACCTCACTAACGGCAGCACAAGCACCATAAACAGAGCCGTAGTCACTGACACTACCATTAACGGCACTATGAGCGGTGTTAGTAGTGTCAGAGGTATTTTCTGAGTCTGGGGAGTCACTAGCGGGGTTACGGGCAGCCATGGGGTAGAACCTGAATACTTTTTCTTGTAGACCTTTGTAGACCTTTTGAGACTTTAAACGGCTGACATGGCGTTAGACATCGTAGTAGCCATAGCTGGGGGCATAGGATCTATTGCACCAAACATGGGTAAAACTGGGTTCTGATGTGCTGTTTTCGGTAGTTCAATGCGGGGGGGACGGTGGCGGTTCGCAATTCTAAAACTCAAGCTCTGGAGTTCGATGTGCAACTGACGATTTTCCCGCTGTAGGGATTCTACTTTTTGCTTAATCGGTACCATGCGCTCCGCAAACTTAGCACGGTAGACGTTAGGCATTTCTTGGACAATTTGCTCTAACATTTTGGCGTGATCCGTTAGCTCCTGCACATTTTGCCGCAGGCTGAAGATTTCTTGATCCCGCTGCTGGAGCATATTTTCAGATAGGCTAAGCTGGGCTTCGACGGCAGTAAGTTTGTCTTGGAGATCACGGATTGCCGCAGCGTCAGCCGGAGAGGACTGCTCGGCATTGGGCATGAATGCAGTGTTGCCTTTGACCAGCCGGAATAATTCTTCGGACAACTGTTGCACAAGCAAGTCTCTTTGTTCGAGTTCTTGCTTAAGTTGTTCGATTTCATCCTGTAGGGCTGCGATGGTGTTCATAATAGTCCACGCACGAACGCTTTTAGGCTAAGATTTATACCACACAATGGGTTAGTTGACAATTTGTTTGTCCTGAATTCTCTTTTAACGTTTGCCTTTGACGCTTACGTTTGAATGGTTGTGGTTACTTACATACCTTGTAATTACATCATAGACATCCCATAGGTTTTAGATCCCATTAGATCCCATAATTTTAAGAATGTTCTTAATGCTTTTGAGGATGGTTTTCAGGCGCAAGCTCCCTTGGTCAAGGATAGTATCAGGAGCGGCAATTTTTCTCCATCCGAGACTTGAAACTGCCAAAAACTTTACCGACAGTCGTCAAGCAAGGTGATTTACATGTCGTTTAACCATATAAAAAATGAACTGATTTCTAGTAAATTCTTATAAAGTAAGATTAAATAACCAGTATCAAGTTATTTAGATTAATGTAATTGCGCTTTGCTGCATGTAAAGTCAGCCAAAACAATTAGTTAAGATAATTTATTGGTTTTATCAGGGATTTTGCTGACGTATTTCTAGGAATTTAAAGATATGCTAAACAAGTAAGGGTTGTCTTGGGATACCCTAGCCATGATAGATCTCAAGTGTGATGATAGTGTGATGACTAGGTTTTGGGGTGTATCATGACTGGAAAATGGTTGGTAATTCCCATTAAATGATAATCTCAAATTATGATTTGGATCATGGTTTAGATCTTCTGATAGGTCTCGTAATCAATTTTAGATTTTGTTTTAAATCCGACTCAGTAACTATCATTAATTAAGGCAAATTCGATTAGATTTAATTACATCTGATTGCATTTAGATTCTTTTCTATGAACCACTCTAGCCCATCCCATTTCATTAGATCTAATCCAGAACTACATGTCAGAAATCAGGTTTTATCTTCGGCTAATTCATCCCCAGAGATTATGGATAATCCCCAACCAACTGCTTTAAATCATCACGAAGAAGAGGCTGTTGCCCATAGAGCTATTGAAATTTATACTGATATGCTGCGTAGTTCCATTGGCTATGCTCAGTCCGTTAGTGGGATGCTGATTTTAAAGACTACTTTAAAAAATATTTTAAGCACCCTTGTCAAGGAATCTCAGGCACAGCAGGGGAGTATTTTTTTAATTGATGAAGATGGCAATATTACCGAAAGTATTTTGGCACGGGGGGCGACTACTAAAGAACAAAAGCTATCAGCTATTACGAAGGTTTTAGATGATGGTTTAGCTGGTTGGGCGTTGCGCCAAAGACATGTGGGTTGGATCCATGACACGATGAAGGATGATCGCTGGGTGCAACTACCTAATCAGCCTTACACGGTGCGTTCAGCGGTGGCTTTACCAATTATTTATGGGATCGAAGCAATTGGCATTGTTACGATGATGCACAATCAGCCGGATTATTTTACCCATAAACATGTAGCTCTTTTGGAGATGTTAGTCGAACCCATTGCGGCAATTATTATTAATAGTCAGATTCACGCTGGGTATAACTTATTGGATCTGAATTTGGAGTAAGGTGCAAAGTGATTTTTAGAGTGATTTTCAGAGTGATGCTCTAAATAAATCACTGCCAGCTATTCACAAATTATCCATAAACAATACAAATAGTTCATAAAATAATTTATAAAGTGATTTATGAATGGAGCGTAAAAGTTCAATTTCTAGCTTAATCCCCAGTCAAACCTCTAATTAAATCTCCATAATCTCGGTCTGGATTTCATTGCAGGTGGTAATATCAACTTTGCTATTTTTTATTTACGAATCCGTTAATAGATTTTCTAATAAATCTCTTCTAAAACCCTTCATAAAGTCAGGCTATGACCAATCGTTTAGCCCATTCTCAAAGCCTCTATCTGCGTAAGCATGGCGCAAATCCCATTGATTGGTTTCCTTGGGGGGATGAAGCAATCCAAAAAGCGCGTCAGGAAAATAAGCCGATCTTTTTGTCCATTGGTTATTCTAGTTGTCACTGGTGTACGGTGATGGAACATGAGGCGTTTTCGGACACCCTGATCGCTGACTATATGAATAGTCATTTTGTCAGTATTAAGGTGGATCGAGAGGAGCGCCCCGATCTTGACAGTATTTATATGCAGTCAGTGCAGATTATGGGAGAAAGTGGCGGCTGGCCGTTGAATCTGTTTCTCTCCCCTGATGATCTTGTGCCTTTTTATGGCGGAACTTATTTTCCCATTGAGCCGCGCTATGGTCGCCCAGGTTTTCTGCGGGTGTTGCAGTCGATTTTGCAGGTTTACCACGAACGCCGCCATGATTTACAAGACTATAAGCGGCAGATTATCCAGAGTTTGCAGCAGATCAATCGGTTTAACCCTGTGCCTGTGCTGAGTGATCGGCTGTTATTTGATGGCATTGGCAAATGTGCGGAAATAGTTGCCAATCGTACCTATGGCACTTGTTTTCCGATGATTCCCTATGCGGATTTGGTGTTGCGGGCGAGTCGGTTTGAGCGGGTCAATGAGTCTATGACTGCGGCAGCGAGTCAAAACCTTGCTGGAACAGAATCAGCGGCTCCCTCACCTTCCCTGAAATCTTTAGCTGATGCGACGGTCTTATCGCAAAAGGTCTGTCAGCGGGGTTTGTCACTGGTTTTGGGTGGAATTTATGATCATGTGGCGGGGGGCTGGCATCGATACACCGTAGACCCCACTTGGACTGTGCCCCATTTCGAGAAAATGCTCTATGACAATGGGCAGATTATGGAGTTTCTCGCCAATCTGTGGGCGGCAGGTTACCATGAGCCAGCCTTTGAGCGAGCCATTAGTCAAACTGCTACTTGGTTACAGCGGGAAATGCTTTCGGCAGCAGGTTATTTTTATGCGTCCCAAGATGCAGACAGCGAGGGCAAAGAGGGGAAATTTTGGGTTTGGCATTATGACGATCTCAAACGCATTTTTAGTGATTCTGAGTTGCGGCTGTTAATGGATAATTTCACGATTACACCCCAAGGAAATTTTGAGGGTAGTAATGTGTTGCAGCGCAAACAGCCGGGAGTCATTGCCCCAGCGGTGGAACATCTTTTATATCAGTTGTTTCAAAAGCGGTATGGGGAATTTTCCCGACCTACGGATGCGTTTCCTGTTGCCCAGAGTGATGAAGATTTACGGTTAATTCCCTGGCCCGGACGTGTGCCACCGGTGACTGACACTAAAATGATTGTGGCTTGGAATAGCTTAATGATTTCTGGTTTAGCTACAGCTTATAAGGTGTTTGGACAAGCCATTTATCGGGAATTAGCCGTTAATGCCGCAGATTTTATTTGTCGTGAGCAGCGGGTAGACGGGCGATTACGACGGTTGAACTATGGCGGTGTGGCAAAGGAATCAGCCCAAGCGGAAGATTATGCTTATTTGATCAAAGCTTTGTTAGATCTGGCGGATGCCTGTCCTGATCTGAGTCATGGCTACATTGAAATGGCGGTGAGCCTCCAGCAGGAATTTGATCAGTATTTTTGGGATGCCCTAGGAGGCAGTTATTTCATGACTGCGGAGGACCAAAGCCAAAATCTGTTGATTCGGGAGCGGAGTTACCAAGACAATGCGACCCCGTCAGCTAATGGTGTGGCTCTGTGCAATTTGTTCCGGTTGGTTTTGTTGACCCATAAACTGGAATATTTCGATAAAGCCGAATTATCCCTAAAACGATTTGGGCTGCCGATGGCACAAACTCCGGCGGCTTGTCCGACAATGTTGGCGGCTCTGGACTGGTATTACAACAGTACTTTGGTGCGGACTACCAGCGAAGTGCATCAAGTGTTACGGCAATATTATTACCCGGTCAGTGTAGTACAAATAGCCGAGGATCTGCATTCTACCGATGGTTTAGCATTGGTGTGTCAAGGTTTTAGCTGCTTGGAACCAGCCACCAGCCTCACTCAGCTTTATCAGCAAATTCACAAAAGTCAAACCCGATTCCATGACTAAATTGGTCAAAATCACGGGCTGATCAGTTGTTTGATGCACCGCCACATTATGGTTTTATGCCAAAGGCAATCTGTTGTAATCATTTGTAATCACGGCAATTAGTGCTGAATTTTACTCATAAATGCCCATGGTTTAATCTTTAGGATTTCCGCTATACTTGGCTCAGCAATTTGTGATTTCTTAAGATTGAATTTATATTATTTAGATTCGGTGCTACTTACGGTAGAATTAAGGAACGCTTGCTACAAATTGCATTACTAGAATTCAAGATGCAAAACATCTAGGGCTGCTTGGGATTTGAGTCTGGATAAAATACTTAATAATTCATTATTAAAATTTATTTAAATTTACTATTCCAGCGCATCATTTACAGATAGATCAAAATAATTTAAATTAACCAATGAAAGATAGGCAATTTTGTAGCTGATTTGCCAAATGTTAACTAGACAATGGCAAGACAATTCATGCAAGATGCCTCTTTTATTTAGCCATTCATTTAACTGGCTTGTTTATTCCGAGACTTGGTTTGTTAGCTGGTTAACTTTGCTAGTTAATCTAGTTGGCAAATGTATAACAAATAAAGTTGTTGCCGTTGCCTTTGTGGAAGCTATGGCATTCATAAGAAATCACTTATGGAACGATATTTTTATAAGACTAAGTTCTTATAAAGTCTTCAAGTATTCTTTAGGAGATCTTATAAAGGTTTTCATGAAACTTTTATAGGAAAAATTATGAAAAGAATTATAAAAAGTTTTGCAGATTCAGTTCTATACACAAGTTTATGGAAATCTGTCATCAGTTTTTGGGATATGACTCTGAATTGTTTGATCGATCAATCCAGACTGATCAAAGGGATGTGTTGCTAACTATCTTTGACGGGTTTGCCAGAATTTGCCTTGGGTCTAGTTTAAGTTTGACTTGAGTTTAATTAGTTTGAGTTTAGTCTGCATTTTAACAGTTTGCATGTAATTGATTGCTAAGGCGAAAAGGAACCTAAAATGCCGTCACCGCGCACGCCACAATTATCTCTGAAGGTATTGGAGTTATCCGATAGCACGGACGATGATCGGCAACTGCTTTCTGATCTTAAACAACCAAAACAACCAATTATTGCTCCTTCACCAGAGCATAAAGTTTTTTCTCCAGATGCGCTAGTTGAAACAGCGCCCACCACGATGCCCACTACGATGCTATTAAACTCGTTGCCTTTAGATGTTGGTGAGCAGACTAAGCCAAACCAGAAGGCTTCCCGTGCTAAACTTGCTTCTAGCCGTCGGTTGTCAGTGTCCCTCCAAGATCAGTCTCAAGATAATGTACTTCTAATGGAATCTGCTTCAGAAAATACTAATGACTCCCAAGAGTATCTAGAAGATGATTGGGGTCAGGAGTCGGATTTGGATTTATCAGATGATGCAGGGGATTTAGAATATGAAGAGTTTGGCAGGGACGATGATGATAGGAATGAAGCGATTGATAGCATTGGTGTAAGTCGTCGGTTTAAAGGGGAGAAGAGAAGAAGGTCTAAGACTGGAAAAGCTCCTGTAAAGATGGATTTAGACGATGCTAATGAAGGTAATAGCCATAGCAATAATCTAGATCTATTACAGGTTTATCGTCAAAATCCCACACTAAAACTACGGAACCGAATCGTCACCCAGAACCTTGGTTTAGTGCGAAAGGAAGCTTATCATTGGGTCAATCAATGTGCGGAAACTTTTGATGATTTGGTGCAGGTGGGTTCTATCGGTCTGATTCGTGCCATTGAAAGATTTGATATGAATCGTGGTCATGCGTTTAGCTCCTTTGCCATTCCCTATATTCGTGGTGAGATTCAGCATTATTTAAGGGATAAAAGTCCTACGGTACGGATGCCCCGCAACTGGCTCACACTCTATAATCAAGGCTGTAAGCAAATTCGTTTACTACGGATGGAGATCCGGCGCGAACCTTTAGATCAAGAAGTGGCTGATAGTCTAAAAATTTCTGTGTCGGAATGGCAAGAGATTAAGTTGGCTTGTCAGAATCGTTCCCCCGTCAGTTTGGATACGCCTCTTTCCGATGAGAATGATAATCCGACTTTTTTAGGGGATATTGTCACTGATCAGAAGTATCATAGTTTCCAATTGGCTCAGGAAGATAGTTTACGGATTCAGCAGGCTTTAGATTTATTAGAAGATCGCACGCGACAGATTGTGGAATTTGTATTTTTGAAGGAGTTTACCCATCGTGAAGTAGCGGAGACCCTGGGCATTAGTGCTGTTACGGTATCACGGCAGTTGAAGAAGGGTTTGGAAGTATTGCGGAATGTGCTAACGACTCCTTTGGAGTAGGGGCTGTTGATTGAGGTGAGAGGGTAAATGTAGTTGTATGGAATGTGATGGGCTGAGTGATGGGTTTAAACCTGAAGAATTGACAGATAGAAAAAGAACATATGATTTCGCCTTCCCCCATGAAGCATATTTCTAGTATTTCTAGTTGTTTGACATGATTCCTAGAGTGGGCTTCCACTAGGCTCAGCCCTCGCGGCAAGTTAGCTGAGCGTAGTCAAAGTTGTATTTTGTTTGAATTATCTATATAAATAGAGAACAAAGCAAGCTTCTTGTTTCACATGTACGCATTCAATTGTGATTGATTCAATGTTAGTGAATCAAAAAAACAAACTGTTTTAGAAAAAACGTTAGAAATATAATCTAGTGAAATTAATTTTTAGTAAACCTTAAAATTATATATAGTAGAATCAAATAAGAACTAGAGGATGAGATTAGCATATTGTGCAATGAGAGAATCCAAAGATGTATGTTGATGAGCATAAGCTCTTCTCTTTTTCAGAGCAGCAAAGTTATGCTCAATCT
>JBIKNH010000056.1:0-21091 GCA_044358815.1 Pseudanabaenaceae cyanobacterium | reverse complement strand
TCGGTTGTTAGAGAGGTAAAGCTCCGTCAGATTTGCTAAATTGGCGATCGCGTCTGGTATCGCCGTGATTTGGTTGTTATAGAGGGAAAGCCTAGTCAGATTTGCTAAATTGGCGATTGCGTCTGGTATCGCCGTGATTTGATTGTTATCGAGGTCAAGCGTAGTCAGATTTGCTAAATTGGCGATCGCGTCTGGTATCGCCGTGATTTGGTTGTTATCGAGGTCAAGCGTAGTCAGATTTGCTAAATTGGCGATCGCGTCTGGTATCGCCGTGATTTGGTTGTTATTGAGGTCAAGCGTAGTCAGATTTGCTAAATTGGCGATCGCGTCTGGTATCGCCGTGATTTGGTTGTCAGAGAGGAAAAGCGTAGTCAGACTTGCTAAATTGGCGATCGCGTCTGGTATCGCCGTGATTTGGTTGTCAGAGAGGAAAAGCGTAGTCAGATTTGCTAAATTGGCGATCGCGTCTGGTATCGCCGTGATTTGGTTGTTATAGAGGTCAAGCGTAGTCAGATTTACTAGGTTCGAGATTGAGTTTGGTATCACTGTAATTTGATTCCTATCAAGGAGAAGCGTAGTCAGGTTTGCTAAGCTCGTGATGGAGTCTGGTATCGCCGTGATTTGGTTTTTTTCGAGGCTAAGACACGTCAAATTTATTAAGTTCGAGATCGAGTCTGGTATCGCCGTGATTTGGTTTTTTTCGAGGCTAAGACACGTCAAATTTATTAAGTTCGAGATCGAGTCTGGTATCGCCGTGATTTGGTTGTTAGGGAGGGACAGTATAGTCAGATTAGTTAAGTTACCAATTTAAGGTGGAATTTTTTTAATACCTTTCCCAGCCAGATTCAGTTCTGTCCATCCCTCACGTTCTGCTTGGGCGATTATTGCCAATAACTCTGCATCTGTCATAAATTCAAGGAAAAAGTAGAAAGGGAAAAGGAAAAAGTTTGTTTTAGGATAAGGCTAATTTTGGCGAATTGGTAAAACTCTTACTTTCGGTTGCTGCATATCAATAGAAACTAGCACACCAGCTTGAATCTCTTCACGAAACTGGGTAGTCCTAAAAAGGAAAGGACGAAGTAAGGCTAGACAGTGCCACGGAACGAACTCAGCATCCTGCCCTATTTAGCACCACCTGTGCTTTTTATATCATGCCCCTTTGATCACTATCCTATGGAGCATTTAAGGGGATCACAACTTCTCAAACACGTTCTTAACGTTTACTGGATAAATTACTTGATAAATAGACTCTAATGCTCAGACTTAATCGACTGGATGCCCCGTCAAACTGAAGGGACGAACTTCCGTAATTTTGACGCGGAAAGTTTGACCTAGAAGTGCTGCGGCAGGTTGTCCAGTGGTGTTTTCCATAAAGGTAATCCGATTAGTGCGGGTCCGTCCCATCACCTGATTAGGATCTTTAGTATTGACACCTTCAATTAGAACTTCTTCAATGCGTCCGGCATACCTTTGAGAACGTTCTGCCGCTTTTTGGTTCACCAAATGATTTAACCGTTGCAGCCGATCTTGCTTGACTTCTTCAGTGAGTTGACTTTCCCAAATCGCCGCTGGAGTGCCAGGACGAGGGGAATAAGCCGCTGTATTCAGTAAATCAAATCCAATATCCGCCGTTAGTTCCATCGTGCGTTGGAATTGCTCTTCGGTTTCCCCTGGGAATGCCACAATGGCATCGGCAGTAATTGCAGCATCGGGCATTAATTCGCGAATTTGCGCCACAATCTCCCGATAACGCTCATGGGTATAACCCCGCGCCATTGCTTTGAGAACGTCATTATCGCCAGATTGGAATGGAATATGGAAATGTTCGCAAACCTTCGGTAATTCGGCACAGGCTTTGATCAATCTGCCACTGAAATACCGAGGGTGACTAGTGGCAAACCGAATCCGTTCAATACCTGGCACATCGTGAATGTAGCGCAACAAATCCGTAAATGTGATTTTGCCGCCAACCCCTTGCCCAATGCCACCAGGGGGCAAATCACGCCCATAGGCATCGATGTTCTGTCCTAACAACGTGATTTCTTTATAACCTTGTTGAGCGAGGGCTTCTATTTCGCGGCGAATTGCTTCCGGTTCCCTAGACTGCTCCACACCACGGACCGAAGGCACAATGCAATAGGTGCAACGTTCGTTACAGCCATAAATCACATTCACCCAAGCGGTCACCGTACTATTGCGGCGCGGCGTGGTAATGTCTTCTTCGATAAAAGCTTCATCAGTGGCAACGATTTGATTACCCTGAAATACTTGCTCCAGCAGATGATCAAGACGGTTTACATGTTGCGGTCCCATGACCAAATCCAATTCTGGAACACGACGCAAGAGGGCGGCTCCTTCCTGTTGTGCCACACAGCCCGCCACCACAATGGTTAAATTCGGATTATCCCGTTTGCGTTTCGCCTGACGACCCAGATAGGAATAAACTTTGTGTTCTGCATTATCGCGAATACTACAGGTGTTATACAGCACTAAATCAGCGGCTTCGGCATCTTCCGTAAAATCGTAGCCCATAGTTTCGAGGACTCCTGCCATCCGTTCGGAATCTGCCTTATTCATCTGACAGCCGAAGGTAATGATGTGGTATTTCGGTGCGTCGGTGTGACCAGGGGCAACTGGAACGCTGGGAAGATCGCTAGGAATAAGGACAGGTGCAGTCATTGCGGTAATTACTGGCGGGCGATTTGACTAAAGGAATCTTTCTTATTATATCGCAGTTTGCCCAGTGTGTCATGGCAGGGTCGTTATGCTAGTTTTTAGTAATGTGTTTTGCACCAAGACATTACTAAAAACAGTGATTAAAATATCGATTGATTAACTAATAGAAATAATACCAACCTAACAGGAGTATTACCTAGATTTCTGCATTAATCCCCATCCTTTAACTGTGGCTAATTTATTAAATCCGTTAGTTTCAGCAATAGGCACTAGACTGGGGTATATCCAAGCGTAACCTTTGGGCATTAATAAACTTAAATCTGGTAAGTACTGCCCTAGTTTAGGCGTATAACATCCCAAGAGTACCCAGGTTTTATGCTCTTCCCCATCTACTTCTTTAGGTGTGACAAAATAAATTTGATTCTGGTTTAAGATATTTGCAATTTCTGGCTTTTGTAAAGCTAATTTTAAATCAGGACTATAGTTACCTAATACTCCCGTAAAACCCACCATAGCTAAACCTAACCAAGTCGATAGAAGTAAAGCAGCTTGCCAGTTTTGCTCCTGTTTGTTTTGACCTTGCTTATTTTGCTGATCTCGATACCACCAATAAATTAAACTGACCCAACCAATGCCTAACACAGTTAATGCTGGAGTAATCAGTGGGAGTAAGCCTTCAGTTTTGATGACGTTTGTACTAATTAAAATGCTTAAAATAACTGCAACAAAACCAATAAAACTGAGGAAATATGTAAATATTTTACCGGAAATAGGTTTTTTACCGTGACTAACTTGATTTGTAATATCTTCAATTCCTAAACCTGCCCAAATTGCCAACCAAGGATAAATCTGTAAAGCATAATAGGCGGTTCGAGTAGAAAATACTGTTAGTTCTGCCCAGAGAATCAGCGGATAGAACCAGATTATTAAATGATAGAAATCTAAATTAGAATCACACCAACCAGTTAACTTTTGCCAAGGATTTTGATCCTGATTTGTGGTGTTTTGAATCACAACAGATTGCCAGAAATTACGTCCTAAATTATATAAGTATTTAGTTAATTGCCATAAGGCTAACAACGACCAGGGCAGACTATTAACAGGAATATTCCAGAAGTAATAAAATATATTTGCGTCGTTATGATAGGCTTTTTTACCTAATATCAATAGTTTGCCAAATAGTTGCTCAAATGGCAATGTGCCGTATTTTTGAGTACTTAAGCTAAACCAAATTGTAAATGGTAAAAATCCCAAAAGTAAGCCTGAATATAACCACCAATTCCGATAAATTTTTTGATTTTTATAACCAGCATAAATAAAAAATGGCACCAGAGCTAAACATGGCAATAAAATCATCACGCTTTTAATAAAAAAGCCAATGCCTACGCATATACCAGCAATTAAGAGCCAGAAATTACGCTTTTCTTGATTTATATTAATGGTTTGATTATTTATTTTTACTTCATCACTACAGTCATTCTGAGGATTTGAATTTACTGCTTTTAACAATGAAAATATTAATAGTAATTCAACAGCAACCAACGGCACATCTTGGGTTCCCATGCGGCTATATTGCAACCACAAATGAGATAAAATTAGTAATGCTCCCGCCAGCCATGCAGTACTTTGCTTTAACCAATATCTAGCAATTTGATAGACCAAAATACTAGCAAAAATACTGCTAATTAGATTCGGCAATCTAGTGATTTGCTCGTTAAAATTTGGTGTCAAACCTGGTATTAAATGACCTAAAACAATTGATATTTGATAAAATAGGGCTATAACCCACTGTAAGCCAATGGTACGATCATATTCTGGTTGTTGCCACCAGCGTAATGTAATCCAATCTCCTGACTCAACAATCCATCTACCCTGCAAAAAATAATAGCCTTCATCATGAGCCATAAAACTTTGCTGTCCATTACTGGCAATTAATAAAATGGCAACCCAAATAGTCAATAAGATTAGGGGTGTTTTAGAATTGTCTTTGGCATTATTCTGAGGATTACTAAAATTTGAGTTAATCAAATTTCTTGAACCGAGATAAAATCTCAATATTTTTGCAGATAATTCTTTAAACGATTTTTGATAAAATTTCATACAAAAGATTTGATGGTTAGGGTAATAGGTTAAGACACAATACTTGCACTGGTTATGTACTAGTTGTGCACTAGTTGTGTACTAGGTCTTGTCCTGGATAATCACGAAAAATCTATATGTTGTATAATACAATTTCTAATGCAGTAGTGATCCTGATTTAAGTCAGATTCTAATGCAGTCAAGTCAACTAAACCATCTGCACTGATTAATCTGCTAATTAATTCTTAGTTTATTTTAGTTTATAAGTTTTATCTTGTTTATTTTATCTCTTAGTAAATCATGAAACGTAGATACATACTATCGGGTGGCGCGGCATTTATTGGCGGTTTAATTTGGAAGCTGCTGCCTGACTTTGGCAGTTCCAATGCAGCGCAACAAAACAACCCAGTAAATGCTCAAACCACTGTAGCAGATGCCGCCAAAGGCAATCTAGAATTATCCAGAACCCAGAGCACGGTTCCGTTAATGGCACGTCCTCAACGCAGTGATGCGCCTAAATTAAGATTTGCGATGATAGCTGATACTGGCATGGGTGATGCAAATCAATATGCCGTTGCCCAAGCGCTTCAGAAAACATATGATCGCAGTGCTTTTCCATTAGTTCTTTTGGGAGGCGATAATATTTATCCCGTCGGAGAAATCAATCGGATTGTTGAAGTATTTGAGAAGCCCTACAAGTATTTGCTAGACAAGAATGTACAATTTCGGGCGGTCTTGGGGAATCACGATATTATTAGCGATAATGGGGTTGCTCAACTTGCCTATGATAAGTTTCACATGAATGGTCGTTTCTATCAGTTCAGTGCTGGAGATGTGGATTTCTTTGCCTTAGATACGAATACGAATGCTAATTGGCGCGAACAGTTTCCTTGGTTAAAGGAGTCTCTGGCAAAAAGCAAAGCGGCTTGTAAAATCGCTTTTGGACATCATCCATTCTATTCGTCCGGTGCTCACGGTGGCAATCCAGACTTCGTAAAATTCCTTGCGCCATTATTTGATCAATATGGTGTGCAAATCTACTTCTGTGGTCACGACCATAACTATGAAAGATTCGCACCAATGGGAAAGACAACTTATATTGTCAATGGTGGTGGTGGCGCAGGTTTGAGACCTGTAGGCAGCAGCGAAAAAACTGTCGTTTCCGTGGCGCGGCATGGTTTGTGTTTGGTGGAAGTATACCGAGATCAAATATTATTGGAAGCTATCGGCACCGATGCTGAAGTTTTTGATCGCGCTATAATCAACATTTAGTTCAGAAATTCGACAATGATTTGAGTTAAAACCCAGGCATTAAATCCTTTATTGGAGCTTTTACCAAATCTTACTCAGACATTCTAATTCACATGTTACAAAGTGTGGTTGGGTATTGATTACGGCTCTAGATCTAGAGTTTCGTTTTCATCACCCAACCACCAGTCAACCTCAAAAAAGAATTAGTGACTATAAGCGATCATATTTAAGAAGGCTTATTTAAACAAGCTTGTTTGAGCGAGTTTATTTGAGCGAGCTTATTTGAAAGGGCTTATTCAAAAGGGCTTATTCAAAAGGGCTTATTCAAAAGGGCTTAGAGAACACTTATAAAACCCTTATAAAACGCCCAGAAAATTCTTAGAAGTGAAGGAAGTGACGAACTAGATTGACCACTTCCAGGGTAATAAACGTGACTAGTACAAGGAAAATCACGATATTTAAAATATTCTTTAAGTTTTGTACCATAGAATTTATGTAGTTGGTAATGTAGTTGTTATTGCTGGCATATATCTTACCTGTCTTATAGGGTAGATTGAGCTAGTTATCGAGTTAATTATTGGTGTTACGTGGAAGGTCACAAGACCCTCACCCCTAGCCCCTCTCCCAAAGGGTGAGAGGGGAATAAGAAATTAGTGTTACTCCCCCTCGCCCTTGATGGGAGAGCGAGGTTGGGGGGTGAGGGTGATATTCTCTGCATGTAACATCACTCAATTATTGGCTTAATTATTGCGTCAATTCAATGCATTAACCCAAGCCGTTTTCCACCATTTTCTACTACTTTTCACTAAAGCTTTGCCCCATCAGTTTTCCCCCTCCAGAGCACGGGATAATGCGCTACTTCCATACCATCCAAAGAGTGATCCTGATTCCAGCGATTTTGGCGCAAGCAAAGGATTTTGCCCAAAAAGTTACTCCCACAGTGGGAATGGGCGGTCGTGGTTATCAAGATAGTCATCAAACGGATTTAACTAAAATTCGTCAGGATCACTATGTCAGTAAGGTGGGGGAGGCAGCAGTAGCAGCGGTTTTCCAACATTATGGTAGACAGGTACAAGGTCCCGACTATGGTATATATCAGGGACGACAAAAGTCTTGGGATGCCGATCTCTACATTGACACAATTCCCTTAGCAGTGAAAACCCAAACCAGTGCTGCCGCTGCTAAATATGGGTTATCTTGGACTTTTCAAGCGGGTAAGTATCGCCAAGATCCGATTTTAGCTATGGAAACGGCATGGGTTTGTTTTGTGGAATTTAACATGGACTTTAATCAAGGGATCGGCTCCTGTGATGTATATCTGCCCTATCAAATCCGTGAGTTAACCTTTGGTGAACCGCGTCTCGCTCACCTGAAGGATTCCAAGAAAGTGATTTACGCCGAGAGTTTGCCCAATGTATAGATAATTCAAATAAAAATTTCCAATAAAAATAGAGTTCTGACTCCGCTCAGCTAACCTACACCGAGGGCTGAGTAGAGTCGAAGCCCATCTACAAATTATTTCATGTAACTATATTTTCTAAGATAAATACGGGATATAACTGTAATCAAAGTACTTAGGAGATCGCTAAACTTTATATAGTCAAACAAAATAAGGATGAGACACAGTAGGAGCATATAATGAGTTTATGAAAATATTGAGTCAAAAAGACAATGTGTTACAGCGTTGATTTACGAGAGAAGGTGTAACCCAAATCGTTCTGTTTATAGTTCCATTTACGATTCCATTTGTAACTCCACTGAGGGTTACCCATAACTTTCAATTTGGGAACCAAACTCAATCAGACAGAATCAGACCACAACCACCCCTTCATACCCTGAGATCTTGATCCCCACAGCGCCTAAAATCTCGGATCTCGAAAACATGTAGCATAAAGAGGTGACAATTGACACCCCTCATGCCATCCTTAAATGGCGGTATTGAGCAGGAAACATCGCGTATGGTCGTCACAGCAAAATCTTTTGTCACCCTCGACAAAATTGGCAAATCTTACCTTCAGCCTAATGGTCAACTGATTACCATTATTGACAATATCAATCTATCAATCAAAGAAGGAGAGATTATTGCACTGCTGGGGCCCTCTGGCTCTGGTAAGTCCACCCTCATGCGAATGATTGCGGGGTTAATTCCCCCTAGCCAAGGACAGGTACTTTATTATAACCGTCCCCTCATTGGTCTTAACCCGGGGGTAGCGATTGTTTTCCAGAATTTTGCCCTGTATCCTTGGTTGACGGTACTGGAAAATGTGGAATTAGGACTCAAAGCCAAAGGAGAACCAAAGGACACTCGCCAACAAAAGGCGTTGCGGATGATTGACATCATTGGTTTGGATGGTTTTGAGAATGCCTATCCAAAGGAACTTTCTGGGGGAATGCGACAGCGGGTTGGTTTTGCCCGTGCCCTAGCGGTTGAACCGGAACTCTTGTGTATGGATGAACCTTTTTCGGCTTTGGATGTGCTCACCGCTGAGAACCTACGCTTTGAATTACTGGATTTGTGGTTGGAACGTCGCATTCCCACCCGTTCTATTTTAATTGTGACCCATAGTATCGAAGAAGCTGTAACCTTAGCTGACCGCATTATTGTCCTAGGGCGGAATCCAGGGCGGGTACGAGCAGACTTACCAGTAACTTTACCCCATTATCGGGATCGGAAGGGATTGGAATTTCAGGCTCTAGTGGATCAGGTTTATAAAATCATTACTAATCCGGATTTGGATCTGAATATAGAGCCACAGCCTACAACTATTACCAGTAGTACAACCCATACACCGCCTAAATCTCAGCCGCTGCCCCATGTACGCATTGGTTCCATTGCGGGTTTATTAGAACTAATGGAAGGTCGAGCAAATAACGATCTCTATCGTCTTGCCCAGGAATTATTATTGGAAGTGGATGATATTCTGCCGATTCTGGAAGCAGCGAAGTTGATGGAACTGATCACCGTTGCCGAAGGGGACGTAAGATTGACAGAACTAGGCACTACGTTCATTAATGGCAGCATTGATGAAAGGAAGCAAATTATTCGTGAGCGGCTCCAGAAGAATATTCGCTTAGTGCAGCAAATTTCGCAACTGTTGCAAGCTAAGCGCAATCATCGTATTTCTGAGGATTTGGTCGTGGACTTGCTCAACAATTCCTTTACCCAAACCGAAGCTTATCGCCAATTAAATACAGCAATTGATTGGGGGCGTTATGCGGAATTGTTTGGCTATGATGAGCCTTCCGGGGAAATCTTCCTTGAAGAAGTGGCTCTTCGTTAATTCTTAATTGCCAGATTTCTAGATTTTAGTTCTATATCTGGTGATTATCTAGTGATTACTAGATAGTGTGGATTCAGATTGTATTAGTCTATGGAAGCTGTTGGCGTTGCGGTTCATTCTGACCATCGCCATGCAGTTGAAAAAGTGGTGTTTTCTTTCTAATTAATTTGCCCATGCCCAATTGCTCAAACCCTGGTAGATATTGAAACTATGTATAAGCCCACCCTCGATCCTAAAGCTGAGTTCAATAATAAATGGACTATCGGCGATTTGTTGTTGCCCTGTGCGGTAATTGCCCTGATTTTTACCATTGTGCAAACTGCGCGAGAGTTCACGGGTAAATTCGATTCCCATTATGCCATTGATCTTTCCTTAAGTAATTTGCCCACCTATACCGTGCAAACTCTATTGCGAATGGTAATGGCGTATATTCTGTCGTTAGTTTTTACGATGGTTTATGCCTACACTGCCTATCGTTCACGGCTCTGGGCAATGGTGCTAATTCCCTTATTGGATATTCTGCAATCTATTCCTGTATTGTCATTTTTACCGGCGGTGGTGCTGGCATTGGTTACATTGTTTCCAGGACAGCGCCTTGGGGTGGAATTAGCTTCGATTTTGCTGATTTTCACTGGCATGACCTGGAATATGACATTCAGTTTCTATAGTTCACTGATGAATATTCCCAAGGAACTCATTGAAGCAACCCGCACCTATCGCCTCAATGCCTGGCAAGCTTTTTGGACGTTGGAATTACCTTCGGGAGCCGTGGGTTTGGTCTGGAATAGTGTGATGTCTGTGGCGGGTGGTTGGTTTTTCCTGATGGCTACGGAGTCTTTTACTCTCTCAGAAAAAGATTTCACTTTGCCAGGTTTAGGCTCTTTTCTTAAAGCCGCTGCGGACAAGGGGGATACACTTTCGATTACTGTGGGGATTCTGGTTTTAATTAGCATTATTACCACCATCGATTATTTTATTTGGCGACCGTTGATTGCTTGGGCAGAGAAGTTTAAATTTGAAACCGTTGAAGCTACGGAAATTCCCGAATCACGGGTTTTAGATTTTCTGCGCCGTTCCCCCACATTACGCATTGCCAGTGAACGGATTTTTGCCCCATTATGGGAAGCCTTTGAGCGGGGATTTGTCCCTAGTCGCCCTCCATTACCCAAACCGGAACATACTGCCCCTTGGGTGCGTTGGATGAATTGGCTATTTCTATCGGGATTTGGTTTGATTGTAGTTTGGGGCACTTGGCAAGCGGTGTTATTGTTGGCGACCTTACCCCTAGAGGATTGGCAGAAAGTCCTGCAAGGGGCGGTGTTTACGTCGTTACGGGTGCTGGTGGTGTTAATTATTTCGTTATTGATTACGGTGCCAGTGGGGGTAATTATCGGACGCAACCCCAAATTAGCCCAATTCCTTCAGCCCCTGGTGCAGATTGCCGCTTCGGTTCCTGCCACTGCATTGTTTCCTGTGTTACTACTGTTTTTGGCAAATGTGGGCGGTGGCTTAGACATTGGTGCGGTGATTTTAATGACCCTCGGCAGTATGTGGTATGTCCTGTTTAATGTGATTGCTGGGGCGCAGTCGATTCCTTCGGAACTGTTTGAGGCGGCGCGGGTTTATAAGTTATCCCTAGTCCAACGGTGGCGCACCCTGATTTTGCCTGGGATTTTCCCTTATTTGATCACTGGAATTATTACCGCTGTGGGTGGGGCATGGAACGCCAGCATTGCCGGAGAATATATTAAATTCCAAGGGAAGGTTTTAACTGCAACGGGTTTAGGACAAACTATTACCCAAGCCTCGGACGCAGGTAAATATCCTCTGTTGTTGGCGGCAACGGTGGTAATGTCTTTCCTTGTGGTGGCAACGAATCGCTTAGTCTGGCGACCGTTATACCGCTTAGCACAGCAAAAGTATCAGATTTTGGTTTAGGGCTATGCGCTCACGAAATTGATTACAAAACTACAAAACCTCTTCAATATCACGGCGGGTGTGTTGCCAAGCCCAGTTGCCTAAACCCAAGACCAGCAGGCTACACACCACCATGACCACCTGAAACCCCGTCTGTTTGCCAAGCCATCCCGTCGCCAAGTCCAAGGCAACCGCAGCCACCGCAAGGGGCAAACTGACGGCAATATTTTCACCATTGTTGAGCAGACCAAATACTTTACCGCGCATTTGTTCGGGGGTGTGTTCTTGGATCGCAGTTTGCATGGGAATCGCTACTAGGGCACTGTGCAACCCCAAAAATAAACACACAATCAAACCCAGCCATAGTTTATGAACCAGGGCAAAGAAGAGAAATGACACCGCCATGCCCCAAAAGCCGATCAGCGGTAGGGGACGATGGGCGAACCGCTGCCCAAATTGCCCCAAAATTAATGCACCAATTGCCAAGCCAATGCCCGTTGCCGCCACAAAAAAACCAAAATCGTCGCGGTTATTGGTGAGGAGTTCGGCAAAATTGAGAGATAACTTTTGCATTGCCCCCAAAACGGAATAAAGCAAAATTAGCTGCACCATTGCGCCACCAATGAGGTGATTTTGTTTCACATAGGCTAGACCGTCTTTGAGGTCTCCAATAAAACCTTGTTTAATGACTTGAGGATGAATCACTTCATCTTTGGGCAGGACTAAAATGCATAAACCAGAAATTAGATAAACCAAACCTAGTAATATTTCTCGTGCAAAACTTTTTGTGATAACTGATAGATGCATCACCCAATTTAGTAATGGCGAACCGATGGCAAATCCCACGATTAAAGAAGCCATCATCGTCACGGTAAATAGGGCATTAGCGGGCATTAAATCGGCTTTGTTTACCACCAGAGGAATTGCCGATTGTTCAGCGGGGGCAAAGAAATTAGTCAGAACAGAAATCAGGAAAGTTACTGACAGTAATAAGATTAAAGAATTGGGTAATAAAGGCAATAAAAATAGTAGCCCACTGCGCAATAAATTACACCAAAACATCACCAATCTTTTAGGATAGCGGTCGGCGAAAATTCCGGCAATGGAGCCTAAAAATACCGCTGGTAATGTAGTGGCAATGAGAATCAGTGATTCCCGTGTATTCACAGGCACTGGGTAATCTTGATAATTAGCTGATGTGGCAATGGCAATTAATAAAATAATCAGTACTTTGTCCGCTAATTGCGAAAGTAATTGGGCAATCCATAGAAATAAAAAGCCGCGATTTCGGAGAACTTGTAAGAATGCATTAGAACTGGACATAAAGTAAACTGAGACTGCAAATCAGTTTGGCAGAAATAGAGGTCATAATTGCTATGGGTGAAATTTCTTTAGACAAATTCAAGGTGAAAATTTGCTCAAGGTTTAGGGTTTCTGTCAGGAGTTTTTAGCGGCGTTTCTTCGGGTTTAGCTTCTGTTTTTGGTTCGGATTTTGATTCAGTTTTCGGTTTCTCGCTCCGGTCCGATGCCTGTGATGCCTGTTCTAACTGCTGCACCCGCCGCGCCGACAGCCCATCCGTTGCCGTGCCAAAGTACCACAACGTAGCGATCGCCTCAGCACGGGTGACATTTTTATTAGGTTGGAGCAACACCGTAAACCCAAAGGCACGTCTGACATTAGACTGCTCCCCCAACTGGGCATCCGCTACGAATCCGCCCAAATTACTAGTGTTGAGATCCCTGATGTCCCGAAAACCCCAAGCCTTTGTCACAGCTTCTAAATTGGCAATGGGCAAGGGTTGGCGAATATCAAAGGGAATTTTCCAAGCCACCATTTCCTGGCGGGTGATGGGTTCATCGGGGCGAAATAGAGTCGGTTCGTTGCCATTATCACCATTAGCCGGTAACAAGCCCCCATTGGCTAAACCTTGGATGATGGCAAAATCCGGATCATTAGCTGGAATATCACTAAAAAATGGCGGATCAGCGGGTTGGGCTAAACGTAACTGACGGCTGGGTTGATTGGCATAAAAGCGATTGTTGGCAGTGACTAACCACCGCACATATTCGCGCCGCGTTATTGGGCTATTGGGACTCAAACTGTAAGTATTTTCCGTCTGACCAGGGCGGGGATTAATCACCCCCAACTGGGTCAAATCTCGAATATAACCCTGAAGGGCTACTGGGGCTTGATCTATGTCTTCAGGGATAAAACTACGGCTAGCCAATATCGGCACAGGTAAGAATTTGCTTTGCTGCAAACTGTTTTCGGCAGTTTTTTGCGCCACCTTCAGCCAGGATATTAGTGATGGACTAGAGGCGTTCTTCGTTGGCGTAGGGGAGGTTTGGGGGGTGGGCAACGTTGTGGCTTTTCCCTCTGGGGTTGCTGTCGGTTTCGGCTGGGGTGCGGCACTATTCGTGGGTTCAGCGGTAGGGGTGGCAGAAACTTTGGGCGCAACCGCTCCTTGCAACTGTTCCCCAAGGGATGTATTTTGACAACCGCTTAAACTAGCACCAGCCAATAGACTTAGCCCCAGACTGATACTACGCAAAAGCACTGCCGAGGAAGTCGCTACCGAGACAGAATTCATAACCCTACCAATAGTCCATAGATCATTTCTTAGTGTAGGGGCATTGTTAGCCAATTTGCTCTGATCCAATTTCTCGCAATCTAATCCATCTAACCAGCTCTAATCAGTTGATAACGAATTGATACATTAAGTCAATATTTATGATGATCTCACCCCCCTATGGGGCAGTTGTCATCAAAACCTGTATTCCCAAAAATAAATTAATTGACTATTTGTTATGTTGTTGGTTAATTTATTAGTTAATTTGATAAAATCATGGCGATCTTTCCTTTACCATTATAACTTTGATCAGTCCATCGGATGATTGCAGTGAGTGACGATAGCAGTAGCTTTAAAAAAGTAGCTTCAAAAAATGTTAGTTTTTGAAAAGTATTAGTTTATGTCATCGGCAAGTCATTGTAGGCAATTATCTGTATAGGTTTCTCAAATTAATTAGGTAATATTTCCTGTAGTTGTCAGTGATTAAGGGTGCATTATTGGTGAGGTAAGTATGGAATCGTGCAGGAATGTACTTTTGGAGTTTGTTGTCGAGGAAGCTAGACAGCAGTTGGATCTCCTTGGGCGCAGTCTGAGGCACACTTACTATCTTTCCGAAGTGGTTGCCTATGCCATTAACCGGATGCCACCGATGTTTGCTTCCACTGAGGCAGACTTGAATCGGTTCCGCCAAGATTGCATTGCTAATAAGAGTAAAATTGCCTTGATGGTGCAACAGGCTCTGGTGGGAGTGAGGCGCGATCACGAACGGAATCCTGATCCCATTCCCGAAATGGAACTCCATAGCGCCCCCTATTCGTTATTGAAGTTGCAGGACATACTACAAAATCAGCAGCTATTATGGCGAGATGTCCCCCATGCGTTGTTAAACCATTTGGAAGATACTCTTTCCGGTGCTCAGCAACAGTCGGTATTACCACAAGGAACTATGGGAGCAACAGGGATTGGCACCAGCGGTCATCGCCATGTCCATTTACGTTCAAAGCAGCAAGTTCATGCTCCTAATCATCTGGATCGAGCTAGTCCCGCCACTAAAATTATTACCCCTGATAATTACACGTTAGAATCTTCTTTGGGGATTGTTCATGCTCTGGAGCGGTTGGTGATTCGCATGGCACAAACCAAGGCGGTGCGAATGTATGGAAACGAAGAATTGAAGTGGTTGCGGCTGGATGATGTGGTCGCAGCTTCATTAAACCGACTGCCACCAATGTATGCTACCACTGGTCAAGGGGTGAACTATTGGCGACAATATGCCCGTTTTAATATTGGTTCTGAAGTTTCGATTATTGTCCAAGAAGCACTTTTAGAGTCCCATCAGTTAGCAGAATACCGTCGCCAACATCCACTAATTTTTTATCGCATTCGTCGGGAGCGGGAACAGGCATTGATTCAGGTGAGCCAGTTGTTTTTCAGTCGTCAGGTGCGCTGGCAGAATATTGTGCCCCTAGCCCAAGAAAGCCTAAAACGTGCCCAGAGTGGCAGGGTCTGTTGGCAAAGACAACTACCTAATTCGTAGGTTCCTAATCTGTGGATCTGTAGGCTCAATAGATTTTAATTCTCCAAATTGTCGTTATAGAAATTATTGTTCTAGAGCATAAGTTCTCTATATGTTTCCCTATAAGTTTTCTAATTGGGAATCCAATAGATTTATTCTAATTGATTTGCGGAAAATGTGATCTCACTACATTACTTTGACTACATGATAAAGTTTGGTCTGGTGTGCAACAGCGCTAAAATATTGAACAAAAATTACCGCATAAAAATTCCATTGTCAAAGACTTTTATACATAGATTTCTTTATTTCATCAACTCTGGGAAAATATTGATATATTGATAATGAATTCATACTGTGTTTTTTTTGGCTTAAAAACTTAATTGGCTATCTACCAGACTAATCTTTGAGTTCTCAACATGGATAAGGCAGTAGTAGCAATTCATGCCCATCATTGACAGTCGATCATTAACAATTGTTTTTTAGATCACTTTTATTATCTCCATTAGAGTTTATAGTATAATCCAGAGCTATATTACAGGTGAGAATATTCCACGCCCTAAGTCATACTGGAATTGCTGAGCATTGAAGTGAGGATTGCTTAGCCACCAAGAAAAATAAACTCCTGGAGCATTTCGTTTTATTACAGACTATCTTTGTCGTTTCTTTGGTTACGATTGGCACAGGATCTTACTAAATCAAACGATCTAGATCGGGTATTGGTTTGGGATTGACTAGTTCGCCCCGACAAGTGATAGTTTAGCAAGTGATAGTTTGGCTAGTCACTTTTGCTATTTGTTGGGTTGTAGTATCACCGCTGCGGGGTTTCTGTTAGATTCGATCCCTTTGAGAAACATTTCATCACATCTAAATATCACATCTCAATACTATATCTAAACGCCCCAGTTGCTACTAAATAACCGCCATTGGATAATCACCGTTGCTGGAATCATTCACCACTGGCTTAGGGGTAAGAATCACGAATAATTACAAAGATTTTATTAAAAATTTATCTATTATCGGTGATCATAATCTCTATGGCAAATGTATTGTAAATCGTTCCAGTTCTGAGGCTACAGTTTAGGGCAAGGCATTTTTGGGTTTCATTGCTTCAGTTGCAGAGGATAAAATTATGGCAGATAATCACTATGAGTTTCCCAATGATCCCTATGCCGTAGGTAAACCATTTGGTAACACTCCAAACTATCGATCATCCCCTAAGAAGATCTTCACAAATCTCGATTTAAATAGCCAGCTTTTGATACAGCAATCTTGTTCTTTGGGTCGTCCGAAACCGGCAGTTCATCATAAAAAACCCGTTATCTTAATAGTTGATGATGAACCAGTCAATTTTAAGGTAGTCAGTTTGTTGTTGGCAAAAGAATCATACCAATTGGAGGTAGCCGCAACTGGTGAAGAAGCTCTGCAAAAATTGTTAGTAATTGAGCCTCATGTGATTTTGCTGGATGTGATGATGCCGGGTATTAATGGCATGGAAACCTGTCGGCAGATTAAGCAAAATCCGCAGTGGCAAAACATTCCCATTATTATGGTGACGGCATTATCAGGCAAAAATGACCTTGCTAAATGCATTGAAGCCGGAGCCGATGATTTTATTAGTAAGCCAGTGAATGGAGTGGAACTGAGGGCAAGACTCCATTCTATGATGCGCATTAGACAGCAATATCTGGCTTTACAACAGTCGATGCAGTTACATGATGACATGACCAATGCGATTGTGCATGATTTGCGGAATCCCATTACTACAGCGGTTTTAGCCTGTGACACATTGATGAGTATGGGCTTATCTGGTTATTCCCAACAGAAGCTCCTTCATATTAGTGATGCGATGCAAAGATTACGTCTGTTGGTGGACGATATTCTCATTTTGGCAAAAGGTGAAGCGGGACAATTATTGTTACAGTATGTTCCGATTAACTTCAATAGTATTTTGCGGGAAACCTTAAATGATTTTGAAACTATCGCCCATCATAAAGGGGTTAAACTATTGTTGAATTTGCCAGAGCGTCCTATTTATTGTAATCTTGATGCTCATTTAATGCGTCGGGCTTTGGACAATTTGGTTGCTAATGCTTTGAAATTTGCACCAGAACATAGCATAATTACCACAACTTTAAAAGAGATCAAATTACAACAGCAATTGCCTGATCCAGAGTATACAGTTGTAGATTGTGATTATTTAGAAGTCAGTGTGGCAGATCAAGGTTTAGGCATCAGTCTACAGGATCGCGATCTAATTTTTGACCGTTATCAAGTGGGAAATAATTATAGTGATTTGGGGCGTTTAGGTTCGCCACAAATTGGTTTAGGATTATTTTTCTGTAAACTAGTAGTTGAATCTCACGGTGGGACTATTGAACTCACGGACAATGATCCAGTAGGTACAGTTTTCACTTTGCGTATTCCCTATGATTTAAATTAAGTATGATTTAAATTGAGCATGGTTAAATCAAAATAGTTGAATCAAAATCGTTTAATACAGTTAAATAAGAATGGTTGAATTAAGCACAGATAAATTAGGAATAGGTTAAAAACATGCAGTCTAATCGTAATTTGTGTCATTTAAATATTGTTATTATTTTGATTACTGGTTTAGCCTCAGGTTTTGGCTTCGCTAATATTGCAGAATCTGCGACAAACACTATAAAAGAGAGTGCAGTATCAAGTTCTACAACGCAAAATATTGCACAAAACCCTCAGCAAGAAACAGACATTACTGATGCAGTTTATTTAAAAAATGATGGTTTTGAGGATTTGCGAGCTGCCCGATGGGAAGATGCAGTTAGTAAATTTCAGAAAGCATTGGCTCTATTTCGGAAATGGGGCTTTAAAGGGGGCGAAGCGGCTAGTTTGAATCATTTAGGTGATGCCTATTTTCGCGTTGAGAAATATGCAGAAGCAATTAGTTACTTTAACCAAGCGATGGCAATTTATCAGAGAATCGCTCGCCCTAATACTGATGATGCGGTTTATATTGGTTTTACGTGGCAATATTTGGGAGATGTCTATGATAAAAAACAAGATTTTACGAAAGCAATTGATGGATATAATCAGGCATTAAATATCTTCCGTGCCACTCAAAAATTACCATCTAGCCAATTAAGTAATACTGATCTCAGTGCTTTACAAGTTAGTGAATCAATTACGTTATCAAGGTTGGCAAGTATCTATTTTAAAATTGCCCGTTATGATGAAGCTTTAACCAGCTATCAGGGGATGTTACCTCTTTATGAAAAGAATCAAGATAAGATTGGTTTAGCCCAAACCTGGAATAATATCGGTGTGATTTATGCTAGTCAGTCCCGTTACGGTGAAGCTTTAGAAGCATATAATAAGTCTCTGGTTTTGGTCAGAGATTTGTGCTGTTTTAAAGGAGATGAAGCTGCAATTTTAAATAATTTGAGTACGCTATATTTCAGTTTAGGACAGAATAAACGGGCTTTAAATTATGCTGATGAAGCTGCCAAGATTTACCAAAAACTAGGGACAGATCAGTATGCCAATTTGCAAAAAAAAGAAGTTGAATTATTGTTTGATGCCCTCAGTAATGATAATATTAGCCCTTCATTTGTGAATCGTGGTTTAGCTACCCGTAATAATTTGAATGATAGTTACCGTACTGATACAACGGTACAATGGGGGGCGGCGGCTAACTTTAATAATTTGGGTCAGTTATATACGAACATTGGTAAATACAACGATGCTATTACGATGCATCAACGGGCTTTAGAAATCTATAGCCAAATTAAGAACTCCCTCGGTACGGGAATTACTTTAGACTACTTGGGAAATGCCTACAGCAGTTTGGGGCAACCCGATAAGGCGCTATCTTTCCATCAGCAAGCCTTGGCAGTGTATCGGAATCGCCAAGATAAGAACGGTATGATCATCAGTTTAAATAATTTAGGTAAAACCTATGTCAATTTAGGGAAGATTCCTGAGGCTTTAGGGACTTATCAGCAGGGATTAGCTCTATTACAAGAATTAGGTGACAATGCCGACGGTAATACCAGAGCGGTTTTGCTCCATAACATTGGTGATTTACTGATTCAACAAAAACAGATTCCCGCTGGTATTGCCTTCCTCAAATATGGTGTAAATATGCGAGAAGCAATTCGCAAAAATTTACGCCTCTTACCCCGTGAAGATCGCACTGCTTATCGTCTGAGTGTTGCCTATGGTTATCGTCAGTTAGCTGTGTTATTACTGCAACAGGGGCGGGTTCTCGAAGGAGTTAAGGTTCTGGATTTACTCAAAGTACAGGAATTACAGAATTATTTGCGAGACGTGGGGGGAAATGATATTAGTGCTCAGGGTATTGAACTTCTAGAATTAGAAAAGTTTCTCTTGACGGTGGATTTGAATCAATGGGCAAAGCCTCAGCCAGCCTCTTTTCTGCTGGAAAAACAGCAACAAATTCAACGGGAAGCCCCTCAAGCCAGCTTAAAATTATCCAGTTCCCAACGTTTATTAAGTAACCTTCAGCAATTTGGGACTGGCGCGGCTTTGCTCTATCCAATTTTGCTAGAAGATCAGTTAATGATCGCCCTAGTACCATTACAGGGTTTGCCTGTGGTAAGGACTGTCAAGGTAACTGATCAGGTGATGCAGCGGCAATTGATGGATTTTCGGGCAGATTTACAGGATACCAGTTCCGCCGATGTCAAAATATCTGGCAAAAAACTTTATGAACGAATTATTGCTCCCATTGAATCTGATTTAGCCGCTGCCAAGGTCACGACGCTGCTTTATGCCCCCGATGGACAAATGCGTTATATCCCTCTATCGGCGCTCTATGACGGACAACAATGGCTGGTGGAACGCTATGGTTTAACCTATCTAACTGCCGCAAGTTTTATGTCGGTTCCTAATCGCGTCAGTAATTCCCTGAATAACTCTCCTAGTAACTCTCCTAATAGTGGCGGAAATTTAAACGTGATCGCTGCTGCATTTACCGAAGGGAAAGTTAACATTACCGTAGGACAACAACAGTTTAGTTTTAGTGGATTGCCCTTTGCTGGACAAGAAGTTGCCAATATTGCGAATCAGATTCCTAATACCACAAAATTATTAGATCAGTCATTTACTCAAGATCAGGCAGTCAATCGGTTTGGTGAATTTAAGATTGTTCATTTAGCGACCCATGCGGCTTTTGTATCGGGTAGACCAGAGGACTCGTTTATCGTGCTGGGTAATGGTGCTTATGTCAGTTTGCGAGACTTACGCAATTGGAAGTTGCCTAATACAGAATTGGTGGTGCTTAGTGCCTGCCAAACTGCGCTGGGAGGAATGTTTAGTGGTGGGGAAGAAATTTTAGGTTTCGGTTATCAGATGCAACGCACGGGAGCTAAAGCGGCTATTGCTTCATTGTGGGCTGTTAGTGATCAAGGAACTCAGTTTCTAATGGAACGATTTTATCGCCAAATGGGGACTGAATCTCCCAATGCACTCCAAAGAATTGTGATGCTTCGAGAAGCTCAACTACAAGTCCTACGGAATGAAGATCGGCGATTCCGTCATCCTTATTTCTGGTCAGCTTTTATTCTGATTGGTAATTAGTTTGGTAATTGGTTTGGCGGTTAGCTTGGTAATTGATTTGGTAATTGGGCGGATTAGCTAACCCGTCCCTAAAAATATGTAGATAATTCAAAGAAAAATATAGTAGAATCAAATAAGAACTAGAGGATGAGATTAGCATATTGTGCAATGAGAGAATCCAAAGATGTATGTTGATGAGCATAAGCTCTTCTCTTTTTCAGAGCAGCAAAGTTATGCTCAATCTT
>JBIKNH010000234.1:0-6323 GCA_044358815.1 Pseudanabaenaceae cyanobacterium | reverse complement strand
CCTCCTCTGACATACTCCACTACTCTTTCTCTTAAGTCCATACTGTATGTCATTTCTCTCTCCTACATTAACCTCTACTTCTTATTTGATTCTACTATAGAATTTCCTCAAATAAACCTTCTCAAATAGAAGTCCCTATCAATCAGTCATTGATCCACTAATCATGAATCACTAATCTAATTCGGGATCTAATTTAGGATTTAATTTAGGGACTTAATGTAGGATTTAATCCAGAAAATCTAAACCCTGACCCCGTGGCGTTAACCCTTTTTCTGCTAGCCATGCATCATTAAACATGCGGCTTTGATACCTACCACCTCCATCACAGAGAATTGTGGCAATGGTTTTACCAGGTCCCAGTTGACGAGCCAGACGCACTGCCCCCACCACATTCAACGCCGCTGAACTACCGATAAATAAACCATCATGTTTTAGCAAATAATGCGCCATTTCAATCACTTCCTGATCCGTGCCTTGAAAAGCGCCATCCAGTTTAGCGCGGCGGAAATTGGCAGTTTCGCGATTAATGCCAATGCCTTCCGTAATTGAATTCCCTTCCGCTTTGAATTCCCCTGTGGTGATGTAGCTATACAACCCAGATCCTGGGGGATCAATCAAATAAGTGTGTAAACTGGGTTTTTGTTCTTTGAGGTAACTGGTTACGCCACCAATCGTGCCCCCAGTGCCCGAAGACATTACCACACCGTCTAACTCACCACCAGTTTGCTGCCAGATCTCTGGGGCGGTCGTGCTGTAATGGGCATCAGCATTAGCGGTATTCTCAAATTGATTTGCCCAAAATGCTCCCCCTGGAATTTCCGCCAATTCTAATGCCCTTTGCCGCGCTACATGGTAATAATTCCCTTGATTGCTAAAAGGGACGGGGGCGACTAATTCCACCTGTGCCCCCAAAGTCCGCAATAATTCAATTTTTTCGCTGGACTGATTGCTAGGCATCACAATTACCGTGCGATAACCCCGCGCATTAGCCACCAATGCCAAACCAATCCCTGTATTACCGGCAGTTCCTTCGACGATAGTACCTCCGGCTTGAATTTGTCCGGCTTTTTCAGCTTGCAAGACCAAATATAATGCTGCCCGATCCTTCACACTGCCTCCAGGATTGAGAAACTCTGCCTTACCCAGAATGGTGCAACCCGTCGCCGCTGATAGGGATTCAATTTTGATCAAGGGCGTATTACCAACAGTACCGACAAATCCGGCAGAAATTGTGTGATTCATGGTGAAGAAAAGAGGTTAACTGCTAACTCAGATATTACAAGAAATGAACGACAGCAAAGATTTTCAAGGAATTTGGGTTGGGATCTCGTTTCGTTGCTAAGTTGGTATTAGGTCCATGGGCGAAAATGGCAACATTGTTTTCACTGATTGCCAAACCCTTTTGTCCCATCAGCCTTTGTCCTACAAACCATTGTCAGAGACCTTGCACGCCATGACAATAATTTAGCTTTTTGGCTGCTCTGCTAGTTGTTTTATTGGTTGTTTTGCTAGTTATTTTGAAATTTAGCTTTTTTGAGGAGTCTTTTATGAAATTACTTGTTGCCCTAGATGGCTCTAAAGCTAGTGCCCATGCCCTAGATAAAGCCCTTGGTTTAAGCCACAGTGACACGACGGAAATTACATTACTGACGGTAATTGAACCCTTGACCAGCTATATCCCTGAAATTATGATGCCGACGGGGGACTGGGTGGGCTGGCGCGGTTTACCCGATGTGGAACTGGAACGGAAACTTCTAGCCGCTGGACAAAACATTTTGGATCAGGCAGAAGCTCTCTGTCTAGAAAAAAATATCAAGGTGAGTACTCGCTTAGAGTTAGGTTTACCCCGTGAAGTGATTTGTCGTATTGCCACCGCCGAAAAACCCGATGTGGTGATTTTAGGCTCTAGGGGCTTGGGTTCCCTGGAACGGCTCATGCTGGGTAGCGTCAGTAACTATGTTTTACATCACTCTGAATATCCAGTTTTGATTGTGCGGTAGGGGCACAGGTTAGCCCTTGGCATCCCAAGCTTTTATGGATCAGTGGTGGGGGGAGTTTACAGGTAAAATCTATTTGAAATCTGAGTAAATTCTGTTATGGGGTATAGGCTGGCATGGGTTGGGATCTATGACTGAGGTGAGATATTCCGTGCGGATTGCGGATCTGCCCACCAATGACCGCCCCCGCGAAAGACTGTTAGCACAAGGGGGACGCGGTTTGTCCAGTGCCGAACTATTAGCAATTTTGTTAGGTACAGGGCAGGGACCAGGCAAACTGTCAGCGGTGGGGTTGGGGCAATTAATTTTGCAAACCTTGGGTAATAGTGCGAGTGGCGATCCGGTGGCGGCATTACAGAGCGTCACGGCTGAGGAGTTAATGCAGATCGATGGTGTGGGTCCCGCCAAGGCAACAGCGATCCTTGCGGCTATTGAACTAGGCAGACGGGCAATTTATGCCAAACCCCCCGAACGTGCCGAAATTTCTAGCCCAGCATCGGCAGCAGCGGCTCTAAGTCAAGATTTGATGTGGCAAACCCAAGAACATCTTGCCGTGATCATGCTGGATCAAAAAAACCGGATTATTACCCAGCGGATCATTACTATTGGTACAGTTAATGAAACCATTGCCCATCCGAGGGATATTTTCCGAGAAGCCATCCGCAGCGGAGCCGTGAGATTGATCGTTGCCCATAATCACCCATCTGGAGTCACCGATCCCAGTGATGAGGATTTGGAGCTAACTCGGCAACTACTCTCTGGGGCAAATCTGCTGAGCATTCCGCTTTTAGATCATTTAATTTTAGGTAATGGCACTTTCACTAGTCTGCGGGAAACCACTGAGCTATGGCAAGAAATTCCCCAACCTGACGAGTGATTCCGCCCATGTGTTACAACCATTGCTTAACACCTACTCAACACCTATTCTCGTTATCCCCTAATCAGCCGTCATGCAGTCAGTTTCTCCCAGTGTTTCCCAGAAATTAATGTGGATTGGTTTCTGGCTTTGTGGTTTGTTTGCCCTCATTGCCTTAACTTTTCCGTTCCTAAGGCTGTTGCAGTGGGTCGCTGATCCGACGGATTTTTTGATGAATCCGATCCACCAGCCTCCTTCCCTTAATTTTTGGTTTGGCACTGACCTTCAGGGGCATGATGTGCTGTCCCGCACCCTTGCCGGAGCCGGAATTGCTTGGCAAGTCGTCTTAGTTTCCACACTGATCAGTATGGTGGTGGGCGTACCCTTAGGCATGATTAGCGGCTATAAAGGCGGTGCGTTGGATCGGTTGTTGGTATTTGTGATGGATGCAGTTTATACCCTGCCCAGTTTGCTGCTCTCGTTAACCATTGCCTTTGTGGTGGGGACAGGGGTTTGGAATGCTGCCATTGCTTTGAGTGTGGCGTATATCCCGCAATATTTTCGACTGATTCGCAATCAAACCGTCAGCGTCAAAACAGAATTGTATGTAGAAGCTGCCCAAGCCTTAGGAGCCAGTACACCCCATATTTTGATTCGTTATGTTGCCCAAAATGTCCTCCAGAGTTTGCCCGTAATTTTCACCCTCAATGCCGCCGATGCGATTTTGACCTTGGCGGGGTTGGGATTTTTGGGTTTAGGGATTCCTGCCGAAGTGCCAGAGTGGGGACATGATCTCAAACAAGCCCTAGATGTATTGTCTACAGGGGAAAACGTTTGGTGGACTACTTTATTTCCAGGTTTAGCCATTACGTTGATGGTTACTGGTCTGTCATTACTGGGAGAGGGCTTGACCCAACAATCTAAAACTCGGGGTAGTAGTTCAGATTTGAGTAAGTTATCTTGATTTCTCATAATTTCGGCTGTGGTTTTAAGGTGTGGTAGAGCCGCAAATTACCCCTAGCGATCCCAAACAAAAAACAAAAATACATACTCATTATGAGTTTACTTTATGGTATGTTACATAGTATGAAGTTAGTTTGCGAGTGAAATACCATGACCAGTTTTCGCGTCGGTCTGGCTGCCCCTGATTTTGAAGCAGTCGCCGTAGTTGATCAAGAGTTCAAAACCATTAAGCTCTCTGGCTATAAGGGCAGCAAGTATGTGGTTTTATTCTTTTATCCTTTAGATTTCACCTTTGTTTGCCCCACCGAAATCACTGCATTCAGTGACCGTTACAGCGAATTTGCTAAGCTGGATACCGAGGTATTAGGTGTATCTGTTGATAGCCAATTCTCTCACTTAGCATGGATTCAAACCCCCCGCTCTGAAGGTGGTTTGGGCGACTTGGCTTATCCTCTGGTAGCTGACTTGACCAAGAAGATCGCTGCTGACTACAACGTCCTCGACACCGAAGCTGGCATTGCCCTGCGTGGTTTGTTCATCATTGACAAAGAAGGTATTGTCCAACACGCCACCATTAATAACCTCGCTTTTGGTCGCAGCGTTGATGAAACCCTCCGCACCTTGAAGGCAATCCAGTACACCCAATCCCACCCTGATGAAGTATGTCCCGCTGGCTGGGAAGAAGGTAAGGCAACCATGAAGCCTGATCCCAAGGGTTCCAAGGAATATTTCGCAGCTTTAGGCTAAGCCATTTCTGCTTCGATTTTTTGAATCTTTATCCCGTAACTGCTGGAGGCGTGCCATGAGGTGCGCTTCTTTTTATTAGTGCTTGTGGTTGGGCAAAGCGCTGATCACGGGTGGCATCAATGCCCAATGTTTTGAGCAGTGGTTATCCACATGGTTATTTCAGGAGTTAGTGCCGGATTCGACGCTCATCATGGATAATGCAGCTTTTCATCGGAAAAAGGTGATTCAAGATTTAGTCACGGCTGATGGAAACAGAGTGTTACTTCTACCGAAATATGCGCCTGACTTGAGCAAAATTGAGCATGACGCAAGCGGTTCTGAAAGAGAGAAGGGCTTCTGCTCATCCGCAGACATTTTTGGATTCTCTCGTCTTGCAATATGCTAATCTTATCCTTTAGTTCTTATTTGATTCCATTATATGCAGAATTAGATGCATGTAATGGCAAAATTCCATTCAGCACACCGTATTACAAAATCTCAATATATCTTGGGAATGTGCTATGAGTAATGAATATGATAAATTATCAAAAAACTTGCAGGAAATCCTGAACCAACAGATTTGGGACTCTTGGAGTGCTGAACAACGAGATTACATTCTTATTCATGAAGAGCAATCAATCGACAGTATAAGTAGTAAAAAACAAGGCTTACCGCAGCAATTTAGTGAGTATATAAGTAAAAAATGGGAACTCGGAAATTCCCGTCCAACTCTACAGGAATCTTGCTCGAAGTGTAAGTTTAATTATTGCTTTTATGCGAAGCCAAGAAATTGGTCAATGAGTGCCACATCAGATGTTTGGAACTTGATGAAATGTGCAAATGTAGAGTGTCAAAGCTATTTTGAGTCCTGCTTGTGATGGATCGAATAAGCCATGATTAGAAGTATACCTAACACCCCCACTGTAACGAAATTCCTTAAAGCGCTAGCTGAATCGAACAGCAGATCTACATCCGGTGAATCCAACTGTTAGTCTGTCCCTAAATTGGAGCATTGATGCCTTAGGGTAATTAAGTGATGCAATAATGGATGAGTAGTTTTATCCACCCATCTATTGTTCTTTCTCTTACTACCGACACTTTTACCAATCCTCATGAGGCATTGGGTGGCTATACATTACCTCAGGTTGATTTGGGGGATCGTACCATCAGCCATAATGGAGGGGATGCAGTTTGAAAGAAAGCTTCCTTGCAAACAATAAACCCTTGTCTCTGGTAAAAGCGTACTGCACGTTCCGTAGAGGTATACAAACAGCATTCATGACCTTCGAGATCAGCAACTTCTAGAACGGGCTGCAACAGTAAACCATTGAAACAGCAAGCACTATTAACCCGATGCTCAAATCCAGACTCGTCAATCTAGACGATCTTGTCTGCTCACCTCCCCAAAACCATTCTACGCAATCGTCTTAGGTACAATTGCTTTGCTTCATGATCTCTTTCGCGATACTTTAACTGTTTTTTTTCTCGTGATTTGCAACTCTTTTAAGGCATACCAGATGGCACTGGGATTGACACCAAACTGTTTAGCGCGGTCTTTGAGGGTCGCTTCTGGATGTTGCTGCACATGACTTTCTAGGGCTTCCCAGTCTATTTTGCGTCTCCGACGGGTCACTACCGTTGGTTGCAAATTTTCTCGCTTCAGCCATGCATATACTGTTGCTTCACTGACTCCATATCGTCTTGCTGCTTCTGCTTTACTTCCTCCCTCTCTGACATACTTCACCACTCTTTCTCTCAAGTCCATACTGTATGTCATTTCT
>JBIKNH010000055.1:0-21107 GCA_044358815.1 Pseudanabaenaceae cyanobacterium | reverse complement strand
GCTCAAACAATATCGCGCGATTGCCACTCGATATGACAAACTGGCTGAAACTTTTCTTAGTGCTATTCACATGGTCGCTTCTATCATTTGGCTCATTTGATGACACTCCCTAGTGCATAAAGGTTAAAGTGTAAAAGTAAACCGATCAATCAACACCCCAGGAACCAAAATACCGCCCAAAGACCGCCTGCCATAGGTATCAGTGTGGGGGATAAATTCCCTCTCCGTAGTCAAATCAATGAGATTTTCTCCCAAAGCATCATAAATCACTTCATCAAAGCGTAAATTCTCAATGGGAGCCACTAACTCGCCATTTTCTACCCAAAAGCAAGCATACCGAGTCATGCCTGTAATCCGACCATTAGGCTGATCACTCCAGTTCAGATAATGGAGATTCGATAAATATAATCCCGTTCCCAATTGTTGCAAAATCTCTGCCTGAGACAAGTTACCCCCTGCCATTTCCGGCGCACGCATTGACTCATTGCCATTAGCACCATTACTGAGCTTCTGGTATTCTTTACCGCTCTTAGCACTTACCAGCGAGTTCACTAATTTACCTTGGTCAATAATCATTAACTCGTCGGGAGCAACTTCGCCTAATTCGTTAAACTGCGGCACGGAACCCCGTCGGAAGTTCTCTTCTAAGGTAAATTTGGGTGAGAGATACCGTTCTCCTTTCGTTAATTTAAGTAACGCACTACTGCCCTGTTGCAGCGAAGCTTCCCCCACACTCCAAGTCAGAAATGCCACTAGTTCCGCTGTAGCGGCGGGGGCTAAATAGGTACGATATTGACCTGGGGTAATGGTCATACTAGGACGTTGCAGGGTTTCCAATGCTGACACAGAGCGAGCGATTTGCTGTTGATAAACTTCCTGTTCCCAATTAGTTCCGGCATAACTATCTTTGACCGCTTTTTGTCCGTCGGGAGTATCCACAAATAGCGAATAGTCAAGGCAAAAAGCATCGGTAGCGAACCAGTGGCGCTGTCCTGCCGAATTGGCATTCCCCCGTATGATCACGCCCCCAGCGTACAAACCCGCAATATCTAATCCCTTACAGGGTTCCAAAATTGCATCGCATACTGCTTCATGACTTAAAAGATTGCCGCTGTAAAACGAATGACTAGAGCCGTAATCTTGGGGTAATACAATGTAAGGATTGACGGGTAATTGCTTGATTTCCGTCCGTAAATTATTTAAGTGATAGGTGGCAGTGGGCAGATCAATTTCAAGATTGCCCGTAAAAGGGAACTCGGCAAAATATTCTTGTTCTGTTAGCTGCAAAATCATTGTAATATCACCGTCAGCAACCAAACCAGTTTGGCGGATTTTTCCTTGATTAAATCGGGTGAATTGACTGCGTTCGGCACTGAGGTTCAGAGTTAAATGTTCTTCAGCTTGTAATTGGCTAACCAACGCTGTGGTAAGGGCAAAGAAATTCTCTTCTAACTGAGTAAGACTATAGTTCATGGCTGATTTGAGATGAGGTTCGATCTGGAAATTCCAAATAACTGATAAATAACTTGTTAAATAACTTATAAATAGAGAATCTTAGATAAGTAGAGAATTTTAGAATAAAGTTAGAATAAACTTTGTAATTCTTGCCAACGATCGTAATACTTCTGTAAATGAGTTTCACCCGTCGTGACTTTCTGCTGCAATAAATTCTTGACTAAATCCTGTTCATAATTAAATTTCTCATTCGTAAAGTGTCCCGCAAAATAAGCCAGTCTCAACCACACCAGATAGGTCGTCAAGGCGTCGCATTGATTATATGCCACAATTTGTCCGATGTTGCCATCCATCCATAGATCAATCACATTACTGCCAGTGGTATCGATTTTCCCAGGAATCCCTAAAGCTTGGGCGATTTCATGGAGTGAAGGAGTGGCTTTTCCCCAACCGCTCACTAATTCCTGTAAATCTAAGTGATCTTCGCTATACCGATAGAAGTAGTCCACTCCTGATTTATCATTCTTTTGCGGACGATTACAGAAACTAGGGGCGGTTAAGCTATGAACCAAAGCACGCTGAAACAAAATCGGAAAATCAGAATTACGAGAATTAAACCCCACCAATTGCGGTTTATCTTTACCAATCCCTGACAGGAAGCGGCGGATGATGGTTGGCTCATCAAGGATTTCATTCGCATCTTGAGGCAAAGAAAATAACTTTAATTTAGTAGCATTGCCTTCTACAGAACGAATGACCGTTGCTAAAGAAATAATCCGACACAGAATTGTTTTCAAATAGGGGCGAGGTTTTTCTGGGGTTGCGCCTCCCTCTTGCCACATAGTTTCTAGTACCTGTTGATCCTCTGTGGATAAGTCCAAACCGTAAACCCGCCTGCCTGTCGGTATATCAGGAATCCATTCCAAATCAAATGCCCAAATGTGATCCCTTTTGTTCTTTAGCATGGCTCTAAAAATAGTTCCCAAATCATATAGACAATTCAAATTAAAAATACAGTTCCGACTCCGCTCAGCTACCTTACACCGAGGGCTGAGTGGAGTCGAAGCCACCTCTACAAATCATTCCAAACAACTATAGTTCCCAAATTAGTGAAAGGTGTGACGGGTCTAGTAGACAAGTTACTAAGCAAAGTTGCCCAAAAATCATAAAATCTATAAATCATAGAATCTATAAAGTTATCAGCTACAATTATAAACTACTTAGTGGAATTAGGCGAATCAGGCACAGGATTAGCTCCAGGATTAGCAATTGGAGACACTGGAACAGGTTCCGGAATTGGTTCTGCTACTGGTGGAACCGCTGCCGGAACTGGCTCACCAATAGGCGCTATACTGGCAGGAGCCGCATTCGTTACAGGAGGATTTAATTGAGGCGTTTCAGGGGATGATGTCGATGGATTATGAGGTGTTGGCTTGTTGGGAACTGAATTAGAAGTAGTATTACTGAAATTATGATTGGAATTAGTATTAGAGTGGTTATTAGGGCTATTATTAACAGAATTAGAACCTGTTGCCGAAGTTTGAGGTGTTGTCATATTAGGTAACTTCTCATTTGTGACAGGCTCAGGGTTCGTAGGTTTGGGTGTAACAGGCTTGGTTTGAGCCGCCACTGGACTAGCACTAGCATTATCAGAATCCCTCACTGGTGGAGTCGCTGAAGCCGTTTCCCTAGCCCGTTGACTCTGCTGAGCATATTCCGATCCTTCAATTTGGAAGTTCATCCGTCCTGGTACAGCTTGTCTGCCAGTGGCTGAAGCTTCAAAACGCCAACCCCGTGCCGCATTAATCGCAGCCTCATCTAGTTCTGGATGTCCCGAACTTTGCATGATTCGCACATTAGTTACTGAACCATCAGGAGCAATATCAACGGCAACAGTGGCGGCTCCTTCTAAACGGCGTTCGCGGGCACTGTCGGGATACTGCGGTTTACTACATTCCTGACAACGAATCCGTCCTCTACCATTACCCTGATTGCTGCCTTGATTACCATTCTGATTATTGCCATTTCCATTATTTCCGTTGCCATTACCGGAAGCTTTACCCCAAGGCACGCCCAAACCTCCCGAAAATAATCCAATCTGATTCCTATTCAAACCATTTCCCTGAGTAGCCCCATGACGATTCCCCACATTTCCCCAACCCAATCCCCGTCCGATTTGTCCTAGTCCCGTTGGATTCAGAGATGCTGTCGAACCATTGCCACCACCGACATTAGGAGGGGCTGGCACTGAATTATTACTAAAACCATTACTGGTTAAAATTCGCTCAATCATCGGACTAAAACTCGCCACAGGACTAGGAGCAACTGGGGTTGGCGTAGATTTTGGAACCTCTTGATCAGGCGTATTCTCTGGAGCTAAATTACCGGCAGTTGCCACTTGGGGCGGTTCCTGTGCTGTGGTATTCTTGGGTTCACTTTTCTGAGATTCGTTTTGGGATAGAGGAGCAAAAGGAACTGAACTAGCAGGCAGTGCGGCAATAGTATCATCATCCTGAACTGGATCTTTAACTTGACTATGATCATTACTGGGCAAGGATGCAACACTATCTTGAGGTGGCTGTATCGCCTCGGGCAATTCAGTGACAGATACATCGATCAGAAGCTCTTCTTGGCTATGCTGGACTGTTGGGGAACGGAAGTAATTATTAGAAAATAATGCTGCAATGGGCAAAGCCAAACCGTGAAAACCCAGCGAAAGAGGTACAGTTACCCCTAAAAAGCCATACCTGAGGCGGCGGTGCAACTCCTTTTGTTCTATAACCGTTGCCGAGGTTATCCCTAAGTTGCTGTCATCAGGTAAATGTTTTCCTGGTAATAGAATCTGCCACAGTTTTAGAATAGATTTATGCTCCATCATAATTGAACCACTGTCGGTAAAAAATAGAATAAGATAGAATAAAGTAAAATAAAACCAAATAAAATCAAATAAAACTAAATTGAGATTAAATCAAAATCAATAGAATAGAAGTGATGCGCCGAACTTACAGACTTGAGCCAAATCCACACCTTAGAAATTGTGCCACATCTTTCCCATATTTTCGATGTGCCATATGTAGATCTAGTCATTTCAAATAATTTTGGTCAAATAATTTTGGGACAGTCTTGTAAGCGGATCAACGGACAAGATGTCCGTCCTACATGGATTGATACCTTGTAGGTCAGACATCTTGTCTGACAAATACCCTATAATTAGAGGGATTGACCAATAGTTTGCCCCACTGAAAAACAAAACCCTCAGATCGGCAAACCTGAGGGCGAAAAATGAATCAGGGGATTAGTCAGTCTAAACTGCTGCTGTTGCCTGGGTTACCAAGCGGCGCATTACAGTTTGAATACCAGTATGTTCGTAATAGTTGAGAACTGCATCAAGGAAAGCACCAAGGCAGTCCAGTTTATCGTCAGCGAAGTCAGCGATACGATGGAGGCGATTACCTACCACTTCCGGCGATAGGTTATGGGTTGTGATGAGTTGCTCCATCCAACTGGTAATAGAAGCAAAAGCCTGTCGAATAAACTTCAACTTCTGTTCTTCGGACTGCCCTGGAATCATCTCACGAATCTTTTGGAATGTCAGATTTTCCCGCAGTTCATGGGGGGTAATCTGACTCATCCGTGCGTTAACCTTGCTGATGAAATTCGCTCCCAATGGCAGCAAACCATCAATACACACTAGGGCAGCCATCCGCATTAATGACTCATCGCTGTAGGTTCCCAAACTCTCAGCAAAATACGCAATGGAATTACCAGAAACTCGATGCAGATAGCCAAGGGCAATTAATTCTGTGACTATTTTGAGACATAGATCAAGGGATTGAGCTTCTTCAGACTTGAGGGCTAATTCGTTGAAGAAGTTGGAGAGGGGCACTTTCTCGTCAAATCGGGAAGCGAAAGAAGAAGTACTCAAAGCTCTGTCTGTATGGTCAACGATTTGATAAAGCCACACTGCGATCTGATACGGTTGGGCAGGGTCATTGTAGAGGGCGTTGATCCGTTCACCCACCTGCTGAATGAATGCCTCGTCATCTTGACCCGTGATCACCTTGATGGTATTCGCAAAACCGACTGTGTTTCGCCACTCATTCCGAGCCGCGAAATCAAGGGACTGCAATGCAGCGGTGGTTAAATTATCAGTCGGTAGCTGATCAATCAGTTCTTGAATTGATTTTCCCACAAAAGCTCCATTTGTTTGATTGTTTCTAGACTGTTGATTATGTACAGTTTTGACCCACCGTGATTCCTAAAACCAGTCACTACAGGTAATTTAACACTGCCGATGGTTAGGTGTCTAGGTAATGGTAGCTGCCGTTGAGTTTTACTCTAGCTTTTTAGTCTAAGTGGTTTTAGTCTAAGTTTGGGGCTGAATTAGCCGTATTCAATTAGAATTACCTAACAGAATATATCTCCATCAGAACTTAGTTAAGATAATCAAATATTTCTTTAAGCTTATTTCTTTGACCTTGGATTCGATTTGCTAGTTTTAGAGATAACTTTGCTGCTATTGATTGTAGTTCATACTAAACAGCTTCATTTCTACCGCTCCACTCACCTATAATAACGGTAACTAGTCATTTGGAATTAGTCATTGAACTGTTGATTAACCTGTCAGTTACCTATTAATTAACCATTAATCAAATTTCAACCAAATACCAATCAAATACTAAATAAATAGAAATACTAAGCCAATATTAACCAAATATTTAATAAAACACTTCAGGCACGAATCCACCAGCCATATTTTGCGCCAACTTACGCTGTAGCTGCCCCACCAGCCAGATCTCACAGTACATCTCCAGCAAAAAGACTCAACATAGCCTGAGTTTCTGGAGAAAACACCAAGGGTGAAGTAATATTACAGACAAATATTATAGTCAAAACTTTTGCTTGACTGCCCGATTCTTAGGAGGACACATCGTTGGTTAGCCGCTTTCTGTTTACGTCAGAGTCTGTGACTGAAGGGCATCCAGACAAGATTTGTGATCAAATTTCCGACACCATTCTCGATACATTGCTAGCCCAAGATCCCCATTCACGGGTGGCGGCTGAGGTAGTGGTCAATACCGGACTGGTGCTGATCACTGGGGAAATCACCACTAATGCCAATGTCAACTATGTTAATTTAGCCCGCAAAAAAATTGCTGAAATTGGCTATACCGATGCAGACAACGGCTTTTCTGCCAACAGTTGCACGGTTTTAGTTGCTCTGGATGAACAGTCTGCCGATATTGCCCAAGGGGTTAACGTTGCCCTCGAAACCCGCAGCGGCTCAGCGGATGAAGATGCAGCTTTTGACGCTGTTGGCGCTGGTGACCAGGGTTTGATGTTTGGGTTTGCCTGTGATGAAACCCCTGAACTGATGCCCTTACCCATTGCCCTCGCCCACCGTCTGTCACGGCAGTTGTCCGTAGTGCGGAAGAATGGCACCTTAGCCTATTTACGCCCCGATGGTAAAACCCAAGTAACGGTGGTGTATGAAGATGATCGCCCCGTTGCCATTGACACAATTTTGATCTCAACCCAGCACGATGCCGCGATCAACGGCGTGACCGATGAGGCAGAGGTCCAAGCAATCATCAAAGCTGACCTATGGGAAAAGGTCGTATTACCAAGCTTTGCCGATATGACCGTACAGCCCGATGACAGCACCCGATTCCTTGTCAATCCCACCGGTAAATTTGTGATTGGTGGTCCTCAGGGCGACTCAGGGCTGACGGGGCGCAAAATTATTGTCGATACCTATGGCGGTTATGCCCGTCACGGCGGCGGGGCATTTTCGGGTAAAGACCCCACGAAAGTAGACCGCAGTGCGGCTTATGCAGCAAGGTATGTGGCAAAAAATATTGTTGCTGCTGGTCTAGCCAAGAAATGCGAGTTACAGATCAGTTATGCCATTGGGGTGGCACGACCCACGAGCTTACACGTAGATACCTTCGGTACGGGCACAATTCCCGATGCGGATCTGCTGGCTCTGGTCAAGGCAAATTTCGATTTACGTCCGGCGGCAATTATCAAGCATTTCAATCTGCGCGGTTTGCCTGGGGAGCGGGGTGGACGCTTCTATCAGGATGTGGCTGCCTATGGTCACATGGGACGCGCTGACTTGAATCTCCCTTGGGAGCAAACGGATAAAGTTGCGGCTTTGCAGCAGGGTTAAATTCCTTAAAGGTTTAGGTTTATGCTCATCCCCTCCCTTCTTTAATGGAGTGGGGGGGGATGATTCATCCATAAAAGCGGATCAATCTCAATAGCTGATTTAAGTAGCTTAATGGCACCATTGATTGATTTTCACACCCACAGATTGCCTAATATTTCTCCAGATCATATTGCTCAAGAGCATAATCAAAGTGATATTGAATCTGATATTGGAACTGCTATCACTATTACCAGCCTGGACTACAGCGAATATATTACCTTGCCAGAACCTTTAAGCTCCTGTTCTATTGGTTTACATCCTTGGTTTCTCTATCAAAATCTCTTCCAGAATCTCTGCCAAAATCTTAATTTCGCTCATGGCATTGATGCTCAAAATTTAAGTTCTCTAGATCAAATAATGCAGCAAATATGGCAAATCGCTCAGGATTCGAGGATGATTGCCATTGGTGAATGCGGTTTAGATCGGCATCACAGAGCAAAATATACTTATATTCCTCTTCCTCCTCATATTCCTAAGTCCGATGACACGCCACAAGTCATTGATCTAGCTCTGCAAATCAAGGCATTTAGCGCCCAAATTGAACTATCAGAAACCCTCCAAAAACCTTTGATTATTCATTGTGTTAAAGCATTTAACGAACTGATTAACCTCAAACAAAAACACCGCCCGCGAATGCCCTGGCTAGTTCATGGCTTTGATAAAAAAGATGATTTGCGCCGCAGTTTAGCCCACCACGGGATTAAGGTTTCCTTCGGGGCGAGTATTTGCCACCCTCAATCCCCCAGCCGAGAAGTGATCGCCGCAGTGCCACTAGAGCAACTCTTTCTCGAAACCGACGCGCAGACTAAATTTGAGATTAGGGATATTTACCGAGAAGCCGCTGCAATCAAACAGGTTCCCCTAGAGCAATTGCAAGAACAGCTATGGCAGAATTTTAGGAATCTATTTGCATAGGTAATTTTTCTATTTTTACACATCACTTAAATCTGTAACCATTAGCAGATGTCATTTATGTTCATATCTGTAATAATCTAAACTGGCAGATTCTGCAAGTAATTCTAAAATTAATTGCAAATTACTTGCAAGTTAATTGCAAGCTAACTATTCAGGTATGGCATTTGGTTACGAATGCTATTGGTGATAAATTCTCATCATGCCTATCTTCCGCTTCGTCAGTTTAATCAATTTAATTAATTTAATTTAATTAATTTAATCGGTCTCATCGACGGATTAAGTGATGCATTGAGAAAAAAGCGAGAACCCCTGAAATCTATATATCGTGAGCCAAATTTACAGTGAGAGGCATTGGTCCCTATGGTACAAATTCCCAAACAACGAGAGAGCCTAGTCAGAAAAGTATTGCTTGGTCTGACCATCAGCACTGTTTTACTCACTGTAGCCTCGTTGCTGTTGCTCACGTTTGTCCATTGGGGAACTCCCGTATTACAGAGAGTTGCTACCAGTAGCGCTGTTGCAGTTCTCATTGCTGGATTAGGAGCCGGAATCTTTGTTGCTTCTGCCATTGTACGCAGTATTCAGCCTTCCCTTGCCGAACTATCTAGGGTTGCCGAAGAAATGTCCGCTGGAAATCTCTCCGTTAGAGCAGAACTAAATCGCTATGATGAACTGGGGGAATTTGCGGAAGTTTTTAATCGCATGGCAGACCAATTAGAGAATAAAACCGCCATTCTCGAATCTAGGGATATTCAATTTGCACTGCAATCTCTGGATCAAGTCCTGGTCAGTACTACAGGTTTATCTAAACTCATCAAAACTAGTTTAGAAGAAGTTTGTCAACTAACTAAAGCCCAAATGGGGAGTATCTATCTGTGGCAAAGTGGCAGCGGTCAGGGAGAAGGATCTTTGGTTCTGGCAGCGGAATGGGGCTATCGTACCAGTAATATGATGACTGAAATCGCCCTGGGGGACGGCATCGTAGGGCAAGCGGCACAAATGGGACAGGCGGTAATTTGGGAAGGTGATGACCTGGGGGGACAATCCCTAGTATATCGCACTCCCATCGGCGATCTGCTGCCCCAGAGCCTGATCGCTGTTCCCTTAATGCTGAAAAAAAATCTAGTAGGGGTGTTATTTTTAGGGAGTTTATTACCTCTGTCAGCCCAAAGTCGGAACATTCTCAAATCCATTGACCGTCGTTTAGCCACTGCGATCAGTAACGCCCAAAGTATTGAAACCATTGCTCGACAAAGGGAAGAATTAACCACTGTTTTCGAGCAATTAGCCGATGGAGTTTTGCTAAGTGATTCGGAAGGACGGATTCTCAAAATTAATTCCGCTGGCAGAGCGATTCTAAGCACCCCAAATCTAGTTACCCCTAACCTTAACTCTGGAGACCCTAGTTCAACCAATCTCACCGATGGCAAAGCCTCTCCCTTGGTGGCTAAGTCAATGGCAGAAATCATTAAACAGTTTGACATTAGGAATGCTGACGGACAGCCCCTAGCTCTATCGGAATTAGTGATTTTCCGTGCGATGTCCATGAATCAAGTGGTGGAAGATCAGATCACATTACGTCAAGCTGACGGTAGAGAAGTGATTTTGAGTACCACCGCTGCACCCCTTGCTGGGATTGAATCGGAACTTTTGGGTAGTGTCATGATTTTGCGGGATGTAACCGAGCAGCGGTATCGGGATAAGGTCATGCAGGAAACCAATCGCATTATGATTGACCAGCAGCGACGTATGGGAATCTTGCAACGGTTGACGAACTTAATTAACCAGCAATTGCAGGATCTAGATATCTTGCTGGAATCTGTGGTAGAAGCCACCTGTGATGGTATTGCCTGGTCAGAGGTTTGCGTGCTGGCTCTATTTGACAGTAAAACTCGTTCTCTAGTGTTTTCTGCCACCCAAGGGTTACCGGCTGATTTTCCGATCGGTGCATCGTTCCCCCTCGAAGCAGATAATCTATTAATGCAAGTATTTCGAGAAGGAATTCCCGTTGAAATCAAAGCCGGAGAAGCTTGCTTAGTGGAAGGTTTGCCGGTTAAAAGTGCCCTGTGTGTGCCCATTGAGTCCAGTCGTTCTGGGCGGTTGGGAGCTTTAGCTATTGGACATTTTCAACTGGAACGGGCTGCTTCTCGGGAAGATATGAATTTACTTGCTTCTTTTGGGGTACAGGCAGCTATTGCTATCGGTAATGCTCAATTAATTAATCAAATCGAAGCTCAAAACGCTCAGCTTTTAGAAGCCACACAATTAAAGAATCAGTTTCTCGCTAACATGAGCCATGAATTACGTACTCCGATGAATGCGATTATTGGCTTTTCTCAGGTGCTACTACGCCAAAGACGGGATACCCTCACCCCTGGACAAGAAGACATGGTGGAGCGGATCTTACGCAATGGGAAGAGTTTATTAGAACTGATTAATGATATTCTCGATTTATCGAAAATTGAAGCGGGTAAAATGGAACCCCATCCCGAACATTTCCAACTAGAGGAATTAATTCGCCATACTTACGAGAGCCTGCAACCCCTAGCCCAAAACAAATCCTTAGAGTTTACTTTCATCAATCATATTGGTAAATGTCTGGTGTACCATGACCCGATTCGCATTAAGCAAGTTATTACTAATTTAGTCTCTAATGGCATTAAGTTTACTGATCATGGTTATGTCCGCATTGAACTCCATCCGGTGAATTCGGGAAGTTCGGTAAATCCCAATGGAATACCCGCTGGCAGTGATGATCAGCCTAATTCCCCACGTAATTCCCCTGAGCCAACATCCCAAGAGCCAGGAGAGTTTATTGAAGTAGTGGTTGCAGATTCCGGAATTGGTATTCCCCCCGAACACCAACGCACTATTTTTGAGCAATTCCGCCAAGTGGATCAGTCCCCCTCCCGCAAGCATGGCGGCACTGGTTTAGGCTTGTCGATCACTGAGCAATTAGTGCATTTAATGGGTGGTCACATTACCTTGGAGAGCGTAGTCGATGTGGGTTCTAGATTTACGGTGCGGCTGCCGATGGTCTTACATCAGGCACAGGGACTAAATCCGCCAAATCCTCAGACTGATTCGTGATCATCTAAGTTTTACATTAAATTCCTGTTAAATTCTTATTAAATTCTGCTGTAAATAGCCGTTGAATGGTCAAGGATAAAGAGGGAAACTGTTATCCTGAGAACATAGTTTTTTACTCTCATCAGCGCCTTTCCTATCCCCCACCCCCAAGTTGTTTATCTCCTTCAGAGCAAATCATGGCACAATCACTCGACCAAACCGCCGCCAGCGTATTTCCTGTCAATCCGCCCCTGTCTGAGTCCACATCTGGCAATCAAAATGGTAATCAAAGTAGTCAGCGTCCTTGGGGGGCATTTACAATCCTTGAAGAAGGCATCGGCTACAAAATCAAACGCATTGAAGTTAAGCCTGGTCATCGTTTGAGCCTTCAGATGCACCACCACCGCAGCGAACATTGGATCGTTGTGTCTGGTACAGCGCGGGTCGTGTGCGGCGATAACGAAATTATGATCAGTACCAATCAATCCACCTATGTCCCGAAGTGTACGCCCCATCGCCTCGAAAATCCTGGGGTGATTCCCCTAGTCTTGATCGAAGTCCAAAACGGTGAATATCTAGGCGAAGACGATATTATCCGGTTTCAGGATGACTATGCCCGCCACGAAAAAGATAACGAAAAAGCCAAATCCATTAGCAATCCCACGGGAAATCATACTAAAGTGTAGATCGTAATTTAACGAGAAATAAAGCATTTAGCGTGGTGACTATCCCCCCCTTTGATACTTCGCAGCAATTCGCACAAATTGGTGATGCGCTCAATGCCGCTGCTTTGCGAGTCTTGGCTTCAGGACAATACATTGGTGGTGCAACGGTGGCACAGTTTGAGTCAGAGTTTGCCGCCTACATTGGCACTAAACACGGCATCGCCTGTAATTCTGGTACTGACGCTCTGTATTTAGCGATGCGTGCGCTGGGTATTGGTGAGGGGGATGAAGTCATTACCTCACCGTTTACTTTCTTTGCCAGTGCGGAAACCATCACGATGACTGGGGCAAAGGCAGTATTTGTAGATGTTGAACCCCATAGTTTTAATCTGAATTTAGACCTTTTAGCCGCTGCCATTACCCCCCGCACTAAGGCAATTATGCCGGTGCATTTGTTTGGTCGTCCGGTGGATATGACGCGGTTAATGGAGATCGCCCAAGAGCATCATCTGTACGTGATTGAAGACTGTGCCCAAGCCACTGGGGCTACTTGGGATGGTCAGGTGGTGGGCAGCATTGGTGATGTTGGTTGTTTTAGCTATTACCCCACCAAAAATTTAGGCGGTTGTGGTGATGGCGGTATGGCAACTACCAACAATCCCGAACTAGCGGAAAAAATCAAGATTTTGCGGGAGCATGGCAGTCCACGCCGTTATTACCATGAATATATCGGGATGAACTCGCGGCTGGATGCACTGCAAGCGGCGTTGTTATCGGTGAAGTTGCCTTATCTCAATCAATGGAATGCCCTGCGCCAAGAAGTGAGTCAGCGTTATGATCAGCTTTTGGCGAATGTGCCCCATGTGATTGCGCCGGATCGTGGAGCGGGAGCCGTGTGGAATCAATATACGATCCGCATTGTGGACAAAGATCGCGATGCCGTCCAAGCCAAACTCAAAGAGCAGGGTGTGATTACGATTATTTACTATCCGTTGCCGTTGCACTTGCAGTCAGTTTATGCAGAGCTGGGTTATGGCGCAGGTAGTTTCCCCCAAGCGGAACTGGTTGCTAATCAGGTGTTGTCTTTGCCGATGTTCCCAGAGATTACCCCAGAGCAACAGGAACAAGTGGTTCATGCCCTCAAAAATGCCTTAGATCTCTAAGTTCAATCATCTTCTTTAATTAATTGTTAAGCATGGGTAATTCCCCGTGCTTATTTTTTCCATCAATTTGAGTATAATCCTGTGATGACAAGTAGCCGTTATAAATGGTTTCGTGCCGCCTTCCAATTAGACGGTTCGGTAATTGGTGAGGTAATCCCTCGCGTGGTTTTCTGTGCCTTGTTTGGCGTATTTATTTCTTTCCTTTACACTAAGGGTTGGGGAGTTTCTTTACCCTTTTTGAGTACAGTAATTCCCAATATCGTATTAGGTTTATTGTTGGTATTTCGGACTAATACCGCCTATGATCGCTTTTGGGAAGGTCGTCGGGTTTGGAGTGTTTTAGTAACTTCAGTACGGAATATGACACGGCAGATGTTATCTTCCATTGAAGATCGCAGTCCTGAAGATCGTGCCAATAAACTGCGCCATGTGCGACTTTTAGCGGCTTTTGTGATTAGTATTAAATTAAAACTACGCCGTGAGCCGATGGGGGATGAACTGCGTCCATTTTTGTCCCGTGCTCAGCACCAGAAACTACAAACGATGCACAATCCACCCCTAGAGATTGCGTTTTGGTTGAGTGTTTATCTCCAAAAACAAGTTAAAGAGAATTTAATTCAAGCGCCTAGTTTTAACCTAATTAGTTTGAGACTGAATGACTGTATTGATGCTTTAGGAGCCTGTGAACGGATTCAATCTACACCAATTCCTTTGGCTTATTCGATTCACTTGAAGCAATTGTTATTGATTTATTGCTTATCTTTGCCATTCCAGTTAGTGGGTCAGTTAGGCTGGTGGACTGGTTTAGGGGTGGCTTTAATTAGTTTCACTCTCTTAGGTGTTGAGGAAATCGGTTTGCAAATTGAAGATCCTTTTGGACATGATGCCAATGATTTACCGTTGGATGACATCTGCCAAATGATGATCCGTAATATGGAAGATTTAATCTCGGTGAGTAGTGATCCAAGTCTATCCGAAATACAGGATGATGATCTAGAATCAGTAGGTTAGGGATAATTAGCTTTCTACTTGTTTACGGATTTCGTCTAATGGACTCAGGACTTCGGGCGCGGCAGGAGGCAAAGATGTTACTTCTGGTTCGTCAGGCATGAACTGCAGGCTTAATTTTACTTTGCCAGAGCGCCAGCCCTGACCTCTAGCAGTTAAGACACGACAAGGCATTCCTTTCATAAGAAGTTCTGTCGCTTCCTCAATAAAATAAGTTTGTGTTACACAGAGTTTGTAGATAAAATCTTCAACCTCAAATGTATTGCTGATGCTCAAACTATTAAAAATATCGTCAACAGCGTCTTCGTTGTCAGGTGAAATCTGAAATTTAACCACATCATCGGGGTGTAGGTTTTCTAACTTATCTGTCATAAATTTAACCCTCCACTTGTTTACGGATTTCATCTAGTGGACTAGGGATTTCTGGCGCAGCGGGAGGCAGGGATTTTATTTTGGTTTTGGACTGATCATCAGGAATAAATTCAAGTGTGAGCCGAGCTTTTCCTGATTGCCAGCCCCGATGTTGACTGGTCATCACCTGACAAGGAAAACCTTCTGTTTTGAATAATTCAACTACTTGCTTTTGCAGACTGTTGTGATTTGCACAAAGTTTATTGACAAGATCACTCATCTGAAAAACTTCAATTGAGCTACCTATTCCCAAAGCGCTGCATATATGATTCATATCAGATGAGTTTGCTTCAGTCTTGATAAACTTGATCACATCGTCAGGAGCTAGATACTGTGAGTTATCCATCATAAATTTAACTCTCCACTTGCTTACGAATTTCATCCAACGGACTAGGGATCTCTGTTGTTTCAGAAGTGCAAAACTGCTCTTCTGTTTTTGCTGGTTCGTCTGGCACAAAGACAAGATTTACAACTAGTTTGACTTTTCCTGACTGCCACCCCTGTTTTCTTACAGTCATCGCCTCACATGGAATTCCCTCTTGAAATAAGTCAACTGAGTCTCTCTGAAAATAACTGCTGCTAAGAAAAACTACTTTCAACAACTGCTGGGCAAAGTCGCTTACTTCAAATGTATTACGCATTTTAATTACATTGAAAATATTTTGGATCTTATCGGCATAGCTTGAGTCAGAGCCAAACTTCACTATGTCATTTTCTGCCAATACCTCATCATCTTTTATCATACCTAGGACTAACCCCCTAAAACTTTAATAATTACTGATATTTAATCATAATAACGTAGATAATAATCAAATAAACCAAAATAAGTTTGCATAAAAATAAATCCCCAAATCTTTACAAATTCGGGGACATTATAATTAAGCTTATTTATGTAATCTGATTAGTTAAATTTATTTAGGATAAACACTTACAGATAGTTTACAGACATCCTTCTCAGGTTCCGCTTTCGGGGCAACGGGATTCGGCGGCAGTAACGCCACAATATGCGGCACAGGACGTGGCTCATACTTCATCACCGACTTCCCGCGATAGGCTAAAGCCGCACTAGCTCCGGAATCTAGCATCACCACATCCGATAAACCTGCCTTGGCTAAAATCTTCCCTAATCCCACAGAATCAATCATTTCCATCGTCACGCCAATCACCGGACGACCACTGCGATCAATACCCCAAAACGCCCGATCCCGACTGGCATCAAAACCATACAAACGCCCAAAAGCCTCCGCAGGCTGAGGTTTACCATCCCGCACCAGCCAACCCGCTGCCACAAAAGCATCCGTCGTGTCTGGTAATTCCGCTTGGACACTTTCCAATGAAACGTGCTTCTTCGCATCAAAGGGCACGAACTTAACCGCCGTAGGACTAATCAACACTAAAGGACGACCATTTAATAGAGGATTCTCGCCCTTATTACCCACATCAAACTTACCCGCTTGACTGGAATTTTGGCTCAATACCGGACCGATCATCTTATTCCCATCAATCCGTTCCAAGGAAAAGAAACCGCCATCCACTGCCGCAATCGCATCAGGAATCATCTTCTGTTTGATATCTTCCACCGCTGCTCGTTTGTCCGCGTGAGCAGTTACTGGACGACCACCATAAACCAGTGTCAAACTTAAACCATCCACCGTCACATTCCGTTTTTCAACGGGAGTAGTAAAGTTGATTTCACTCTGACGCATCGCAGGCAGTAACGCCAGGGACTCGCTCGCAGTGCCTGCACTAGCTTGTTCAATTACATCATTAAATCGGGATTGCCCATAACGCATGATTCCCAGCAAATCCTCGGATTCATTGGCGGTACGTTCTTGGCGCGGGTCAAGGCTCATGGTCAACGCTGCTTTATATCCAGCATCCTGTACCAATTGCTTGGAACGTTCCGTATAGTCACCTTCCGGATAGGTAAAATACTCAATCGTAATTCCCAATTCTTTTTCCAAAACCGCCTTAGATTCTTTCAATTCTTTCGCAATTTTGGCATCATCTAATTCCCGAAAATTAATATGATTCACCGTATGGGAAGCAATGGTAATCAAACCACTCTTCTGCATCTCCCGCAGATTGTCCCAAGTTGCCTTAGGTTTCTTGCCTCCAGTGCCGACAAACTTAGTATGGACAGACCAAACTGCGGGATAATTATACTTCTGTAATAACGGAAAAGCATATTTATACTGTCCAACATAATTATCGTCAAATGTCAGCAGGACAGGTTTCTCAGGCAATGGCGCACCAGTTCGCAAATGACTCACCATTTGATCCATCGAAATCGGCGTATACCCCCCAGTTTGCAAAGTTCGCAAATGGCGCTCGAAATCTTCCACTGTTACATCCCAGTCCACATCCTTAGTGGGGGTAATGTCGTGGTACATAATGATCGGAATCCGTGCATTTTTCGCCCGCTCGCTAATATTGGGAAATGGCGCAGGATTAAAACTAGCTAACCGATCAGGAGTCACTAAACCACTCAAATTCGCAATCACTGGCAGCGGGTCATTGGCAATGGCATTAATCGTCCGCACCTGATACAGAGAATTTGTGACTGGTTCTAGGGGAGAGCCTTGGCAAAAACTCTGACTCACTGCACCAGCACTCACCGGACTTAAGGGCGGTAAGTCATTGGTACTACCATTAGTACTACTGGCAACATCGGTCTCTACGGGCGGCAAAGTACTGGCAGTCTTTGGTATGGCAAACCGCGCCGCTAAACCAGCCCCTAATCCGGCTCCCGCCACAACTAAGCCAAAAACGACCCAAACAAAAGTAACTTTACCCTTATTCATAGCTCTGTGGTGATGCTGGTATCCGCAAAATATGTTTCTGTAATGTTGCCACGCCTTCCCTAGATGCTCTCCGTTCAGTGATCACAGAGCAACTACTAGCAACTATTGCAATTACTGCCAATGCCTCGAAAAACAATGCAGCAATTACCGCGCCAATCCCAAGACAAGATAGCAAGGTGAGTAAATGAGTAAATAGGTAACTAAATCTTCCTACCCTACCTTCTAGCTGCTAATTTATCATAAACCTGTTGCAAGTCCACCCGATGGTAAGCCATTGCCACCAGGGTATGGTAAAACAAGTCCGCCACTTCCCCAGCAATTTCATCAGGTTGATTGTCTTTGCAAGCCATGACCACTTCGGCCGACTCTTCACCGATTTTCTTCAAAATTTTATTATCACCACCAGCGAATAACTTGCACGTATAGGAATCTGGTTTGGGATGGTCCCGACGATCCACAATTACCGCAAATAGTTCTGATAGGGGATCTACTGGTTGGTGACTCATAATGCTTTTATCAATAATCTGGGCAAAATCTAGGGAAATATTTTAGACAAATTTAAGCAAAGATTTCAGGCAGGTATTCGATTCTGTCTATGGTTTTTCTTGGCAGTTGCGCAGTTTTATAGTCAAACAAGATAAGAATGACACGTTATTTAGGGGCATTGTCAGACAAGATGTCTGACCTACGAGGGATAAAGGAATGTGGAATGGACATCTTGTCCATTACTCTATCTCCTTTGTTGTGACATCCTTAACTGAAATAACTATATCTGTGGCACTTACCAACAAATCCCACCCCTATGCCCTAGGCAGTTTAGAGGTGGGATTTATGACTCTTAATGAGTAGATGTATGGCTGAACTAGCTAAGTACAAGCACTGAAACAGCACTCATAAAAAACTATTCAAACCTAGACTTCTTCCTCTTCGTCCTTCAAGAAGGTATCAATTTCTTCGTAGGTGGTGTCATCTGCCATGTAGTTAGCGACATCAGCATCGGCATCGTCCTCAATCTGACCATGATGACCTTCATAGATTGCATCAGCCAACTTGCCCACGATTAACTTGATGGAGCGAATTGCGTCGTCATTGGCGGGAATCCCGATGTCTACGGTATCAGGATCGCAGTTGGTATCCAACAGCGCCACAATGGGAATCCGCAACTTTTGGCATTCTTGCACGGCGTTATACTCACGCTTTTGGTCAACGATCACCACCACATCGGGGGGCTTGCGCATTCCCTTAATGCCACCGAGGTACTTCTCCAAACGCTCCATTTCACGGCGCAGGTTAGAAGCTTCCTTCTTGGGCAGACGATCCAAAACGCCAGTTTCTTCGCGACGCTCTAAATCCTTCAAGCGGTCAATCCGGCTCTTGATGGTGGTCCAGTTGGTCAACATCCCACCTAACCAGCGCTGATTGATGAAAAAGCTACCGCAACGACGGGCTTCTTGGGCAATCAAACCAGCGGCTTGACGCTTCGTACCCACAAACAACACCCGCTTGCCTTGTTCAGAAGCTTGACGCAAATAGCTATAGGCTTCTTCGAGATATTGGGCGGTCTGTACCAGGTCAATGATGTGTACCCCATTGCGATCCGTAAAAATATACGGTTCCATTTTGGGGTTCCAGCGGCGAGTTTGGTGACCAAAGTGGACCCCAGACTCTAGCAACTGGGCTAGGGTAACGACGGGCATGAATTTTCTCCTAAGATGTTCGGGTTTGTCCTAACACTTGGTCGCATTGACAGGTCTTAGCACCTTTGTCTCTTGGGGTTTGTCCCTAGTACGTTGGCGCTAAACTGCACCCGAAACGCCAAGTGTGTGTTTTTAGACAGCTTGACTAGGGTAGCACAAACAAGGTCCCTAGTTTCAGGATATTTGAATATTTGATTGAATAGTTGATTGATTTCTAACTGAACTCACCCAACTATTCACTAACGCTTCAAAATGAACACTCCTTAATGCTCCAAAAATGCTCCGAATTAAATTTCGACCACTTAATTTAGAGCATGATTTAGAGCATAGTCTTAGATCACATTTGATTTGGATGATGGGGTTATTGGTTACCACTATTTGTGCTGCTGACCTTAGCGCGGTAGAAGATCTTACCTCGTTGCTCATAGCCCACATAGCGCACTGTCACAGGCTGCCCAGGATCAGCAGTTCCTTCGATTAGGGTATGGCGGCGGGGATCAAAAGGTATAGATTGCCCCACTGTACCAATGGCGGTCACTTGCCAGCGATGCATCAGGGTATTGATGGGACGCAATAACGGCAAGATATTCTTCGCTGGGAGAGTGGGATTTTGTTCTGCGGCATGGATTGCAGTGGGCAACTGGATTAGTAAAGTTTCTAAGACTTGGAGCGCTTCCCGTTGCAGTTCAAGTTTGGCAATGGTGATGCTTTCCTGTTGTTGCTTACTCAAAGGCGCTGTGCCACCAGAAGGACTGATGGATTTCGCTAAAGATGTCACAGGGGATGGGGCAGAGTCTGTCACTGTGGCTGAATCATCACTGTAGATGAGGTCACTGGCAAAGACACTTACCAAATCAGTCACCGAGCAATTTAAAACCATTGCCATGCGATGTAACTCTTGGTAAGAGATTTTTTCCGCATGACCATCCCGCAATTGACAAATCGTATGACGGGAGACATTGGCTTTAATTTCAAGTTGTCGAAAGCTAGTTAACTTGACTGTGAATAAAAATTGTTTTAGGCGTTGGGAAAAATCTGACATAGTTAATTCAATAGCGCACCACAAGAACTACGGCAATAAGCCAAGCAGCAGCAATCCTCTCTCAGCTAAAGCATTTGAGGACTACCGATAGGGGCCATTACGAAGTGAGTCTTAAATTTATCTGAGTAATGAGTTTACCCAGATTGACCAAATTCGCGCCTATAATCAGAGGCGAAACCTTAATGTCTATAACTTTACCACTAAGGCAATGGCACCAAAATCTACTGCTTCATCTGCTACTGTCTCTAACAGTGCGGCTAATACGACTCCCAACGCTGTAACCAATGCCGTAACTAGTTCTGTTGCTAGCGGTGGTAATGGTAGCCAAACGTCTCCGGCGGCAGCACAGCCTTTCAAACAAACCATCAGCCCCGAACGCCGCAAGGTCCTAGACGCAATCCTCCAAAAGATCGAGAAGGATCACGGCAAAGGCTCGATCATGCGTCTGGGGGATGCCACTAATATGCGGGTGGAGACGATCCCCACTGGTTCCCTGACCCTAGATTTGGCTTTGGGGGGCGGCTTACCCAAGGGACGGGTCATTGAAGTTTACGGTCCTGAAAGTTCTGGTAAAACCACCCTTGTCCTCCATGCTATTGCTGAAGTGCAGCGGCGGGGCGGCATTGCGGCTTTTGTGGATGCAGAACACGCTTTAGATCCTTACTAT
>JBIKNH010000233.1:0-6337 GCA_044358815.1 Pseudanabaenaceae cyanobacterium | reverse complement strand
AAAGCTCATTGATGCAGCAATAGGAGCGACCAAGCCTAATACCCTATTTTTATCAGTCTGTGATGCGTTCAATATTGAAGAAGCAAAAAGTATTTTTCAGTGGTTTAAACACTTCATTATAGTTGATGGAATAATAACCGAAGATGAAGTCATGGGAACGGTTAAGTTGTTTGAAGATTCAACTTATCGAGAGAAGATCAAAGACTATTTAACTACACTTAATCTAGGGATTATTGACTTAGAAGTTGACTCTAAAGATTTTGAAGAGTCTGAATTAGGGCACGAAATTCCAGAAGAGTCTCGACGTACTTTGATTAATTTTTTGACAGGTAAAAAGAGTTATAGCATCAATACCCTACATCATGTATATGACGAAGCGGGTAAAAAGACCTCTAAACATAAAGCTTGGAACTTAGATGCAAAAGAGTCACAGGGTACTATTAAAGCCTTTCATCTGAGTGGTCCAGTGATATGGGTTTTAATGAACGGTGGCGTGTTAATTATTGATGAAATAGAAGCAAAAATGCATCCTATCCTGACGCTTCAAACTATCAATATGTTTTTGAATAAAGAAATCAACATTAATAATGCTCAATTAATTTTCGCCACCCATGATACGAACCTATTGTCTTATGCTGATCTGAGAAGGGATCAAATATACTTTGCGGAAAAGAACGAATGGGAATCAACAGAGTTTTATTCTTTATCTGACTTCGTATATCTTGATAAAAATGGTTCTAATTTGAAATCAACGAAAGAAAGACCTGATACTGATAAAGAGAAAAGATACTTTGAGGGTAGGTATGGAGCAATTCCTATTTTAGGGAACTTCAATCCTAGACAGAGGAGAGAGAATGGCAAGGAAGGGTAAATTAGATAAGAAATCATCTAGGGATGTAACTGAACGTCCAGAGAGATTACAGAGATACAAATATATCTTTCTAATTGTTTGTGAAGATCAAAGGACTGAACCAGAGTATTTTAGTCAATTTATCAACCTATTCCCTCCGAAAACATTATATCTTAAGCCGATTGGTGTTGGCAGAGATCCCCTAGGTGTTGTAGAGAGAGCAATTGAGGAGAAGACAGATTTGAGTAAAGAGGTCGGCAAAGAAATTGATTGCGTTTGGGTGGTTTTCGATAGAGATGATGCTCATTTGGGTGCAGCGAAAAGGGCAAGATTTCAAGATTCGTTTAAGAAAGCTAAAGCAAACAAATTTCAGATTGCCTATAGCAATGAGGTTTTTGAGCTTTGGCTCCTGCTACATTTGGAAGATCCATTTTGTTGTACCTTTGATGATGTTGTTAAATATTCACCGATGCATAGAGATGAAATATATTCAAGACTGCAAGAAGCCATAAGACAGCATCCAAATTATTCCAATTACACATACGATCATCGCAAACCAGTAAAAAATCAGAAAAGTATCATTGAAGTAATTCAAGAAATCGGTGATGAATCTCACGCAACTAAGCGGGCTGAAGTCCTTTTAAAAATTCATGCTAGCGTTCCACCTTTGCTGGCAAATCCGAGTACAAAGGTACATTTGCTAGTTCAAGAGATAAGAAAATGGCAAAAATATTATTCTTACTAAAAAACACTAATTTTTACCAATGATTAACTAGCCTGTGATTTTAACCAATCCAGATAATTACCAACCCTCACCGAACCAATCAATTCTGATACTCTGAAAGATCGACACTTCTCTAATTGTGTTTTAATTGCATTCCCCTATCTTTCTAAACTTATAGCGACATAATCATGACTGTGATTCAAGCCTTGCGCGGTACACGAGACATTTTGCCCTCGGAAATAATTTATTGGCAAATCCTAGAAGCCCAAGCCAGAGAAATTCTCGCCTGTGCTGGTTACCATGAAATTCGCACCCCACTGTTTGAAGCCACAGAACTCTTTGCCCGAGGCATTGGCGAAGCCACCGATATCGTCGGCAAAGAAATGTACACCTTCACCGACCGAGGCGATCGCTCTCTCACCCTGCGCCCCGAAGGAACCGCCGGAGCCGTCCGCGCCTTTATCGAACACAAACTATCCGCCCAAGGAGGAGTCCAGCGCCTCTGGTATACCGGAGCCATGTTCCGTTATGAACGCCCCCAAGCCGGACGACAAAGACAATTCCATCAATTAGGCGTAGAAGTATTAGGCAGCCCTGACCCCCGCGCCGATGCTGAAGTGATCGCCATCGCCAGCGACTTTCTCAAATCCCTAGGCTTAACTTCCCTAGTCGTCGATTTAAATTCCGTCGGCACTGGAGAAGACCGCCAAAACTACCGCCAAGCCCTAATTGCATATTTCACCCCCCACCAAGCCGATCTCGATCCTGACTCCCAAGATCGCCTCCACCGCAACCCCTTACGCATCCTCGACAGCAAAGACCCCAAAACCCAAGCCATCGCCACCGCTGCCCCCAGCATTTTGGACTACCTCGGCACCGAATCCCAAAAACATTTCGCCACCGTCCAACAACTACTAACCGACCTAAACATCAGTTATCGCATTAATCCCCGCCTAGTACGCGGCTTAGACTACTACACCCGCACCGCCTTTGAAATCCAATCCACCCAACTAGGGGCACAAGCCGCCGTCTGTGGTGGTGGACGCTACGACAAACTCGTTACCGAACTGGGGGGACCCGATGTCCCTGCCGTCGGTTGGGCGATTGGCTTAGAACGGCTCGTTATCCTATTGCAACAACTAGCCACCCAAGAACCCACCGCCCCCCAAATTTACATCGTTTCCCGAGGAGCCGCCGCCGAAGCCCAATCCTTACTCATTGCCCAACAACTCCGCCACGCCAAAATCACCACCGAGCTAGATCTTAGTGGCGCAAAATTCGACAAACAACTCAAACGCGCCAACGGAGCCAAAGCCAAAGCCGCCCTGATCTTAGGCGACACCGAAATTACAAACCAACAAGTTCAAGTGAAATGGCTCACCAGCGGCGTACAAGAAACCATCCCCATGACCGAGTTGCTTACCCACCTCTTGCAGTGCTTAGGAGATTGCTAACCTAAATTACCAAATTAAATCACCAAATTAAATTACCAACCTACATCGGCAACTTAATCTGAAAACCACAACGGTGCAGGGACGTATAGCCAAACTTAGCAATAGCCTGGCGATGGCGTAACGTCCCATACCCTTTATTTTCAGACAACCCATACTCAGGATATTCCCGCGCTAAAGCCACCATTTGCCCATCCCGATACACCTTAGCCAAAATACTCGCCGCCCCAATCGCCAACGACCGACTATCCCCCTGAATCAAAGTCGTTTGAGGCAGGGGCGCAATCTCCCGAAACCGCAACCGCTGATTACCATCCACTAAACAATGCTCCGGCTGTGGATCTAACTGCGCGATCGCCCGTTCCATCGCCAACAAACTCGCCGTCAGAATATCCCACTGACTAATTTCTGCCACCGTCGCCACCCCAATCCCCCAACTCAGTGCATGGGCATGGATCACTGGTACTAAAGCCTCGCGCCGTGCCGCCGTTAGTTTTTTACTGTCCGTCACCCCCGCCCCCTGCAAATCCTGCAAACCCGACGGCTTAACAATCACCGCCGCCGCCACCACATCCCCAAAAATACAACCGCGCCCCACCTCATCAACCCCAGCCACCAGGATCTTTTCATCCCACTCTAGGCAAGTCGTATTAGTTGCAACATTAGTCATGAGTCCCTGATAAAGCTCCCAGCAACGATCCGCAGTTTTGGGGTAATTCCTGCGATCCCAGCAATCGCCTACATCTCTCAAACAAAGACCCCCAGAACAGTTCAACAATTCCCAACATTGTGAAGAAATTGTTAAGCAGTTGCGATTTTGCACAACGATCCCGCAAAATAATTACAGTTAAAACGGAGCCAGCTCATATAAAGGCTCTGAATATAATTAGTCGATTTACAGTTTATCTCTGAAGCAAATGGTATCTAGGGAGAGGTCAAGAACTCCAGATACCATTTGCTTTATGAGCTTAAGTACCCATAAATACCTTAAGTACCCATAAATACTTAAACACCCCTAAGTACCAGAGTATTCAGATTCAGTGCAAGTGTTGGGCAAACCCCGCAAGCATCAGTCCCGAAAAGTTAAAACCCAGCCCGCAGGCTGTGACATATAACTAGCAGATTTACAGTTTATCTCTTGGACCAGCCATCCCTTGGCATATCCGCTCCTTGGAGTAACGCATTCACATCTAGGGAGAGGTCAAGAACTCCAGATGTGACAAGGCAGTCTAAAAGACAGTCTAAAAGGCAATCTGAAAAACAAAAACACTACTTCAACAGTCTTTCCACCGCTTTAAGTCGAGACACTAGCCTATCGCTAATTGTTCCCAAAGACTAGTTAGGTATTACAACTATTACAACAGCTTTAATGATCTTGGGTTTATCTTGAGTTCATCCCAACTGCTTACCTCGAAAATTGAGCTTCAGCATCGTAGACCTGATTTAACCGGCGAAGATTTAACCGACAGAACCCAAGAAACAAAGAGATGATAAAGAAATTATGATGTAGAAGTTTTGACGAGCTAAGGGGAATATCAGGATTTATTAGTTTTTTTACCCCTTCTCAGCTTAAAGTTACATGAGGACATAACCTTAAATAATCACTTTATGCAGTTGAGCCACTGTAGCTTCTGAAAAAGCGATGCTCTTATTTATATATGAGGGACGGGTAAACAACAATCCCTATTTACAATTTTTAGAAAAAAGAGTTATGCCTCCATAAATTACATGAATAAACGTTAAGTAACATGGCACTAAGTAACACAGTTTCTGATATTGACTAGGGCCTGATATGAGTTTGGTATGGCTCCGGCTCTAAAACCTGTCATGCCTTAGGTTTATCCTGACATGCAGATTAGCCATTATACTGATTTTTAAATAATATGATTTCAAGTTAGAGTATATATACCTAGTTTGGTATCTGTCTATGGATAGGTTTAGTATCGCCGAAATTATTGATGGGTATGCTCAGGGCTATTTCCTGATGGCAGAGGATGACTCTGATGCGGTGGAATGGTACTACAGCCGATCTCGCACGTTGATTCCTCTAGACCAAAGATTTCGCTATCCTAAATCTCTGCAACGGGTGTTAAATCAGGAACGGTTTACGGTGCGTTTAGATACCGCTTTTACTGCTGTGGTAGATGGTTGTGCCAATCGAGAAACCACTTGGATTTCCGACGGTCTCAAGCAAATTTACCAAGAATTGCACCGCGCCGGATTTGCCCATAGTTTCGAGACGTGGCAGGGGGATCAGTTAGCAGGAGGTATTTTAGGCTTAACGATTCAGGGGGTATTTATTGGCGAGTCGATGTTTTTCCAGATTCCTGACGGCTCTAAGGTGGCAATGGTGAAACTAGTGGATCATTTGCGGCGACAGGGTTACACTCTGTTTGATGCCCAAATGATGAACCCCCACCTCGCCCGATTTGGTGCGTTTGAAGTGGGGGATACAGTATATCAAGATTTGTTAAGACAGGGATTACAAAAAAACTGTCGTTGGTTCCCTTAGCGCGGGTCTGGATCGTTGAAGTCGTTTTTATAATTGCGATTGATCGGTGGGGTACTGTTGGGGTAATTTCTTTGCCGATTAATGTTTTCTAATTCGTTGAGTTGATCAAGGTTTTGACAAACTTCTTCGATTTTGAGGCGATAGATATAGGGCCAACCACCGGCGGCTTCGATGTCCCGTAACAGGGCAAATAGTTCATGGCGGCTGGTGGGTAGAGCCGGTTGGAATAACTCTTCTCTGATATTGCGGTGTAAGGCTTCAATCACCCGCAGCAAGCCGAGAAGCTGATCACATTTGCCAGTATAGCGGGCTGCCATCTGCTGAATTTCTCCCGTTAACTCTTGTAGTTGGGTCTTATCAGCGGGATCAAGGCTGAGGTTAGCAGTTAATGATTCAAGATGTTGATTGGGGTTCTCAGGTTGTGCCAAGCGAAATACCCTCATGCACGGTAATATGATGGTTGAAATTTTTGTTTTTAGTTTGTGTAGAGATGGGGTCGGTGTATGGTCACCGTAGCGTCCCTATGACAAACTGTTACGCATTATGACGCATTCTGTTGGCATATTTGCCGCTGGTGTGGACGAGTTAATGTGTCTTACTGTTTGCCTTAGAAAAGGTGTTATTTGAAAAGAGGTTATTTATGAAGTTTTGTGCTCCCCGACCAAAGGACTTGATGAAAGTTCTTTTAACGTTGGTTATCAGCTTAGCAACTTTTTTTGCGGGCAATTTGTTTACTCAAAGCGCCTTTGCCGGAACAAATTTACCTTTGACCTATGAGCAAATCAGAGGTACGGGTTTAG
>JBIKNH010000232.1:0-6376 GCA_044358815.1 Pseudanabaenaceae cyanobacterium | reverse complement strand
AAAGCCATATCTGATATATCTCCTAAATGATGTGGATCAAGGCTTGCTTATCAACTGTTACCAATCTTAAGATATTATCTTAAAACATTTTGAAGTTTTTATCGCGGCAAAATAATCCGCCTAGTGAGTATTTTTTCTTAGTTAAGCCTGATTCGTCTCAACTGCAACAGGGTGGGAAGCAGTGACGAAGTTTACCCGAAAAGTTTATTTATGATTTGATTTATAATTTATTGATGAAACAAATGAGTTATGAAGAGTATCTCGCTTGGGAAGCAACCCAAGAAACTCGTCATGATTACATTGATGGCTTGGTTGTGGCTATGGCGGGTAGCAGCAGAAACCATAACCGAATTTCAGGAAATTGTTTCAAATTTCTAGACAATGCCCTGAGCGATCGCCCTTGTGAGGTTTTTATCGCTGACATTAAGGTGCAAATCGAACAGAGTCGCAAATATTTCTATCCGGATGTGGTGGTCACCTGTGATGCCAATGATCGTGATCCACAGTTGGTTTTATCGCCTTGTTTGATTATTGAAGTGCTATCGCCATCGACGGAAGCCTATGATCGCGGTTTGAAGTTTTCGCAATATCGTCAATTACCCAGTTTGCAGGAATATGTCCTGGTGCAAACGGAACAGCCCATCGTGGAAGTATTTCAGCGTCATCAAGATCAGAAGTGGTTATTTGCAGAATATGGAATGGGTCAGCGGTTTTTGCTGCAAGCTCTAAATTTGGAAGTTCTGGTGGATGATTTGTACAGGCAGGTGCAGTTTGGGGAAATCTCAAATGTGTCAGTTTAAGGAACGGACCAGTAGAGTTGAAGTGCCTCAGATTATTCTTTACCGAGGCTGAAGAGTTGGCGCAGGAAAGCGGCTAGGGCTGCCAAAATTATTGCGGCAGATATGCTGTAACTAATGGGCGTGATTAGGGGGGTAATATCAAGGGTGGGGGTTACGGGTTGGCTGGTGGTTGTGACATCCTGAGACTTTGGATTTGACATACAGTTTAGCTCCTTGAGATATAAAACTTGATAGGCTTTATAATCTCAGGCGTTACCCTGACTGGTTTATATGACTTAGGCTGACTTGGACTGACTTAGGCTGACTTGATTATTTAGTTCTTTTATTTGGTTCTTTAGGCATTGCCAGAGTTGCTAACTGATGAAACCTTTACCAAAAAATTTCTTAGAAAAAATAGCTCGCGATTACCAACTATCTGAGCAACAGACAGAGGTTTTTGTGGCACTTTTTAGCAGTGGCGCAAGTAATGAGACAGTAGCTGAGAGTTTGCATATCTCCTCTAGTACCTTAAGCACCCGTATGACTGGTGTTTATCAGAAATTTAGTATTTCAGGTAAGGGCAGTAATAAATCTAATGAATTACATAATTGGTTAACATCTCGTTTAGAGGAGTTAGGTATTAAAAACACGCCGCTGTTTGATGGCAATGTAGAAGATTTGGTAATGCATTTTAGGAAGCATTGCACCCCAGACATTCAAAAACGCTGCGGTACAATGCGGGTGCTGGATATGGAGCAACCCATTGCCCTAACTGATATTTATACCGATGTCAACATCTTAGAAAAAATCAGCCGGAATCAGCGACGAGACATCGAAGAATTAAAGTCTTTATGTGGCTTTGCAGATTTTGAGCGATGGGGCTTGGCAGCGATTCAACAAAAACGAGTTGCAGGAATCGCAGCGGTTAAAAATCATAGTAAGTTGATGATTTTGGGTAAACCAGGGGCAGGGAAAACTACATTTTTAAAATTTTTGGCGATGTCCTGTATCAATGGCAATGACTTTGCAGATTTAGTTCCTGTTTTTGTGACATTAAAAGATTTTGCTGATCGGGACAACCGCCCTAATTTATTGCAATTTATCTCTGGTAATTTAGCTCAATTAGATTCTGATTTGGAAAAGATTTTAAAAGCTGGTAAAGCACTGGTTTTACTAGATGGCTTAGATGAAGTGAGAGCCGAATATGATGATCGAGTGCTGAATGAGATTCGGGAATTTACTCACAAGTACAACAAAACCCAGATTGTAGTCACCTGTCGGATTGCCGCTAAGCAATATATTTTTGAGCAATTTACTGAAGTAGAAGTTGCTGACTTTGATGAGCAACAGATTGCTACCTTTGCAGGGAACTGGTTTCGCCGCAAAGAAATTAAAGCCGAGGATTTTTTAGCAGAACTGAAGCGAAATAAGCGGGTGCAGGAGTTAGCCACCAGTCCATTATTGCTGACTCTGTTGTGTTTGGCATTTGAAGAGTCAGGAACTTTTCCAACAAATCGGGCGGAACTTTATAAAGAAGGATTAGATGCGCTGTTGCGGAAATGGGATGCGAAAAGAGGCATTAGGCGCGATAGTGTTTATAAAGATTTGTCAGTGCAGAAAAAAGAGGATATGCTCTCACAAATTGCCCTAGCTACGTTTGAGAAAGGTGACTACTTCGTGAAGCAACGCCAGCTTGAGGACTATATCTGTGACTATATTCGGAATACTGCCAATGCGAAAACTAATCCGGAAGAATTGCATTTAGATAGTGAAGCGGTGTTGAAGTCCATTGAGGCACAGCACGGGCTGTTTGTGGAACGGGCACGGGGGATTTATTCCTTTTCCCATTTGACGTTCCATGAATATTTTGCTGCCCGACAGATTGTGGTTTCCACTAGCCCCAGTAAATTAGCAGCAGCACTGCAAAATCTCGTGAGCCATATTACAGACAAGCGCTGGCGTGAGGTGATTTTACTGGCGGTGGGGATGGCACGGGAAGCTGATGATTTGCTGTTATTGATGAAAAAACAGATCGATAATTTATTAGCAGGGGATGAGAAATTACAAAGGTTTTTGGCGTGGGTAGACGAAAAATCATGCTCTGTCAATGCGCCTTATAAACTCACTGCTGTCAGGGCCTATTACTTCGCCCTCGCCCGCGACCTCGCCCTCGCCCGCGACCTCGCCCTCGCCCGCGACCTCGTCCGCGACCTCGACCTCGCCCGCGACCTCGACCTCGACCTCGCCCACGACCGCTTCCTCGCCCTCGCCCTCGACCTCGACCGCCTCCTCGTCGGCGACCGCGACCTCGCCCGCGACCTCTACCGTGACCTCGACCGTGACCGCGACCTCACCTGCGTCCTCGCCCTCGCCGTCGCCCTCGCCCTCGCCCTCGACCGTGACCTCGCCCGCGCCCTCGCCCTCGACCTCGACCGCGCCCTCGACCTCTACAACCGGATACCGAACGCTGAGAGATTATACCAACGCCTGCAAGCCCTCCAAGATCGGTTATTCTTCCCAAATAGGAGTTCCTTTAGACAATGGTGGCAACAGAATAGAAAGCAATGGATTGCCGACTATCGCCAGGTACTGATTGAAGAACGTAATATTGGTCATGACTGGCAGTTTACGGAAGAGCAAAGAGAAAGGTTAAAACAATACCACGAAGCGAATAAGCTGCTAGTGGAATGTATGCAAAGTGACTGCTATGTGCGGGTAGAGACGCGACAGGAAATTGAGGCGGGGCTGCTGCTGCCAGTGAAGTAAAAAGATAAAAGGTAAAAGGAAAAAGTGGAATGGAGGTTTTACTTGGATTCTAGATGAATCTTTTAAGAGCCTCACCCCTGCCAACGCCCCAACACCACCCGCACCGTACCATCAGCCAAAACTTCTTCAGTCTCAATAGTAAAACCCTGTTGCGCCGCCTGTTGTAGCAAAGCTTTGTGGGCATAACGTTGATTTAAATCTTGACTAAATTCTTCAGCGGTAATACCCACCCCCCACCAGTCCGCCACCACTTCGTAACCGTTCCCATCCTGTTTTTGCCGCAAACCAATGTCATAACCGTGAGGTAATTGAATTACGATAGCGGCGGTGGTGGTATTACCTTGGTAGCCCCTGACTAAACCATCTTCCACAAAATCATAACCAGCTTCTTTGAGAACGGTCTTCAAAAGAGTTTGATCCGTTACTGCCACTTGAATAGTTGAGAAGTGAGACATGGGAATGAATGATAGGGAAGATGGTTAGGGAATTGCACCAAAAGGAATCAAACCAATGGGTTTAGGCTTCTCCAGTAACGGAAACTCCACTTACCCACACATGGGGCGCGGCTCCGGAGGGGGTGACTTTTACCGTTGGTTCTACATAAACAATGGATTTGAGAATCTCGCGAATGTCTCCGGCAATGGTGGCGGATTCCACACTGCGGCGCTGACCATCGGCAATTAACCAACCATCAAACGGCAATGAGAATGAACCTTGGGAAGACTGCACCCCAGCATGAAGCGCTTGGAGAGAGTCAATTAAAATCACAGGTTCGGTGAGTTGTTCGGGATGGTCTAAACTCCGCACTGGAGCGGTATGATTTGCACTAGGGGTAATGTGATAGAAATTAGGACTAACGGAAACCTTTGCACCGATGCTGGCATTCCCTGTGGGACTCGTATTGAGGCGTTTTGCTGTGACGGAACTATGGAGGAAACTGGTTAAAATTCCATCCACAATTAATGGCGTGCATTGAGTGGGTGTACCTTCACCATCAAAGGTAATTGCGCCCACGTTACCTGGAAATAGTTCATTATCAGACAAACAGAACAATGGGGAGGCAATTTGTGAGCCAATGGATTCAGGGGTAGAAAGACTCAGTTTATCGAGAATACTTTGGGCATTGAAGAGACTAGAAAATGCACTCACCAAACCTAGAATTGCTTCCGGTGAAAAGACCACCAAGTATTTGCCAGACTTGATTTTATCATAGTCCAAATGGGAAATGGTCTTCTCACACACTTCCGTAATACAGCCTTTCACATCAAGGTCAGCAAAACTCCGACTGACACGATATGCGCCACCACTGCGGGGTTTACGGTCAGGCTCTTCAGCTTTGGTATATAGATAAATGGAACTATAGGAAATCTCTTCATGGCGCGTCGCTCCGTCACTGTTGATGTAGAAGCGGCTAATATCCCGCTGAGATAGTCCGTTGTAGGGCACGCCATTAATCGCAGGATGAGCTTCACAAACTTGTTTTTCTGCGTCAAGTAATGTGGTGAGTAATTCCTGTACGTCGTTTTGTGGTGCAGTGCGCTCCGATAGTTCGGCAGTGGAAGCAGTGACGGCGGGGCTGAAGTCAGGCACAAATTCCGTAACCCCGAAGTAACTCGCTTCATGGGCAGTTTGGAGCGCTGTTTCTAAACCGCTGGACTCTAAATTAGTAGTGGAAGTTACGCCCATCGTGCCTTTTTCGTTCCAGACTCGCACTGTGATACTCGCCCGATTGGAAGCAGAAACTTGCTTGGGTTTGCCTTGGTCAACTTCGGCACTGGTTTCGTCAATGGTTGCACCGTAAATATCAAATTTAGTAATCCCTAATTTGACAGCAACGGCATGGGCTTGTTCGGCAAGGGTAACTACTTTATGGGCAGCGGTGACGACATTAGAAGTAACGTTACTAGAAACATTATCGGAAGCAATGGGCGCAGCAGTGGTCATAAATTTGAGATAATGGACTTCAGGGAATAGTTAGTACAGAACAATTAGTTAGTTTAGTTAGTAACGAGATGGTAAATCCCTATACTAGTCTCAATGTATCACACCGTAATAGCTTGCTGGTTTGCTGAATAGTTTGCTGCAACTTTTTAGTGATTTTTGGGGCAAGCACCAGGGGCGGTCAGGTTCGGTAAGCATTTGAATGAATATTTTTGGCGAATATTCTCGGTGAATATTTTCAGTGAATGTCTTCAGTAAACATCTCTAATACTATAAGTTATCAACCTGTGATTGATTCGTTCGCTGGATTTCCCATTTCCTGTATTGTGCCATTTTTGGTATTAGTGATTCGAGAGTTAGTGCAATCCACTGGTTTTGAGAATTCATTGGATGTTCGAGAAGGCTGGACAGTACCACGATTTGCCGTAGGCTTATAGAAGCGAACTCTAGAATAGGATAAATCGGTGCAAGTCTTGGGTTTTTCGCCAAAATATTCAGTCCACATGACTGACCAAGCCCCCATGCCCCGCCAAGTTGGTGGTACTTTAATCCGTCCCAAGAATGTGACTAATTCGGTGTTTTCATCTTTAATCAATCCATCCCACCACGTACCATCATGCTCAACTTGAGAGATTTTGGTCCACATCGTGTACTTATGTCCGATAGTCCATTCGTAGGGAGTTCTACAGCTTGAGCCAGCTATCTCATAGCCATCAAAGCCATTTTGTCTCACTTCGCATAATTTGGGACTTGCCGCTATACCACTATTGAAAACTGAAAACACTGCCGTTTTACCCACAGTGCCATCAACTCGATTACCGTTAGATTGCAAGCCGATATAGCCCCCATAACCAGTTCCATTCACAAATTCAAACTGATGGGACCAAAAG
>JBIKNH010000053.1:0-21449 GCA_044358815.1 Pseudanabaenaceae cyanobacterium | reverse complement strand
TCATCGGTGGGGCTGGTTCTGATACCGTTGATTACTCATATCTTGGTCAAACCGTAACACTGAATGCTTTGGGTTCAGTAACTAAGGCTGGTGGGTTGGGGACAGACCACTTGAATGGTATAGAAACTGTCAACGGTTCAGTGCTTGCTGGAGATACGATTGATGCTTCTACAGCTACGGGTAGTGCTAGCATTGCTGCGAATCTAGCTACTGGTTCCCTCACGGTTTTTAACGCTCCCACTAACGGTTCTACCCTAAGTTTCACTGTGAATAACTTTGAGAATGTAACAGGCACGCTGAACAATGACAGTATTACTGGCAATACTGCCAATAACATTCTCAATGGTGGTGCTGGCAATGATACTTTGAATGGCGGCGATGGCAATGATACTCTGATCGGTGGAAGTGGAAATGACTTTCTAGTCGGCGGGTCGGGACAGGATCAGTTCACATTTTTAAACCTTAGTGGAGGTATTGATACTATTAGTGATTTTGCTTCTCTTCCTGATACGATCGCAATTTCTGCCCTTGGTTTTGGTGGTGGTTGGGCATTAGGAGCCATTTCAAATCTTCAGTTCTTTGTAGGCTCTTCGGCAACAACAACTGCCCAACGCTTTATCTATAATCAATCCAGTGGTGCATTGTTCTTTGATCGTGATGGCAGTGGTAATGCTTTTGTCCAACAACAGATTGCCACTTTATCCCCTAACACAATCCTCACCGCCAGTGATATTGTGATGATTTAGAGAGATTACGTCTAGTTGTACTTGTCTTTAGTTTCAGTAAGGCTGATTTGCTCAATGGAATCGCTCTAATCAGATTAATTAGAGTTTACGTATAGGTATTAGAGGGTCTAAATCCTGGAGTTTTAGACCCTTTTTGATGCTAAAATGAAGCGCTAGAAGAACTACAACTAGTGGCGCTGACTGTACAAAAATTTTTCCATACTGCTACCCAGACATTCTTAAGATTTACTTCACAAACTAGCTATAAGAATTGAGATTGGAGCGTATAAAACTGACTTAGGGCTTAGATATTGATGCAAATATTAGATCTTGAATATCAGAGTTTAAATGGCTTGGTTAAACTGACAATTCAACTATTAGGGAAAATCCTATGAACCGGACTTTATTTATTCTGACTTTAGTTTTGATTGGTGTATTAGTACTAGTTAGCTCTTTGCCAAATAAGTTATATGTAGCTAGTGATCGTAAGTTTATGGTGGCAACGGTGATTACAGTAATTTTTTCGTTGGTTGGTTTGGCGATGTTTTTTGCAATTCGCTAATTAGTTAACTCATAGCTAGTTAATAATTAATCGCTCAATCTCAGTTAATCAATTCATGAGCCAGCGTTGATGTTACCTTTATTGCGTGATCGTTATCAAATAATTCAGCATTTAGGTAATGGAGTTTTAGGACAGGTTTATCTAGCCCATGATGTTGATATTCCTGTCACTAATGGTCAAGATTCATCGCAATATTTAGTTAATTATTTAGGCGAGTATTTAGCCGAAATAACTAAAGATTATAATCAGTTATCTGGTAATAATTTATTTGGCAATAGTTCAAACAATAATTCAAATAACCAGAGATTACAAGACGAACTGCCAAATATTATTCAAAGTCTCTGTGTGATCCACTGTTGGGATCTGACTGCTCAAAATACTACCGCCACAGCACAGCAAATTAGTTTATGCCAAGAATTGCTCCAAAAAAATCAATCAAAGATTAACTACCGCCGTATTCCTAAGGTTCTGGCTCATTTTGCCATTGATCATAATTATTATTTAGTCCAAGAATTTCGACTTGATTATAATTATTTAACCCTAGTAGATCATCAAAAAACTGAGGCTGTATTACCACTGCAACAAAATTTTAGTGCCTATATCACCCATTATTGGAGTGGGATTAATACTGGCAAAATCTCTCGCCAAAAACTACTGAAATATACCTCTTATCTGTTAGCTGGTGGCGTTAGTTTTAGTCTTGCAGTAATTAGTCAGTGGTGGCGGGAACAGGTGCGAGAGAATACTAAATTATCCTTGCCTAAAAATCTTTTACCACAATTTAATTTACCCATCTTACCTGCTGATCCCGTAGCGCGAGGGGATGGATTTTTTAGCGAATCAATTTTAAGTAATAACCGCAGAATTAGTTTAGATATGATCCGAATCCCAGCGGGGACTTTTTTAATGGGATCACCTAATTTTGAAGCTGGACGCAAACCCCACGAAGGTACTGAAGTAGTCATTGGTTTACCCGCTTTTTATATCGGTAAATTTGCCATCACCCAGCAACAGTGGCAAATCATCATGGGCTACAATCCCGCTAATTTTCGCACTGACATCTTAGCCCCCGTCGAAAATATTTCATGGCACGAAGCCCAAGATTTTTGTAAAAAGTTATCCCGCAGAACTGGACGGATTTATCGGTTACCCAGCGAATCCGAGTGGGAATATGCCTGTCGCGCCACATCCCGCAATGCCACTAAAACCGCCTTTAGCTTTGGCAATAGCAGTCAACAATTAGCGGATTACGGCTGGTTTAAAGATAATGCCCGCGCCCAGTCCCAACCGGTGGGGCAAAAATTACCCAATGGCTGGGGCTTACACGATATGCATGGCGGTGTCTGGGAATGGTGCGAAGATGTGTGGCACGATCATCTTAGGGAAATGCCCGCCGATGGCAGTCCGCGCCTGACGGGTGATGACCTGGGACGCAGAACCCGCCGAGGTGGATCTTGGAGTAATGAAGCGCCCCTGTGTCGTAGTGCGAGCCGTGAGTGGCATGGGGCAAGTGATCGCTATAATGATATTGGTTTCCGCGTGGCATTGTCTGTGCCTACTGATAGCACTGCGGGGCGGTAATCGTGAGACGTTAATCTTGAAATGGTGATTATGGGATTGTGATCTGGGCTTGCGGTCTAGAATTGTGATCTAGAATTTTGAGCATAAGGTAATAATCTCTAGATCCCTGTCTTGATCGGTTTAGGATATTAGATGGTGATCAGATTATTGAATAGTCCATAGTGGATGGTTAGTTTGCCCCCTCGATTTGTCAAATTGATTTGCGCTACTCGCTCCTACTTGACCAAAGCCATCTCAGCCAATTTTTAACCTTACAAAACTTCCATGCAAGAATACATCGTTCAGCCCGGTGATACCCTTTCATCTATTGCCCGTCGTTTTTTTGGTGCTAATGCTGACTGGCGGGTGATTGCTAATGCTAATGGCATTACTGACCCTAACACGCTATTTGTGGGGCAAAGGTTACGGATTCCTGCTGGTGCTAGTCCGGCTCCCAGTGCTGCCCCCACTACTTACACAGTCCAACCAGGGGATACTTTGTCTGCCATTGCACGGCGTTTTTTAGGACCCAATGGAGACTGGCGGGTCATTGCTAATGCCAATGGCATCACTGATCCAGGATCTTTGGCGGTCGGACAACAACTAAGAATTCCTCGCAGTGGTAGCACGACGGTTTCCCCCAGTCCTACACCTAGCCCCACACCAAGTCCTACACCAAGTCCTACTTCTGGGGTGGCAACTTTAGGGACTCAAGTGGGCACAGTATTAAATACGTTACAAGCCAGCTATCCCGCAGGTACGGTGAATGTCAGCTTTGTCACCGTCGGTTCGGATATCATGGCACGGGTGGGGGCTGCCCAAGAATTTGTCGGTACCATCAACGGTCCGGGGATCTATCGCCTCGGTAAGTTCCGTCCGTCAGATGTTTTGGCTGTGCCGTCAGATTTTTGGGATAAGTTAAATCTTAGTGATTCAGAAATCAATATCATCAGTGCCGTTGCCGCCAATGAAGGTAACTTCGATGCCATTAATACTTGGGATAATCAATTTTTGAGTTTCGGGATTTTCCAATGGACCGCTGGCAGTGCTGATGCTGCTGGAGAATTACCTGCTTTATTGAATTTAATGAAACGCTATTATCCAACGGAATTTCAACATTACTTTGGACGGTTCGGATTAAATGCTTCCAGTGACGACGGCATCACAGGCTGGATATCACTGAACAATAGAAGACTTTCTAGTTCCGCTGACAAAAATCAATTGCGGCAACCTATTTGGTCTTTGCGATTTGCTCTGGCAGGAATGGATACCGCTGTCCAATCGGTTCAAGTCCTCCACGCTATCAATCGGTTGGAGCAATTCTATTTCCGTCCTTGGAGTAGCTTAAATAACTTCTCTCCTTCGCAAATTTTAACTTCTGAGCAAGGAGTTGCTATGATGCTCGATCTAGACGTAAACCGCCCCGCCTATACGGTGGCTTGTTTAAAAGAAGCCCTCAGCACTGTGGGGATTACCGCCGCCCAAGCCGCCCAGGGAAATCATGAAAGTGCTTTGATCAGAGCCTATGCAAACATTCGCACCAATTACGGGAATTTCCCCATGACTCACGGTGCGGAACGGGCAGCACGGATTACAGCAATGGTAAATAATGGCAGACTTTCCAATCAGCGCTCTTCGTTTATCACTAATCGCAATCAACGGAATTAGGATTTGCAACCAAGGCTACCTTTAGTCCCCACACTTCTGTAATGTGCTCCCATCATTTGGCTCTGTAAATTTGGTTCTGCAATATGGCTCTCACTTCCAGCCCTTCTAATAATACCTATCGCCCCACCCAACCCACTCGCACCGTAGGCAAAGGTGCTAAAGCAGCGATCCTATTTGCTTTGAGTATTGTGATGCTGATCGGTATTCTTGGTACACGGGTTTTTTATTTACAACTTATTGAAGGGGACCATAATCGACAATTAGCAGAAAATAATCGGATTCGTCTCGTGGCAAAACCACCGGAGCGGGGACGAATTTTTGACCGTAAGGGTAATATTTTGGCTTCGAGTCGGTTAGCCCATGCAGTATATCTCTGGCCCATTGCTCAACCTAAGGAAAAATGGCCTATTGTTGTAGACCGCTTAGCTAAATACCTTAAAGTTCCGGCGAAAGATATTTTGGCTAAACTGGATGCGGAAGGCTATAACTCACCTAATTTAGTGCGGGTTTCCTCGTCGGTTTCTCCTTCGCTGGTAACGGTTTTAGTTGAACATAGCAGTGAGTTAACCGGAGTAAAAGTAGAACCGGAAGCCGTGCGGTATTATCCCAATGGTGATGTTGCGGCCCACGTTCTAGGTTATACCGGTGAGTTGACTGCTGACGAACTGAAAACCCTCCGGAGTCAAGGTTACCGCCCTGGGGATGTGATTGGGAAAGCTGGAATAGAAGATGCTTTTGAATCAACTCTACGCGGTGAATGGGGTGGGCAACAAGTGGAAGTTGATGCCTTAGGTAAAGTATTGCGAGTTTTAGGACAGCAATTACCCAAGCCTGGACAGCCCGTGCGATTGACCTTAGATTTAGATTTACAAAAAGCCGCTGAAAATATCTTGGGTGAAAGAAAGGGCGCAATCGTGGTACTCAACCCCACTAATGGCGAAGTGCTGGCGATGGTGAGTCATCCTAATTTTGACCCGAATATGTTTTCAGGGCGAATTTCTCAAGCCACCTGGGATGCCGTCCAAGCGCGAGATCATCCGTTCCTAAATCGCTCCTTGCAAGTATACCCACCTGCCAGTACGTTTAAAGTGGTAACAATGGCTGCTGCCTTAGAATCAAAGGAATATAAACCTGAAGACACTTTACCCACCTATGCCTATTTAGATCTAGGTGGCTTCCAATTCTGGGATCACAATAAAGCGGGTTTTGGCGTGATTGGCTTTTCGGAAGCGATGGCTTATAGCAGTAATACTTTCTTTGGACAAGTCGGACGCAGACTCGGCGAAAAGCAGTTAGCAGAATGGTCCCAGCGTTTTGGTTTTGGTGGTGCTTCTGGAATTGAGTTAGCACGAGAAGAGTCAAAGGGTAATGTGCCTAATCCGGAATGGAAGCGTAAAACCGTAGGAGAAGGATGGTTTATTGGTGACACGATCAATATGTCCATCGGTCAAGGGGACGTACAAGCCAATTTGGTACAGGTTTCCATGATGACTGCGGCAGTGGCGAATGGTGGTTATCTGATTCGTCCTCATTTGGGTTTAGAAGATGCTGAAGCACGGCAATGGCGCAAGTCCCTAGATTTACAACCCAGCACCCTGAATGCTTTGCGTAAAGCGTTGCGGGCAGTGTTTGAGTTCGGCACTGGTAGTTCCCTCACTGCGGGGGATGTGGCAATGGCAGGTAAGTCTGGTACAGCGGAAGATCCACCCCGTCCTAACCATGCTTGGTTTACGCTGTTTGCTCCCTATGACCAGCCGGAAATTGTGGTCACCGCTTTTGCTGAAAATGCCGGTGGTGGCGGTAGTAGTGTGGCTGGTCCTATGGTGGCTAAGGTCGTTGAAGCCTATAGCAATCTCAAAAAACAACCCCCTAAATCCACTAATACCCCGATGGTTGCGCCAAGTATTCCCTAAAGGTGTTTTTGAATTTGATTTCCTATTGGTTTCCTATTCCCCTATTTCTGTCACATTCCCATAATGACTGATTTAAGTCCCTTACCGAGTTTAATCCGTGCTGATGTTTCTCTCGCTGGTTTCACTACCATGAAAGCTGGAGGAACTGCCCAATGGTTCGCCAATCCGCGCACAACTTCTGAATTACAGGAAGCATTAAAATGGGCAAATCGTCATCACCAACCAATTACCCTAATTGGTGCTGGGAGCAATTTACTAATTAGTGATCAGGGTTTACCCGGATTGGTGATTTGCACTCGGCAACTAAGAGGCATTACCTATGATGATACAAATGGCACTGTAACAGCAGCAGCAGGGGAACCCTTAGCTCGTTTAGCGTGGCAAATTGCGGATCGTGGTTGGTCAGGGTTTCAGTGGGCGGTGGGCATTCCTGGTACAGTGGGGGGCTTAGTGGTCATGAATGCTGGCGCTCAGGGAGGTTGTGCGGCGGATCATCTGCAATCAGTGCAGGCTTTAACCTATGGCGGGGTATCAGTGACTCTTTTTCCGCCAGATCTCGACTTCACCTATCGCACGTCTAATCTGCAAAAAGAACATTGTCAGCTTATTGTGGCATCGGCGACGTTTCAATTTCCGATGGGACATGATCCTCTACAAGTCCGTCAAGATACAGATCACAAACTCAAACAGCGCCACAGTACGCAACCCTATCATTTAGCGAACTGTGGTAGTGTATTTCGGAATCCCTATCCCCAAGCAGCGGGAAAACTAATTGAAGAATGTGGACTCAAAGGCTATCGCATTGGTAATGCAGAAGTCTCACCAATGCACGCTAATTTTATTATCAATACGGGTAATGCCAAAGCTAGTGATATTCTGCGGTTGATTCGCCACGTACAAGCCACAGTGGAATCTAAATTTGGCATTACCCTAGAACCAGAGGTGAAGATGTTGGGGTCTTTTGCGGATGTAATAGAAGCTCCTTAATCTCCATTCTGAATTATCGAGTTCTGAATCATCGAACCAGATATGCCCTAAATATCATCATCTAAAATCACTAATTCCAAACCTTCGATAGTAGAGGATTCAGCGGCTAAGGCTTCTTGGGCTTCGATTTCATCTAGCATTTGCCACATGGCTTGTTTCAGTTGGTCAAGATTTTTCTTTGCTACCGCTGAAATTAATAATGGTGCTGTGGGAAATTGCGCTGCGATTATGTCTGCTTCTTCTGGTAGAACCGCATCGATTTTATTTAAAACCAGAATTTGCGGCTTGTCTGCTAGATCAATATCATAGGCGGCAAGTTCTCGCTGAATCACATCATAGGCAGCTAGGGGATCATCTTGGGTAATGTCTACCAAATGAATCAGAAATCGCGTCCGTTCCACATGGCGCAGGAAATCGTGACCCAAGCCAATTCCTTCCGCTGCCCCTTCAATTAACCCAGGAATGTCTGCCACAACCACGCCATCCCCTGAGGGCTTGGAAACCACACCTAAATTAGGGGTCAGTGTGGTAAAAGGATAATCGGCAATTTTGGGACGGGCGGAAGACAAAACGGAAATCAAAGTAGATTTACCAGCATTGGGTAAGCCAATAATACCAATGTCAGCGATTAGTTTCAGTTCCAGAAATAAAACGCGCTCTTCCCCTGCCAGTCCAGGTAAGGCATATTCAGGGGCACGGTTAGAATTGCTCAGAAAATACCGATTGCCTAAACCGCCTTTACCGCCCTTAGCCACACATACTTGTTGCCCAGGTTTCACCAAATCACCCAAAATTTCGTTGGTCTCGGCATCAAAAATCATTGTGCCGCAGGGGACTTTGATGATCTTGTCCTTACCTTTAGCTCCGGTCATATTTTTGGGACCGCCTCGTTCGCCGGGTTCTCCTTTGAAAATATTTTCATACCGGAAATCGAGAAGGGTTTGTAAGTCTGTGGTTGCTTCAAGGATCACAGAGCCGCCATCACCACCGTTGCCCCCAGCGGGACCGCCAGCGGGAACGTATTTCTCACGCCGAAAAGCGACAATACCATCGCCGCCATTGCCTGCTTTAACTTGAATTTTAACCTGGTCAATAAATTGCATAGTCTACTGGTGATCTGGTGGATGGGAAGGGGAGGACAAGAGATGGCGATGGCGGTATGTAACCTGATACAAACTCAAAGTGTCTTGAAGGCTCAAAATGTCTTGAAGGAACTTCGGGCATTTCTGGAGTAAATCCCTCAGACGATCCATCCTACCACCTTAGATCAATCCTAGGCTAAGTGTTGTTATGGTTGGGCAATGCATGAGTTGTGTGGCTAGAAACTCGGTGTGGTTTATAGGAATTTTGAGTCAACAAGTTTCATGAATTCCAAATAAATTTTCTGAAACACGAACATGTCTCTAGACCTGATCTTGGCGTATCCCGTAGCATTAGGAGAGAGTTTAGGATTATTAGGACTGTCATTATAAATTGTAATATCAATCTCGGTGATGGTTGACTGATTAACTGCATTAGAACTATCAAGGTCTTCATTCACTTTTACAAATTTGGAATAAAATCTAGCCAATGATTTCTTCTTCTTGCAATAGGGCATATTCATCTGTTGCAAGGGATTCGATCACTTGGACTAAGGATTCTACTAGTTTTGTATTCATAGCTTGAAATCTATGCTCTCAGATTGACCTCATGTGTTGGTTTAGCTGACGATCGTTTTTTGTCATTATCAAGGGTAATCGCTATAAAAAATGCTGGGATTGCTTGGAGGTTTTAACGGTTGTTGTGAATGATCGCGATTATACAAATTTTCAGGGGATTTTAGCTAAATGGCAAAGCTTATAGAGAAATGAATAACCTAACCACTAGATTTATGTTGATGGTTTGTGCTTATCTGTGAAGATTCCATTTCTTTTAAATGCACAATGAAACTTTGAGCAATAACTTCACCAAGACGGACAGGAACAGCATTGCCAATTAAGCGACCCAGCTTTGCAAAACGAACTTTTTCATTAGGTGCAAGAAAACAATAATCTTCTGGGAAAGTCTGTAGAATAGCAGCCTCTCTTAGTGAGATAGCACGATCTTGTTCTGGATGACCAAATCTTCCATTACCATAGCCAAAGCATTGAGTTGTAATTGTTGGGGATGGTTCATTCCATGTCATTCGACCATAAACACTAGGGTATGTTTGACCAGATTTTTTACGGTGGCATTGAGCCAATAATGACTTATCCCAATCTCGCCAAGATCCTCCAGGTTTAGAAGATTGAATTCTAAGAAGATTAAGATCACTCAGTGATGAAGCAGAATGGAGTGGATCATTTAAATCAGAATCTCCAGCATTTATTTTTGGCAGATGAGATATAGCTTTTTGCACAGTAGTATTGTCATCATAGTCAAAAAAACTGGGTGGGAGAATATCAATATTGCCGAGCTGAGATGCAATTAATACAAGTCTTCTTCGCGTTTGAGGCACACCATAATGAACACATTCTATAACACGAAACGATATTGAGTAGTCTTTCAAGTCTCTCAAAAAATCCTGAAAAACTTGATGATCTAAGAGTTGAGGGACATTTTCCATGGTTACAAAATCAGGTTTAGTTTCCTTCACTAATCGACTGAAGGCTGAGATTAGTTCCCATTTTGTATCCCTGTTAACTCTATTTGATTTACGGCTGTATGATGAAAATGGCTGACATGGGGCACAACCAGCTAATAGTCTGAATTTTGAATTACCAAAAATCTTCTCAAGATCATTACCTGTTATTTGATTAATATCTTTCTCAATAAAGATAGATTTATTGTTAGCTTCGTAAGCAAAACGACATTGTGAATCAATATCTATTCCTGCAAGAACGTTGATTCCTCCTTTAATAAGTCCATGCGTAAGACCTCCTACACCACAAAACAAGTCAACACAGTGTATGATTTCAGACTTTTCTTTTACTTCTACACTAGCTTTGATATTAGTTGATTTTCGTCTCATCCTGATTTCTCCTTAATTCCTTCTTTCAGGTGCTAGAAACTCAGAATTATCTATAGATAATTTAAAGAAATATACAACTTCTCTCATATAGACAGCAACTCGATTTGTGATTTGACGAAGATCATAGGCAGTTGTATTTTCACCACATTCTGCAAATGATAGATTGCCATGAGCTAATTTATTTCGGTAATCTTTGATGAGAGTCAGAGTACCCATATCATTCTTAATCTTTTGTTTAACTGCTTGCCTAGCGTTATTACTGATATTTAGACGTAAGCCTAAACGTTGACTAAATCTATAGATTTCCTCATCATCCCAGTTTCCACCACCTTTTTCTAGGGTAAAATCTGATATGGGTAAGGTATCTACTAAGTGATTGCATAGATTCATAGCAGATTCTAAGCGCTTTTCATAGTTCAAATCAATATGAGTACGTGCAATACCTCTAACCCATTCTTGTCGTAACTCGAAAGATAAATCCCTCGGTTTCAAGCTTTGATCAACCACGTGTCTAGATATACTGTCTAGGCATCTAGTCACAGTAGATTCTACAAGATTATAGAGTTGTAGATAAACACTTGAATATAAAATTTTTTGCTGCTGAGGGGTGATTATCGCTCCATTTTCTCCAAGTTGAGGGTTTCCTTGTTGGACTTGCTCATCTACAGCTTCAAGGAAATCTAAATAAGTCTCTATCTCTTGTAAACGTTCTTCAAATCCTTGAATAAAATCATCCATATTTTATTGTTCCCCAAGCAATTTATCTCTGACAAAATTAATACGTGCTTTGAGTCTGCCAATAGCGTTAGCACCATCCGCACCAGTTACTTCCTTGAATTCATCACTACTCAACCATTTATCTACATTAAAAGAAGAGTTAGCTATATCAGGCTGTTGCTGAATTGCATTATAGCTACCAATAGCAATAGCTTCAAAACGCGCTCTTGGAGTAACTTTACCCGTCTTTGTTCTCCGAAAGCCCCAAGTGAAATTTCGGGACACAAACTCCATTGTTTTATTAAATCGTTGACGATAAACTTCTATCTCTTCTGGATTTTCTGTAAAATGCTTATTCATTATCTTAGTATAATCATAAAGAAATGCAGATACCCTATCTCTATAATTTTCTAATCCATCACCATAAGCAAAGAACCTAGTCACAAGCTCTTCTCTTTCTCTCTCTTTTTCTTGTTGTTTTGACACTGGTGCAAGATAGACAAATAATTTATCTTGAGCAAGTGATACAACAAGATCCTGAAAAAGTCCTCCCAGTGCACCTCTGCGTACTTCCGCCTTGTTTGCTATCTTACTTCCTGTATTAATGCGCTCAAATAAATCAAAACGAGATTGCTCATTAGTATGTTCACTAAGTACAATTCCTCTAATTGAGCGATTCTTTAGTTTCCTTTGTCTAGATTCTAATAAGTCCTTAAATCTAAACCCCGCTAAGAGCGATAGCTCTTGCAAATCTCCCAAGGCAAAATTACCGAGCACAAATTCCTCAATTGTACGTAGGCGCTGTGATCCATCAACAATCTCTAGTTTGCCCGTCGTTGGATTTTCCCAAAAAAATAGAAAAGGTATTGGAAGACCCATCAAAACTGACTCAATAAATCGAGATTTTCTTTCGTCTTCCCATGTAAAGTCACGCTGATAGCTTGGAACTTCAAAATCACCATTACTCATTTTTAAGGCTAAGATTTCAACAGTATATTCTGTAAGATAAAATTCAATACGCTTAGACTGAAGAAAAATCTGTTCTTCAGCTGATTTAACTAGTTCTTGATTAAATTTAGGCTGTTCTTCATTACCCATATAAAACCTCTATCAGACTATTAAAAATCTTGATAAATTGTAAGATGCTCCAATTAAACTCAGTATTTACAAGCAGTTTAAAATAGATTAAGTTAAATAATATCACTATCAACAGCCTTTAGATTATCGCTCAAATCGCCGCCCAATTTAAAAACGGTAGCCACTATAAAAGTACAATTTCCAAAAACCTCGAACGCATGTAATAGTTCGGTATAATACACTACCATCAGTACTGAAGTTATGCTGCTCTGTTGGCAAGTTGGCGATCAGTAGATATAAAAATTTAAGAAGCGACTTATGCATGATAAAAGCATTGGTGTCAAAAGTTAGTTTTTGTAATTGAGAAGCTCCCAAACCTGCTAGCTTTCACCGACTCCAACAAAACCTAATCCATAAATTGATTCATACCCAGGCTAGCCACATTTACGGAGTCAAGAACTCACCAACTACCCCAAACTATCCTAACCTTCACCCAACCCAGCCAACACCGCTGCCGGATGAGGTTCAGGCTTCACATTGCGGTAAATCTGGGCAATATTCCCCGCCGGATCAATCACGAACGTATTCCGCATCATACCCATGTACTCCTTCCCCATGAACTTCTTCAATCCGTAACTATCATACAAAGTTGCAACGGCACAATCAGAATCACACAGCAAAGGGAACGGCAACTGATACTTATCAATGAACTTGTTATGGGATTTAGCCGTGTCTTTGCTGACCCCCAACACTACCGCTCCTTGGGCTAAAAATTGCTCATAATTATCCCGAAAGCCACAGGCTTCTTTAGTACAACCTGGCGTGTCATCTTTGGGATAAAAATACAACACTACAGTTTTACCCCGAAATTGCGACAGAGTAACCGTATTGCCTTGGTGATCTAGCAAACTAAATTCTGGGGCAGGTTGACCGATGGTTAAGGTAGAAGTAGTCATAGTATGGGTAAGCCAAAGGTTACAACGAGGTTTGAATTATTCCAGTTAAATCCTATGGCATCCTGAACCAGATCTAGAACGAAATCCAGACCCAATCCACTAACCAACCTAATCAACCTGATTTAACTGCTTGGTTCAACTACCAATCACCAAAATATCCCGCGCTAAAACCAAGTCAAAAGATGTGACATGACCCTCATGCTGCGGCAACCAAAAATCCCCCGTAGCGGTGTCCATTGGTGGCAACACATCATAGAGTGGTTCTTGTAAAAAATATGTATCAGTGAGCTTGACTCCCCACGCCATTTGTTTACGCTGTCCAGTCTGTTCATAAATGCGTTGCCGAACTTCCCCTAAACCTTCACGATAGCCATGATTTTCGCGCTCTAAAGCAAACCGCTCCTCTTGATAGGGATAGACTTCGCTTACGGTAGCTAAACCCTGCAACGCATAGGCAGGAAAAGTATCAGCATCAAAGCCAAAATCGTCCATCAGTTCTTCGCACAGAAGAGCCGTTTCGGGGTGGTCAGGATAGCCAAGGGAATGAATCACCACCCGACCGCGATAGTTACGCACCAGCGGTGGTGGATCAAAAATTACCAAGGTGTTATAGATGCGGGCTAGATAACAAGCCGCTTCTTCGGGACACAGGGAAAGGGCTAGGATATGAGCCGCTCTCATACGCATAAATAGCGCTGAAAAAACAATATCTTCAGCATACACCGAATTTTATGGCTACACTATGCGGCAAATGCTGGATCTCAGGATTTTTGACTAAAAATTTATGCCTTTTGCAGTAATTGTCCAATTTATGACCGTTTACTGCTGTTTTATATCGTTTACTGAGGCTGAGTGAGTTTTTTTGCCTCATAATTAGAATATTATTTTTGCTTTTGATTGGGTATAAGCAAAATATACTAGGCTGTCATTATCGGGATTAATTCATAACTTTGATAGTGAGCAGCACTGGAAAACATCCAAACCTGTATCGCTAAAAATTATGATCGAAAATGATTATTAAATGATTACTAATGGTCAGGATTAATAGTCAGCATTAGTAGTGATGATTAGTCTTCATGACTAATTCATTACCAATTCACTAGTGATACTCACTCTTACTTCACGCTGGATCACCTATGGATTTTCTCCCCAAGCCAACTGATGACGGTGCATTACTATCCCAGGGTGGGGTAGACTTGCAAATTAATGGCGCTTTAGGGGTGGCTTTTAATGATTTAACCGCTGCCACCGCTGAGCATATCCCCGAAATTTGTCGTTTTCTGTGGCACCAAGGGATTGATGGTTTTTTGCCCACATTGGTTACAGCATCAACAACGGACCTACAGCGCTCCTTAAGTTTTTTACAAGCCGCAATTACTGCACAGCAAGAACTACAGCCGCCGGATCAAGCCCTAATTTTAGGCATTCATTTAGAGGGTCCGTTTCTGGAACCGCGCAAACGGGGAGCACATCCAGCACAACACCTACAACCTTTGACCATCGAACGGTTAAAGGCTTTATTAGAAGATGGCGAGCAGGACTACACCGAAATTGTCAAACTAGTGACCCTTGCCCCAGAACTCGATCCGTCAGGGGAAACCATTCAATATTTACGGCAGCGGGGGATCACCGTCAGTGGTGGACATACCAACGCTGATCTAAATCAGGCAAATCTAGCCCTAAAACAGGGAATGTCGATGATTACCCATACTTTTAATGCCATGCCGCCCTTACATCATCGGGGTGCAGGTTTATTAGGGTTAGCACTGCGGGAGGCGCGGGTATGGTGTGGGGTGATTGCCGATGGAGTTCACGTTGCACCGTCAATGGTGGATTTAGTCTATCGGCTGAAAAAATTTGCGCCCCACCCTGAATATCCCCACCCCGAATATAATTTGCCTGCGCTGTTTCTAGTCAGTGATGCCCTGGCTCCTTTGGGTTTGCCCGATGGCGCATATCCTTGGGATCAACGCACGATCACCGTCACCAATGGCACAGCCAGGCTAGAGGATGGCACGTTGTCCGGAACAACCTTAGGGTTACTCGAAGCGGTGGGTCATTTGGTGCAATGGGGCATTTGTGATCCAGCGATGGCGATCGCCCTAGCCACAACCACGCCTCGTTATGCCATCGACTTACCAGAGACTTTCCGTCAAGCAAAACCCCGTCTGCAATGGCACATCGTAGACACAGCAGACGGGATCAAATTAGAGTACAGCCGTATCTGAGTAAGACTCTCAGTCCTAGTCCCAGCTTAATTAAGCTTGAGCCACCACTGGACTACCTGGATTACTAGTGTTGCCGTAATGGGCGTGGGCGTGCATCTCAAAAATGGTAGACAGAGTTTGTTTGAGGCGTGGACGGGATACCACCAAATCCACAAAACCATGCTCTAGTAAATACTCCGCCGATTGGAAATTATCGGGAATCTTCTGCTTGAGGGTTTGTTCGATGACCCGTCGTCCCGTAAACCCAATCAATGCCTTAGGTTCAGCGATGATCATGTCGCCCAACATGGCAAAGCTAGCAGTTACGCCCCCAGTGGTGGGGTGGGTCAAAATCGGGATAAACAAAAGTCGGGCTTCCCGATGGCGTTCTAGGGCTGCGGAAGTCTTTGCCATTTGCATCAGACTAAGGATGCCCTCTTGCATTCTTGCGCCACCGGAGGCACAGAAAATTAATACTGGTAATTGTTTGCTGGTGGCAACTTCGATCAAGCGGGTAATTTTTTCCCCTACTACCGATCCCATACTGCCGCCCATAAACCGGAAATCCATCACCGCGATCGCCGCACCCAAACCGCTAACGGTGGCAGTACCAGTGACTACGCCATCCCCTAGACCAGTTTTTTGCTGATATTCACGAATCCGGTCGCTGTAGGGTTTACGGTCGCGGAAATTCAGGGGATCACAGGACGTAAGATGTTCGTTAATTTCGTGCCAACTGTCGGGATCAACCAGTTGCTCAATGCGCTCATAGGCATCCACCTGGTTATGGTGATTACACTGGGGACATACCATCAAATTGGTTTTGAGGTCCTTGATGTAAGTCAGAGTGCCGCAAGCAGGACATTTATGCCAGAGACCATCAGGGATTTCGCGCTCCTGATAGGTTTCCGTGATGTCAGCGGTGGGATTATTGCGGCGATAGGCTTCACTAGCGCGGCGGCGGGTTTCAGCAAACCAATCAAATAGGGACATAGATGGGGAAATATTGAGTTTGATCTGGATCGGAGAATCTTGGCAATCTCGGCTAGAACTTGGAGAACTACAATGGCTATTCACCAAGGCTGTCACAGTAGTTGTCACAGCAGTTTTAACAGTGGCTGTGACGATGGCTATGACTATAGCTGTAATGGGGGCACTGTAATTGGGGGCGCTGTAATGTAGGGAGGAGATTCGTTTCTGGTGTTGCTTTTATTGCTTTGCTGGTGTCAATGGACGCTGTGCTGCAATTGGTGAGGGAAAACCCAGTGTCACAGCAAACCTCAGCAAATTAAAAGTTGCAACAAAAAAGTTACAGCAAAGTTACAGCCAATAACTGCCGCAGACAACTTGTAGCTAATAATACCAATAGGTGTGACCATCCCAAGACTTTAATCTCAAGACTTGCTTGGAGTAGTGGGTCTTTTGCCTGATTGATGGACTATGTAACGGACTAACTGGCAGGCTCAGCAGGACGGATTTCGCCACTTAAATCAAGATTAGCAATGTATTGTTTCACCTGAGTGTCAAGCCATTCGTTATAGCGCTCGGTAATCAAACGGTTGCGGGTGGGTTCGTCAATCACCGCTGGTAGAAGTTTTTCAAGGCGGGTTAACACAATCCAGTCACCGATGACCGTAGGCGTGTGTAAATGTCCTTCGGCAGCACTGGCTAAAAGCTTGGCTAAAAGAGGATGCAAAGATCCCAACTCCACAGGACCCACTAAGCCACCGGTTTGGGCTTCGGGACCTTGGGAATATTCGCGGGCTAGTTCTTCAAAGGTTTGCTCCCCCTCTTTGACCCGAAAATAAACCTCTTGGGCAATGCCAAAATCTCTGGTACATAGCAGGGAATACACCACCCGATCTAATTGGGCTTTACGTTCCAAGAACATGGCATTAGCCCGCACGCCCCAGGTTTCCTGCTTGTATTTTTCCACCTTAGCCGCCCGACGGGATAAATGCTCTAGTTGTTCGCCACGCATTCCCTGACTTTTGAGCCATGCTTGCACTTGATCCGTAGACTTAATCCCCAACTGTTGGGCAGTGGCTTGGTAAGCAGCTTTTTCTTCTTCGGGGGTGAGGGTAACCCCAGTGGTGATTTGATCAATGACTATTTCTTTGACTAACTGCGGCAACATGCCATACCCCGCCACCCGATCTAAAATTTCCCCATAGGCAATGATTTCTGTACCGATCACTAAGGTTTTGGGTGGTTCCCCAGGGACGATGGGGGCGGCTCCAGCAGGTTGGGGGGCAGACTGGGGCGCAGTGGGGGACAGACTAGAAATAGTATTTGCAGCAGTCATAAGATTTCTTTGGAAAATGGTTCTGGAGAAAGGGGTTTGAGGATTTGGGCAGTGTTGGGAAACTATCGATAATTCAAATAAAAATAGAGCTTCGACTCCGCTCAGCTAACCTATATCAAGGGCTGAGCGTGGTCGAAATTCCCTCTCCCAATCATTTCAAACAACTATACCTAGAAGATTTAGAAGATGTTTGGCAAATGGTTGAGGCAGGGGCAAGGGTTGATATTTTGAGCCGTGTCGTTTGCCCCTAACGCTTGAGGCGATTGATTTCCGCTTGGAGTTTTTCAATTTCGCGGCGGAGTTTTTCGGCTTCACTAACATTAGGTTCTGGCTCAGGAGCTTCTACATCCACCGCCCCTGGTGCATTTTCTCGTTTGTAGACACCGTTTTTGATTTGGGCATAGGCATCACTGGCTGCCCAATCACGAATATAACTCACTCGCTCGACGGGGAAAGGATGGGTTAACATTGCCCCAGAACCATAGCCGTTATAAAGCAAAAATTTATAAATCTGGTTCAAGTTGTCTTTGTCAAGGGCTTGGTAGCGCTCCGACTGCTTAATAAATTCCGCCACACTGAGTTCATGGTGCATCGTGGCACTGCCCCCAGAAATCTTCATCATGCTGCTGAGGACCACATTGAGATCATCAGTCCCCAACAGTGCCGCCCGATCCGCCGACAATTCCGCCTTGCGCCGCCACTCAAAAAAAGCATAAATCAAGCCACTACTAACGATGCTACCTAAACCAAATGTCATTTCACTTAGGGCAGTAACCACATTCATAGCCCACATTGCCATTTGAATCAGCGTCGTGTGACCGCATTTGATGTGTCCTAACTCATGGGCTAAAACCGCTTGAATCTCCGCTTCAGTCAGCACATCCAGTAACCCAGAATTAACCACCACATAGGGCTGATCTTTCCCCAAAGAATAGGCATTAACCATCGGGTTTTGGGCAACAAATAAAGCAGGCTCTGGGGTTACGTCAAGGGTTGCCACTGCCTCCCGAAATAAACGGTATAACGTGGCATATTGGCGCGGTCCCACCTCAATGGTGTTGCCCATGTTGTAAATAATTTGCGGACGTTCATAGATAAATTCCACAAACTTACTCGCCACAAGATCAAAGCCCGGCACACTGCGTAAAGCCTGTTCTGCTTGCTGATCGAGGGGGTGGCGAAAAGCTTCGCTAGAAATTCCTGGGTAACGGGGCATAGGTTTCACTCTGGATTGATTCTAGATTGACTTTGGATTTGATTTCGTATGACTCTATATTGATCCAGTTACGGCTCTATCTGGTGTGATTTTAACCCGATCTACTGGTGATCCCCCCTAGTCCCCTAGAAACTATTTGCAAATCAGTGCATATCCCTAGTTGACAATAAGTCCACATATTAGAGATACTGATTATTTGTGAGATTTTATTGAGAGTCTGAACTCTTGGCTAATGTAATTGTCATCGGGGCGCAGTGGGGTGACGAAGGTAAAGGCAAAATCACTGACTTGTTAAGTCGCTCAGCGGACGTTGTTGTGCGGTATCAAGGCGGTAATAATGCTGGACATACCGTGGTTGTCAACGACCAAACCTTCAAACTACACCTCATCCCCTCAGGAATCCTCTACCCCAAAACGGAATGTATCATCGCCAACGGTACGGTGATCGATCCGGGCATTTTGATCGAAGAAATGGATCGCGTCAATGCCTTGGGGGTATCGACGGATAATTTGTTTATCTCCGAAACTGCCCATGTCACGATGCCCTATCATCGCGTGCTAGACAAAGCGGCAGAAGCTCAGCGCGGCGACCACAAAATTGGTACCACTGGGCGCGGTATTGGTCCCACCTATGCCGACAAGTCCGAACGCATGGGCATCCGCATGATCGATCTACTAGATCGGGATTATCTGCCTAAGAAATTGCGTTGGGCGATTGAGCAAAAAAATATCATTTTAGATAAGCTCTACAATTTGCCCCCCCTTGACCCACAGGCAATTATTGAGGAGTACCAAGGCTATGCGGAACGGCTGCGGTCCCATGTGGTAGACACCTCCCTCAAAATTGACCAAGCGATTAGGCAACGCCGTAATATTCTGTTTGAAGGGGCGCAGGGTACACTGTTAGACCTCGATCACGGTACTTATCCCTATGTGACTTCCTCTAATCCTGTGGCTGGGGGAGCGTGCATTGGGGCTGGGGTTGGTCCTACAATGATTGATCGCATCATTGGTGTGGCTAAGGCTTATACCACTCGCGTTGGTGAAGGTCCTTTCCCTACTGAACTCCATGATGCGGTTGGTGATGATCTGTGCCAGCGTGGGGCAGAATTTGGCACTACTACCGGACGGCAGCGGCGCTGTGGCTGGTTTGATGGTGTCATTGGTCGCTATGCGGTGCGGATTAATGGTTTGGACTGTTTGGCTCTCACCAAGTTAGATGTCTTAGACGCAATGGATGAGATTAAGGTCTGTGTTGCCTATGATCTCGATGGTAAGGTCGTGCGGGAATTTCCCACTAATTCCCAGATTTTTGCCCGTGTCAAGCCAATCTATGAAACTTTCCCTGGTTGGCAAACTCCCACCAGTGAATGTAAAACCGTTGAGGAATTGCCCGAAGCGGCTCGCAATTACTTGAAGTTTTTGGCGGAGTTGCTGGAAATTCCCATTGCGATTATTTCTCTTGGGGCGAGTCGTGGTCAAACTATCATCGTTGAAGATCCGATTCACGGACCTAAGCGCGGTTTGTTGAGTGCTTAGGGCAAGGGTGGTGAGTGATTAGCAGTTCCCTCCACAAGTCCCATACACAGCAATAAAGCGTCCCAAAAGTCAAATACATTATAGAAAGTCCTTAGAAAAGTCCTATGCAATTAACCATTAATGCCAAAGTACGTTCCTCTGAACTCAATCCTCGGGCGCTCCGTCGCAGTGGCAAAATTCCCGCCTCAGTCTATGGTCATGATGGTGGCGGCGCTACCTCCATTGAACTAGATACCCTAGATGTAACTCAGTTGTTGCGCAAAGCAGTTATTAATAACTCACTGATTGAGTTAAACGTAGAAGGTGGCAGTTTTAGCGGCAAAACCCTATTGCGGGAAGTGCAGCACCACCCTTACAAAAATGACATCTATCATTTGAGTTTCTTTGCCATCGCTAACCAGTCCAAGATCACTGTAGAAGTGCCCTTACGTTTCGTCGGTACTTCAGTGGGTGTGAAAATGGGTGGTTCCCTTGATGTGTTGATGAATTCCCTGCGTGTGGTTTGTCACCCTGACAATGTGCCTGAGCATTTGGATGTGGATGTCAGCCATTTAGAAATCGGTAAGGGTGTCCACATCAATGAAATCGCTTTACCTGAAGGGGTTAAGGCAGCTACCGACGGATCTTCTTTGGTTGTGAGTGTTGACAAGTAATTGACAGGTAATTGATTAGATTCAGTTATCAATATCTGATTTCTAGTACATGTGGAAGCAAGGGGCTTATTGCCTTTTGCTTCTGTTATTTTTTTAGACTGTTTATTGTTGAGAAAAAGAGATTGCAGCTATATTAGATGAGTAATAACTATTAATTGGCTGCATACCATCATTTGAAATTAATTCTTAGTTAATAGGCAGTCATGGCAAAAGGTAGTCGAAGTAGCCATTATCTTCATGCAATTTGAGTGGGACGAAGCAAAAAATCTTGAAAACATTCGCAAGCATCAAATTGATTTTGCAGACGTTACGGCAATGTTTGATCGGGAAATGTTAATAGAGCTAGATGAGCGCTTCGATTATGGCGAGGATCAT
>JBIKNH010000001.1:0-72437 GCA_044358815.1 Pseudanabaenaceae cyanobacterium | reverse complement strand
TATTTATCATTGCAAAATGTAATCAATCATTAATATTATGTATGATTAGGGCTGACATCTTCTCAAGAAATATTAATATTAAGCAAGGATAATTCAATATGCTTATAGAAATTTGAGTTTCAATTTTCCTTTTAACAATTGGAATTAGATGCTTGATCATGCAGTTCGATAATACCTACACAATATAGACAGTATTCTAGCAGTTGGCATCTGGTTCCATGCTTAAATGATTTGAGATTATTTATAAAGCTTTAGATCTCAGTGAATTACTTAATTCAAAATTTTTGATTCAGAAGCTTTAATTGAATAACTTGGACAGAACTACTTTATTAAAATATTTAGGTCAATATCTTAAAACCTATTTTAATATAGTTATTAATGATGAATTTCACTACTATAGCCACCAAATGGTTGTGATAGTGATAAAATTACTAAGAGTCTTTAAAACAGAGTAATAAATGAGCAGTCAAAACACAGCCAAACTATCTGATGTAGAAATTGGGGCGGGCTTAGCTCAGTTATCGGGCTGGACCGTGATCAATCAAAAGTTAAATAAAAAGTTTATTTTTGCCGACTTTATTACTGCCTTTGGTTTTATGACGAAGGTGGCTCTACTGGCGGAAACTTCTGCCCATCACCCAGAGTGGAGTAATGTCTACAACCGTGTCACTATCGATTTAACCACCCATGATTCTGGAGGGATTACCCAAAAAGATTTGGCATTAGCTCAAGCTATTGACAAACTAGTTTAGGTTTCCAAATCAGATTTATTAGAAATTGACACGTCAAATCTAAATTTAAATCTAGATTTGCAGAAAAACTAGGGCTAATTAATTTAATTTTAGCCCTAGTAATATCTTGTAAGCAAACTCTAAATAAACTCTAAATGAATTTTGAGGTAGGGTTGGGGGTGAGTTGAGAAATCCGGTCTGCTTGATTCATTGCCCTGATTCATGAATAAAAGATCTTCCCTTTCTTCTGATAGTTGTCCAATGACTAACTTTCCTGTTAATCATTGCAGAATGTTAAAAAACTCCATTTAGGAAATTTCGTAGCCCACCCATGACCACTAATCCCAGTGACAATCTCAATCATCCTGCCCCTAATAGTTCGTCCCAGCGATTACGGAATCTCTTGGTTGCCATTGCTGTGATTATTCTAAGTGGGGCATTATTTATTGGGATTCGGACCCAAAACACTACCATTTCCCTGAAAACTGCCCTTGCGGCTGCTACTCCCTATGAGGTTTCCCTGAATAATGGCAAGCCGACAATTATCGAATTTTATGCGGAATGGTGTGCTAGCTGTCAGGCAATGGCTCCCGATGTCTTTGCCATCGAAAAACAATATGGACAGCAGTTTAATTTAGTCATGCTCAATGTAGACAATAACAAATGGCTGCCAGAGGTAACTAAATATGAAGTTGATGGTATTCCGAGATTCTTATTTTTTAATCAAAACAAAGAAATTGTCGGTGATGCTACGGGAATTATCCCTCGCAATGTTTTAGCCCAAAATGCTGAAGCATTAATTCACCAGACCAAATTGCCCTATGCCAGTTTAACCAGTTCCCAAGTGTCTAACTTTAGCGCTCCTCAACCCGCAGATACTACACAGCCAAGGGATCACGCTTAGATCGCACTGCGACTAAACCGAATAATTGCGCTATTACCCTTGAATCATAATTAGATAGGGCGAAGTCAGGATGGGAAAAGTTTGGGAATAAGTATCTAAAAGGATCTAATCAGAATCTAGACCAGGGTTAACCCCGTGGGAATTTACCTTGCCACCAGCGCTCCCAATCTAGCCAAACTGTTTTTAGTTGGTCACGGGTGCGCTCTAGGGCTTGGGCATCTTGTAATGTTGTGGCATCCACTGGGGTAGAAATTTGGGTCCACAGACAGCGGCGATCTTTAATGTCAGTCTGCCCCAGTAGCCAACTGGTTAAAATTTCGGGTTTCATGGCAAAGGCACTGAGATTTTCATCAAACTGCTCTGTGGTAACAGTGGTAATGCCCCTGGGGTTAATGCAAGCACTGAGATACGCCCGATCACTAGTCTGGAAAAACGTGTAATATCCTACATTAGGAACAGAACGCAGGTCTTTTTGGAAGTCATCTTCTTTTAGCCCAATTTTGCCATAGTCCATACTCAAAATCGGCACATTACCACTGGTACGGATGAGATAACGTACATCGATGGTGACTTCTCTTTGAGGATTATTTCCTGATGCTCTAGTTTGATAGACATAACGATGGGCAGTATTGGAGCGGACCTGACTCGCCATGCGTGTGCTAGGAGCATCGGTAAAAGCTTCTTCTTTAATCAGAGTGGCAGTGGCTAGATCAATACTCTTAGGGAACTGAAAAGGGAGCGGCTTACCAACACTCGGATCAAAAACTGTCCGCACTAAAAGTAACAAGTTAATCCCAGTAAAGGCAATGACAATCAACCAGCGTCCTTTATGGTGGGGAATTTCAGGGATATACTCCTGAGCATCTAGCAGAATGGACGGCTGAGCCACCGTTTCCGTGATGGTTGCCCCTTGCCTCGAATCAGTTTGGATTGCATCATCCTGAATTAAATCATCTTGGGTTAGCTTAGGAGACGAATCCGCCATCGTAATCGGTGTTTCTGGGGCTGAGGATTCTGAGGTTAGTGGGTCAAAATCAGGGCTAGTCAATGTCTTGCTCCTCAAAGAATGGATTACGTGATGGATTGGTAGCAACGGTAGGATTCGGATCTTCCATGCCCTCCATTGCCAACTCGTCATAATCTGCGTAGTCTGCCACACTAGGTTCTAAAGGTTCTAAGCTTGCCTGTTGTTCTACCCAGCCCAAAAGCCAATTGCAAAACAGTAAAAACACCAGCACCATCACCACCGCAAACCATTGGGAGCCTTCCCCATCGTGCCAGTAGTCAAAGGCAGTTTGGTTGCTAGCCACTAGGACCAGCAACGCTACCCGTACTGAATTACTCATGAAAGCGATAAATGTAGCGACAGGCAATAATATCTTGAGACTGCGCCACATTTCGGGAAATACCAGCACAAACATCAAGGTAATTCGCAACAATAGGAAGATCGGTGGTAAGCCAGCACAACCCCGCGCCACCATGACCCCAACCCCTCCTTTAACCGCAATAAAAACCCCTTCTTGTTGTACGGGTAAGCCACCATACCACAGGACCATATTGGCAAATTTAGCCGTTAACATGTTGATGGGAATCACCCGCTCAATTGCCTCAGAGACAAAGGCAGTGGGTATGCCCAAAGTGCCAGCTAGCAGCAACTCACCCCAAAATGGTCGTAGTCCCTTGAACCCGCATCCAATCAGGATGACCCCGACCAGTGACAGGAGGGGCGTAAGGATAAACAACATATCCTCATAGCGGGTGACTGTGGTACTTTTGACGAAAACCCAACTCAGGCAAAGTACGCCGATGACCATTGCCCCTGGACTGGTAGCAAACTTAATTTCACACCGTTTGCGCCAGATCAACAAACCCACCACCAACCAACTCAGGGTTTGAATCGCAATTTCATCATTATTTTGACTTAAGCGCCACACAAGGGTCGTGTTAATGCCAATCAGACAACTCAGCAGCGCACCTAGCCACAGGTCAAGGCGTTGGCTCAGGGGTCGCCAAGGTTCAGGCAAAATGGAGATAAGACGTTCCATAGTTAGCTCAGTGACTTTAGCTTTATGATTTTAATGGTTATTTATCGAAGCGCATCAACTCAGTGACGTTAACTAATACGGCAACTAGTAGTAAACACTAATAATTAGAGATTAACGGCATAAAATCATTTCGTGTCCTAGGGATTACGATATAATCAGGCTTAGGGGTATCATGTAGACTGGGCTATATTCTAAGTGTTCATGGACCCCAAAGACTAAACCCTGACTCAGAGGAACGAAGCGAATGCTCCATCGCAAGATTTACCAACTATGTGAAGCCAAGAGCGATGTGTGGATTTATCTGAGAGACCAAGGTCGCTGGCTGGAACGGGCAAAAATTCTCGACATTGAAGGTGACGTAGTTACAATTCGTTACGAAACCGAGGATGAGGATGAGGTGTGTTCTTGGGAGGAGATGGTGCGTTTAGAGAGTATTGGTGCGGTAACTCAAAGACTTTCATCTGTACCTAAAGGTAATGTGTCATCGAGTGAAATTTTAGTTTCTGACGACTGCCCTGAAGCCGAACAAATTAAGCCTCGTCCTGAGTCCGAGAAATAATCTGAATCTTTCACTATTTCTGAATCTGATCTCAAGTCAAGTTAAATCTACAATGGGTCCTCGACGTTCTTTGGAAGTCGGGGATCTTTGTTTTTCTGTATTTTTCTATTATTTTATTAAGGAGATTTTATTAAGGGAATTTTATTCGAGAAATCTGATCAGATAAATGGGGACTGATTTTCGGGTTTAATACCAATTAGTCGTAATAAATTGCTCGCTAAAATGATTAATCAATAAAATATATCGAGGTAAATGTGAAGCCTAGAGGATATTTTTCAAGACTTACGCCCCCTGACACACAAACGCCATAACCAGGACTTCACTAGGACATATTTTGATTAAGTTGGGTCATAGTTGGACCCATAATCCTAGTTTCTTCGCCTAAAATTGTGAATAGAGCCTATGGGTTAGGACTCTTTTGTTGTCTTAAGTTGTCTTAATTTGTCTGAGCGATTTCTTATCTACTCATCTTTTAACTCTAATGAATAGTCAAATCAGTACTTCCGCCAAACTTAGTGATCTCCACGTAGTTGAAACCTTGCCCCTATCTACTCCTAATGAAGTCAAGTCGGCTCTGCCGGTTACCCCTGAAGTAGCCCAGAGCATTGCCAATGCACGGGAAAATATTCGGCAAATTCTCAATGGACAGGATCGCCGTTTGTTAGTGGTGGTGGGTCCTTGCTCCATCCATGACGTTAGTGCTGCCAAGGAATATGCGACTAAGTTAGCTCATCTGCGCCAAGAACTCAGCCATGATTTAGAAATAGTCATGCGCGTTTATTTTGAAAAACCCCGCACTACGGTGGGCTGGAAAGGGTTAATTAATGACCCCCATCTCAATGGCACTTTTGATATTAATTACGGTTTGCGCTTAGCTAGGGGCATTTTGCTAGAGATTGCTAAGCTGGGCTTACCTGCTGCTACGGAATTACTTGATCCCATTGTGCCCCAATATTTAGCGGATCTGATTTCATGGACGGCGATCGGCGCACGGACCACCGAAAGCCAAACTCACCGTGAAATGTCTTCGGGTTTGTCGATGCCTGTGGGATTCAAAAATGGTACTGATGGCAGTATTGATGTGGCGATTAATGCCATGTTGTCGGCACGGCAGCCCCACCGTTTTCTAGGGGTAAACAATGAGGGCATTGTGAGTGTGGTGACAACAACGGGGAATCTGGATGGTCACTTAGTTTTGCGCGGTGGCAAGTCTGGACCAAATTACGATAAGAATCACATTGAGCAGTTTGCCCATCGTCTGCAAGCCCGTCATGTGTTGCCCTATATGATGGTGGACTGTAGCCATGACAACAGCGGTCAGGACTATAAGAATCAGCCGAAGGTGATGGCAAATATTTGCGAACAGATTCGCGAGGGTTCTGAATACCTAGTGGGTGTGATGCTGGAAAGTCATTTAGTGGCAGGCAAACAGAATTTACCGAAGGATAAAGACACTGAGAAAATTAGTTTGCAACTGGTTTACGGTCAGAGTATTACTGATGGCTGTGTTGATTTTGAGACTACAGCGGAGTTGTTGCGTTCTCTGGCTGCTGCGGTGAAAGCCGGTAGATTTGAGGATGGGAATTAAGGCGAATTAGAATCAGAAAAATTAGGGCACGTCAACAAAAACGTGCCCTAATTCCACTACTACCTAATCCACTGGAGCTATGATATTTTCCTTAAGGTTCATATCCAGTCTCCTGTTAGGTTTTGTTTACTCATTAAATACTTCTGCGGCAAAAAATGTTTAGAGAAAAAGCCATTTAGAACCGTATGTTCTAGAGCCGATTCTAAAGATTTACCCTACACAGAACTTACAAGCGAGAAACCAGCTTTTCAAACTCTGCTTGGGTTTGATGCAGCAATTGACTACGGCTATCAGCAATATGACGACCATTACTCAGGGCAGGGACCAAATTACGTGCCTGTAAAGCCATGTGCAACTGAAGATGGGCGACATATTCGCTAAGTTCACTATTTTGCTGATTGATTGTGGTTTCTTGATTGATAGTCACAGGTTTGCCTCTTGAATTCACAACGTAGACAGGAAAGTGTAGGAGATAACAATCAGACTCCAGAGCCTAATCGCGAAGAAATGACCAAGAAGAGGTAACTCAGTGCTGGGGTGTGCCCCGTTTGCTTAGCTCGCGTCCCGAAACAACGATAGAGCCAATGACACAGCCTCAACTCTTATTCTGACTCTAGCAGAACCTTTGGTCAATTTTTTGTAAAGCTTGCATCATTTGGAGTGATATGGATCACTCATCAGCGATATGAAACTATCATATTCTGATGTAATGGGACAATTTTTATTAAAAAACTGTAATATTCCAAAAAAATTATTTAGATAACATGATCTAGAGCGAATGTGTTCGAGAAAATATTTGCAAAAAATATTCGATTGTATTCGAGCGCAACAGAGAGCGAAATACTTACAGCAGAATCCAGTCAGATAACTTTCTTAGATAACTGTTTGACCCAGATATATGCCGATTATACTGTTCTTGGTCTTGGTGATGGGGCTGATCATGCCGTCCTCTGCGGTGGCAGTCCCTGAGAAAGCATCGGTAGCGCAGGGGAATCAACCACTACCCACTTCTGATCTGGCGGCTGATCTGGGGGCAATGGTGAGCCAAAGTCACGATTTAGTTAAACGTGGGGAGTTTAGTCGGGCATGGGTGATCTTAGAGAAGATAATTGTCCCCCTAGAAGAGCAGGTCAGACTGGGTAAGGCGAACCGTTCGGTGTCCCCTGACAGCGTCCGAACTTTGGGTGGAGTTTACTTACTCAGTGGTGAGGTGCAGACACAGTTTGGTAAATATGATTTAGGGCGGCAATTTTATGACAAAGCTCAGAATTTAGGTACAGAGCATCAAGATCCTTGGTTGTTAGCTAGTGCCCTGAATGCTTTGGGTGACAACCATCGTTCACAAAATAATTTACCTCTAGCTCAGAGTCACTATGCCGAAGCACAACGCTTAGTAAGTTTGCATCAGGAATGGGGGAGACGCGGGGATATATTACAGGGCAGAATCCTATTTGGCATGGCTGAAATTGATCGGCTCCTGGGTAAGCTCAGGGATGCTAGAGAGAAGTTTACCCAGGTTATCCAGATAGGAACGGTTGCAGAGGAATGGACCCTGGTTGCGGATGGACAAAATGGTTTAGGTCACTTGAGCCAAGACGTGGGGAACTATGGTGACGCTGAGCAGTACTACCAAACTAATCTGACCCTAGCAAAACAACACCAGAATCGTTATCGCCAAGGGATCGCGTCAATGAATTTGGCTTTAAACTATCGCCTCTTGGGGCGGTATGCTGAGGCACTCCGTCTATATCAGCAAGCGGCGGATATTTTCAGTGAAATTCAGTCCAAGCCTCATCTGGCTGCGGTGTGGCTCAATCAGGGGGTGTTGTATCGTCATCTGGGGCAATTTGAACAATCGGCTGCTATGTATCGACGTGCCCTAGCAGATGCTCGTCAGATGGGGAACTCACGGACTGAATCTCTGGCTTTAAATAATTTGGGGACCGTGTATCTGCGGTCAAGAAAATATGACCAAGCGCTGGAGGTGCTCCAAGAATCTCTAGCAATCAAGCGCCAAAATGGTGACCGGCGGGGAGAAGCCACATCTCTGCGGACCGTGGGCTTCCTCTACTTCGATACGCAACAGTACCCCAAGGCACGAGCAGTTCTGGATCAGGCTTTAGTAATCAACCTGTCTCTCAATGACCAAATATCTGAATCCCTAACTCGCGCCAAAATTGGAGAGATTTATTTACAAACGGGAATGCCTCTGATCGCCCATCGCTGGTATGCCAAGGCAATGGCACTACGCCAGGGCAGGGTTGACCCGATTCGTCAAGCTGACATGTGGGAAACCATCGCCAAACTACATAGGAAGACAGATCCATTGTTGGCAATTGCTTTCTATAAACAGTCAATTAATTTAACTGAGTCGATCCGACAGGACTTGAGTAGTTTAAGTGACGAAGATCGTCAACGCTATTTAACTACCGTATCTTCTAAATATCGTGTGTTAGCGGATCTGCTGCTACAACAGGACCGCAATGTGGAGGCTTTAGAGGTTTTAGATTTGCTGCGGGTGCAGGAATTACAGGACTTTTTTCAAGAGGCTACGGGGAACGAGCGTACTGCACTGGGTGTGCCGCTGCTGCCACAGGAGCAAGCAATTATAACAGCCTATATTCAAGAGCTACCAAGATTCGCCGCTATGACAGAGCCGTTTTGGACAGTGGCGCAATTCCTACAGCAACCACAAATTGCACAATGGCTCAAGGAATTAAAAGATCATGGATCAGCCATGAATTTGAGCCTACCCGCCTATCGCCATATTCAGGAACGGTTACAGAAACTGAGGGAACCCACTGCGTTGTTTTATCCCCTAGTGCTGGAAGATCGGTTGGAACTATTGGTTTTCTTCCCTAATCAGCCTCCGGTGCGGCGCACTGTCCCAGTCAAGCGTCAAGACTTCGAGAAATTGATCCAAGATTTTCGTGCGGATCTCCTTGACTATACTTCGTGGGATGTCAGACAGAGCGGACGCAAATTATATCAATGGCTCATTGCCCCCATTACAGCAGATTTGACCCAGGCACAGGTGCAAAACCTCCTCTATGCCCCCGATGGACAAATGCGTTATATCCCCTTAAGTGCCCTGTATGACGGACAGCATTGGCTGACAGAAAAATATCGCATCAATTATCTGACGGCGCTCAATTTGATGGACATATCCCCACGACCCACACGAGCGCCTCGGGCTTTGGTTGCTGGGTTTACTGACGATAACAGTCGCATTAACATTGGAGCGCGGGGATTTCAATTTGGGGCATTACCCGCTGTCAATCAGGAAATCCAGACTGTCCAACAGGCATTACCCCAGACCACTGCTTTGACGGGGAATGACTTCAACCGCGCCAAACTGAGTAACCAAGCCCTACAGCCCTATAACCTGATTCATCTGGCAACCCATGCCAAACTGGTGAGTCAGTCTCCGGCTGAGTCATTTATTTTGCTCAACAATAATGAATTTATCAGCTTAAACGAAGTCAAAAACTGGCAACTGCCCCAAGTAGATTTGATGGTATTTAGTGCTTGTCAAACTGCCTTAGGGGGGGAACTCAGCAGCGGCATTGAAATTATTGGGTTTGGTTATCAACTGCAAAAAGCCAAGGTGCGCTCAGTGGTGGCGACTCTATGGGAGATCAATGATCAAAAAACCAGCGAGCTAATGCAGGATTTTTACCAGCAACTGAACCGCAATCAATTCCGCAGTGCTGAATCCCTACGCCAAGCTCAAATCCAAATGATCCGCAGAAGAAATAGTAAAGGCATTTTAACCCTCCAAAACCATCCCTACTATTGGGCAGCCTTTATCTTGATTGGCAATGGCTCCTAACGGAAAGCTAACTTGAAACCCAACTCAAGCGCCGAGGAAGATAGATTTGCCTTAAAGATTTGCTCTAAGTAGCGGTCAATGATAGCATCTAACCGAAACCAGCCCATCTATCATGGCTTATAGCTATTGACCAGAAGTTTTTATGCCTATAGAACTCAAAGCGGCTCCTCCCCAAGAAGTGGCAATTTACATGCCCTACTACCGAGAACCCAACCGCCGCCAAATCTTGCCCTACGCTATATCCTTATATAAGCAAGGGGAACTCACTGGAGAAAGAGCCATTGAAGGCAGTACCCCAGTCTCCTATCAGGCGGTGTGGCGTGTGGCTAACTTACCCTCTGACTTGACCCTATGTCGGGTGATGTTCAGTGGCGAAGATGACATGAACTATGAGATCACGATGGAAAACTCTGAATTTGTGAGCTACCTGATTGAGGTGGTCAATGGCATTCAGAGCAAAGGCATAACAGATTTTCCCCAAGTGTTTTACTCAAAACTATTTCGGATCAAGCTTGCTAGTTTGGAAGGAACTTAGTGTATAATCCAACCCCAGATCGTGCCATGTAATAAAACGAGATCCACATCACTGTCTAGCAGATTGAATCTGGTCAAGCTATTAACTACAAGCTCCAGACTAGATCTATCACTGCTGTGATGAGGGTGATCTTCGTCTCTTAGATAGCTGATCGCCGCCCGTGATCCATGACTGTTTTGGGCTTTGCAGTGACGTTTTGTTCCCAGCCATTGACGTTTCCGCAATCTTGTATCATTCTTAGGTCACAACTGGGGCATTTTCTAGGCAATTTTTTTACAGAGTTGGTTAGCACATACTAGTGAATTATGGACGGATGACACTGTGACATACGCTGCTACTAAGCGAGTCGAAATCTTTGACAAGATGTCGGAGCCAGCGACCAATAAACCAAGGATCGATCCTATGGTGGTACGAGCCGCCAAGCAAGTTTATTACTACTATGTGGAGTGTTATGGTGCTCAGCTACCCCGTCCCCTAGGTGTGGCTGTGAATCGTTATAGCCTTGAAGGAAAGTTAATTTATTCCCAGATTCTGCTCCTGCCACAGGAAACTTTTGTCTCTATTGATTTTATTGAAGACTAGCTACAACGGTTTTCAATGACATTTGCGTGATGATAACTAGATTCTGTCACCACTGGTCGGGTGTTTAGTGAATACTTAGCGAATATTTGGTAAGTGTCTTGTAATTATTATAATTATTGGAATAATCCTATTTTACAAATCAAATACCATAACCTATGCTGGCTTAAGCTCAATGGTTTAGGTGGAATGGCTGAACTAACACTTTCTAACTTGCATTTGAGTTGATTATTACTTAATAATCACTGTTGGCAACATGCAAATTTATGGTGATCTATGTGCGGACTTGCAGGATTGTTATCAGTTCGCCCCTTTTCCCATGACTACTGTCAGGAGATCAAAGCTAGTTTTACCCATCGCTTAGCCCATCGCGGACCGGATAGCCAAGGTCATTTTATCAGCCCTGCTCAGAATGCTTTACTGGTTCATACTCGTTTGGCAATTCAGGATTTGTCGCCCCTGGCTAATCAGCCGATGTTAAGTGATGATGGTCGCTATGCCCTCGTTTTCAATGGTGAGATTTATAATTTTCCGGTACTACGTCGGGACTTAGAAGCCCAGGGGATCAAGTTTCGTTCTGGCTCCGATACGGAGGTGTTATTGCGACTCTATGAGCAAAAACAGTTAGACTGCCTAGACTTATTGCAGGGTATGTTTGCTTTTGCCATTTGGGACAATCAAGAGCAGTCCTGTTTGATCGCTAGGGACGTTTCAGGTATTAAGCCTTTGTATTATGTGGTGACCCCCACCGGCTTAGCTTTTGCCTCTGAGATAAAGCCCCTGATTTATGCTGGACTTACCACAAAGAAAATTGATCCCCTGGGTTTATATGGTTATTTACTCACTGGTTCAGTACCGGAACCCCTGACGATGATTGCGGGGGTGCAGATGTTGAATGCTGGAACGTTTCTGCATTGGCAGCGCCAAGGTGAGGCTGCGCCGCAAATCAATCAAGGTAGTTATGTAAATCGACATCTGGGGAGGAATGGTTTACATAAATTACCCTTGTCCAGTCCCCAAGAAGCCAGTGCATTGGTGCGCGAAAGTCTTGTAGGAGCAGTACAGCGCCATTTGATTAGTGATGTGCCAGTGGGATTGTTTTTGAGTGGGGGGATTGACTCTACATCGTTACTGGCTTTAGCAACCCAAGAACATACCGCCGTTAATACTTACTCGATTACGTTTGACGACACCGCCTATGATGAGGGTACATTAGCCCGTTTGGTGGCGCAGAAATTTGGGGCAAAACATCACACATTGCGAGTTACACCGGACCTTTTTATAGCAGGTTTGACTCAGTTTTTAGATGCCGTAGATCAACCCAGTATTGATGGTTTTAATACTTATTTTGTGTCGCGCCTAGCTCACGAAAATGGAGCCAAAGTGGTTCTGTCAGGTTTGGGGGCAGATGAACTGTTTGGCAGTTACCAGAGTTTTCGTTTAGTGCCCCAACTCTTGCATTTATGTCAGAGGTTGCGCAAGGGGCGTTTTGCTTTGCAACAGGGTAAGAAACTATTGCAAGCTCGTAATTTAGGTCATTATTTCCCCAGTCGTTATCAGCGGCTATTGGACTTATTAACTGCGTCTCAGCCAATGGTGTATGACGCTTATCGGGCAGTGCGGGGCGTATTTCCCAATGGCATGATTCGTCAAATTTTGTACCACTATGGTTTTGATGGGGCAGCGGTGGCAATCGCCTATGAACAGAAAACAAATCAGCTTTGGCGTAGTGGTAATGATTCTGAGTCGCCATCTGATTTATCACTGTCATCACTGATGGAAGAAGTTAGCACCCTAGAAAGGCAGCATTATATGCGTAATCAATTACTACGGGATGGTGATGTGATGAGTATGCGCTGGGGTTTGGAATTGCGTGTCCCATTTTTAGACCAGACTTTTATACAGACGGTGGAACAGATTCCACACCATCTCCGATTTATGGGGCATAAGGATGTTTTGACCAAAGCCATACCTGAACTACCAATGCAAGTCATCCAACAGCCAAAACATGGGTTTATTTTCCCTTTAGCTAATTGGTTGAATGGTCAGTGGCAAGGGCAAATGTCCATCCCTAAAATCCCCCAAGTGCCGTTACAGTCTTGGTATATGAAATGGAGCTTGTTTATTTTGCATAATTGGCTGGATAGTTTGGGAATAGCTGCCCCTCTGTAACTAATCAGTGTAACCAAAATTATAATTGGAAATAATTTCAAGACAGCTTAATGCTTTCGATGACAAGGTTTCAGTTACAGAAGTGTCTCTCTTTGAATCGAAACAAATATAATTTCAGGAAGACGGAAGAAGAGCAAAGATTTAATTACGTCGATGCTATTTAGTGGCAGTTTAAATGCGGCGTGAAATGCGATGGGATTTGAGGGATGGTTAAAGATATATCTATTACTAGCATTAAACACCGAATCCTTATTAATCATGGATGATGCGCTAATTGACCATGATTAGTTGAACCATGTTTGAGTAGTGCCTATCAATCAAATATATTACCGCAAACAATAGGGTATTTTATTTTCTCCGGCGAGGTTGGGGGTATTTAGGAGTACTTATTACAGTTGGTTCATAGGATTTTAATCCCTGATCAGCGGTAAATATTTCTACGGTAAATTTTTTTGGGTTTAAATTATGATAGAGGTTAGCAATCTCTTTAATCGTGAAATCAGCTAAAGATAATCTTGCTTCAGCTAGTTTGGGCCATTCAGTAGCTAATTGTTTGATTTGGGTTTCACTCCAAATTAGTTGATATTCTTGTTCAGTAAAAATCTCCCACGGCATTTCTCGGTTTGCCATTTGAATTAGTAAATTAGCGAATCTATTAGCTGTTACAAATCTTTGGTGATTCGCTTGCGCAATATGATTACCAGTCTCTATAATTGCTGCTACGGGAACAATAAACTGTGCTTTATGCTTAATCCGTTCATCTAAGTACTGATCAACCCTTTGCTTATCCCATTTATCATCATCTTTACCAACGATTTCTTTACCAGGAACTTCCAGATAAACACACAAAATAGAAGTGTCAATAATAATTACTTGCTGCATCTTTTGAAGTAGGTTATGGAGTAACTAAGCTTTATGTAATTCTTTTTCTAGCTCACCTTTAGTAGTTAGATTACCCAGACTACCACGTGCTAAAATTAAGGCTAAATTATCCATGTCTTCTAATAGTGATAATTCGCTTGCACCAGTTACGGGATCACGATGAGCAATAGTCACAAATGGCATGATTTCTGTGCCAAAAGCATCCAGTAGTGCAGGATTATGGGTGGTAATAAGCACATCAATATGACGATCATGACTAATTTCATTAATCATTTTCACTAAGACAATGGCACGGGAAGGATGCAGTCCATTATCGATTTCTTCGATCACAATTTGGCTATGTTCAGGGCGAGTCAGTAACGCCGTCATAATAGCTAAAAATCTTAATGTGCCATCAGACATACTGCGAGCATCAATGGTTGTAATTTGAGTTGGATCATTGTGCCATTGTTCTTCACAGTAAAGCATGGCATCAACTTTTAACCTACCTACAGTGTCAACGCCCACAGATTTAATATCGCCTTCAGGTAAGCGTTTTAAGTATTCAGTTAATTTATTAATTACCTCTGTTTTTTGTGGTGCTTGAAGTGCTGCTAAAACCCCAGCAATATTTGAAGCATCAGAATTTAAATCTTCGCTTAAAGCTGAGTAGCCGCGCATATTTTTAGGTATGGGATCAAGGATAAATATATTTTTGATCTTCTCAGCTACATGACGAGATAATTTCAGTCTCGCATCAAGAAATTTATCTAGGTTAGATATTGGCGCATCTGAATCAGAAAGTTCGTCATTATTGCCAACTATGCTTTGAGGAAATAAATTCAATGATTCATTGAGCGCGTCATTGCTAATAGAGAAGATGCCATTTTCAAAATTAACAGGTGTGGGTAGTCCTGAGTTGATTAGTTCAATAGACTTGTCTGTCAAACCATGACTAAGACGAAAATTACATATATCTGAACCAGTTGCGATATTAATTAAAAAACCTCGTTCTGTGCTACTGATATTTCTAATAGAATTATTTTTTGTCTTGATCTCAATTTCAATTATGTACAAATAATCAAGATTTTCATCTAGATTAACTAATAGTTCTAATCCGATAGGCTGATCTTTGAGACGAGCTAATTTATCAATACCACCTCGAATTCCTACTAACTCTCTACCACCTTCAATAGCAGTACGAACATCAATCCCTGAAGCAATTCTCTGCAAAAAATCTAGGGCTTCAATCAAGTTAGATTTACCACTACCATTAGTACCAATCAAAACTGTCAGGGGGTCAAAATAAACTACAGCTTGATCAAAGCTTTTCCAGTTTTTTAGAGTTAGTTGCTTTAACATATCGTCTACTTCTTCACCATTTCCTTCTGATCCAACTGCTCCAAATCCTGATCTAAACTAGAACCTAACTCAACCTGAACCGCTTGACGATTGAGGAACTTCTTATATAACCAACTACCCCCAAACCACAGCGCCACCAAACCCAAACCAACCAAACCAATTCGCACCACCAAAGTTACCAAAGTGGCTAGGGGAATAAACCGCCCCGCAAAATATGCCACAGTCACCATGATAGTGCCCCACAGCAAAGCCCCCAAAGCATTGAACAGCAAAAAGCGTCCGTAAGGCATCCCCGAAATTCCTGCCATAGGACCAGCAAAAATCCGCAACACCGCAATAAACCGCCCAAAAAATACCGCCCGCTCCGCACTACCCCGAAACTTTTCTCGCGCTTCTTCCAATTCCTCAAGAGGTAGCCTAAAGACTTTACCGATTTTTTCCAGCGCCCCCATACCGCCCCAACGCCCCAGCCAATAGCCAAAACTATCGCCCAAAATTGCCCCCCCCACAGCACTAGTCAGCACCAGAGAGTAATTTAACTCGCCACTACCCGCCAAGAACCCACCCACTAATGTAATCGTTTCTCCGGGTAAAGGAATTCCGGCATTTTCCAACATGATGCCGAAAAAGACGAGTCCATAGCCATACTGATGCGCCAATTCTTGGATGGTTTCGAGTGAAAATAACTCAAGTGACATGGATAATTTCGCTAAATCGTAAGGTGACTAAGAAATTGAAGAATCAAGAAATTGAAGAATTAGTAGAAGGAACAGGAGTTGACTGATGGGTAGTGGATTGGTTAGCGGACTGATGCACCGCCAGACTAGCTAACTGATCCCCCAATGGTGTTGGTTGAGAATCAACGGCTTGAGGCACAGAGGACTCATCGGGCAACCAGCGTAAAAACGGTAGCGGCAACAGACTAGAAAGATTAGTCACCGTTACCAGCAGCGCCAGATTATCGAAATTAGTCTCAGTCACACCAAACCAATGGGTGAGCAGTGCCCCCAACTGGTAAGAAGACAACGCCGCAATATTAAGTACGGACATTAAAACCGCAAACAATGTCGCCTCAATGCCTTCAGGACATAACCGAGCCGCTAAGACCAAAATTGGCATGTAGGCAATACGCCCTGCAATAGTTAATACTAAACTATCCCCTAGACTAAACCACTGGTCACTGATCCCCAACTTACGATTCCAGTGGGTGATTAGGATCAAACTGGTTAGCCCCAGCAGAGTTGAGATGGAAATTGTCCAAAAAAATAATTTGCGCATGGGCACACCTTTAAGGAAGCGCTGGAACATCCATACCCCCAACAGCCCTGCCCAACTGGTGACAAATTTTACTGTGCCTAAAAATTCAGGATTAAAGTGTAATTCGTTAGTCGAAAAGTAAAAGAACGCTGTATCAGCCCCTGGGCTAGCCTGCCATAGGAAAATAAATGCAGCAGGCAACAAAATCGCCTTATTAGTGAAAGCTTGCTTAAACTGTCCCAGATTGGTTTTGATCGTCGCCATGAGCCGTGATGAAGCTTTTTGATCCGTTGCGGCATCACCAGTCATTACCGGATTGAGGTGGCTCATGGGATAGTCACTGATGGCAAACGTAGCCAAACCCGCCACTAGGGGTAACAATGCCGTCAGCGCAAACACATTTCTAATGCCAACGTGTTCGATTAAGTAACCGCTGAGATAAGACGCGACAATCCCACCAATGGAAATAGCCATCCAAGTAAACGACTGTAAATTACCTGCATCACCGTCGGGTTCCAGCCGCGCCCTTGCCACCACCAGGGCATCGGTAATGGCATCAGAGCAAGCCACCGACAAAGATCCTGCTGTGATTGCGGTAATTGCCCAAAAAGTATCATTAACCCCGAATGCCATCCCCAGCCAAGCACTAACCCCCAACACCGCCGCCAGCAATAAATAGGGACGACGACGATAACCAAAAATTGGCAAGCTGTCGGAAATCATGCCATAGAGCGGCTTGACCGTCCAAGGAATCATGGCAATCCCCACCAGAGAAGCCACCTCCGCCGGACCGAGATGTAATTCATCCTTCAGGAAAAAACTCACCGCGAAACTCGATAGAGTCATTGCCCCTTGGACAAAGTACACCACAGCGATCGCCCATAATTCCCGATCCCATTTCTTGGGACGATCTGGAGAATTATTCTGAGAACTATTTTTAGAATTATCTCTTTTGAACATCACTGGTTTGAGGTTATCCCTTAGGTTGTGACTGTATTTTTCAGTAGGTGCGTTCGTGTAGTAGGTTTATGCCATACGCTTATGCAGTGCATTTGTAAGTCAGCGTATTTTGACTACATTCTTACTGTGTTTTTAGTATATTTTCATCAAAGCTGAGGCAGTGGTCTTAAGCCCATGACGGTAAATTATTACAATCTGTTTACAGTACTATATACATTGTATTAATTGCCGTAACTACTTGTAGCTTAAAACTGGTTCTCAAAGCATCGTCCATTGTGTACAGCTATTTTGTACAGCTATTATGTGGGGCTATTGGGTACGGTCATAACCAGTGGCTATGGCAGACGGCACGGCTGATCCCCACTGGGGTAATTTGCCCCGCTGATTCCTAGTACTAGTAATTACTCCTAATTGCCAGTAGGCACTATTTACCGACCCTAATTCCTGGCTAATTTTCTTAAGTTAATTCCTCAACAGAAATTATCATGATGTCTCCTGAAACAATCCAAAATCTAATTTTGCAAGCATTGCCTAATGCCAAAGTACAAGTACAAGATCCAAATCACGACGGACAACATTTTTCCGCTCTTGTAATTGCCCCCGAATTTGAGGGGATCACCATGATTAAGCAACACAAACTAGTTTATGGTGCGATCCAAGAACATCTTGACAGTGGTGCAATCCACGCCCTACAACTCAAGACCTATAGTCTGTCCCAGTGGCAAAAAATGTCAGTAGAATTTAACTAGTTGAATGGCGCAATCACCTGTTCAATCGAACCAAGGATTAGTCATTCATTAGGGCTTACCGTAGAACTCATAGTCATAAACCAAGGAAGACGGTTCTCTAAAAATCTCTGCAAGAAAAATATCAGAAAAAGTGAAAAAGTCAGTTTCGATATAAATTTTGATATGTAGTTATTTCAGTTAAGGATGGCACAGCAAAGGAGATAGAGTAATGGACAAGATGTCCATTCCACATTTCTTTATCGCTCGTAGATCAGACATCTTGTCTGACAATAACCCCAAATAACGTGCCATTCTTAGTTTGATTGACTATAAATTTTGTTTCAGAATCAAAAGCTTTTTCTGATTGCCATTTTCTACCTGTAGATATATTCTAGTGCTGAATTCTCATGCTGATCTATGGGCAGCCATCATCGAAGGGTTTAAGGCAAAAATTTCAGAAGTCGATCCATCACCAGTTAGGTTAAGCTGACGCAAATATGTGGAATTGGTTAGGGGCACTCACAGTAGCCGCAGCAACGCAATGGTCAACCGCCCGCGAAGTAAACACCACTTCGCAAATGCTGGTTAATCTGGCGTTTAGTACAATGAACCGTCCGGTTTTAGCACAGTTGGATCTAGCGCGTCAGGAACCTAATCCCGTGGCTGCCCGCGCTATTGACGACATGATGAGTGATATTCGTCAAGCAGGTTACACCGGTGCAGGGCAAGGGGTATGGATTCAGTCCCATGACGGTACGGTGGTGGCAGAGCGTCTCAGTGATGAAGCTTTGCCAGCAGCATCTCTGACCAAAATGATCACCAGTTTGGTCGCCCTGGAGCGTTGGGGACCAAAACACCGCTTTGTGACCACTGTATCCATGAGTGGCAAGCGTTCGGGAGATACCTTGGTAGGTAACTTGATCATTCAAGGGGGAGGCGATCCTTTCTTCGTATCGGAAGATGGAATTATCGTTGGCAATAGTTTGAATCGGTTGGGGATTCGCAAAGTTCAGGGGGATCTGATCGTCGTTGGGCGGTTTTATATGAACTTTGAAGAGGAAACTAACCCCTCTGCCAATAGTTTTCTGACAGTCTTGGATAGTGAGTCTTGGCCTGGAGATGTAGAAGATTCTTTTCGGGGGATGCCCGGTAATACTGCCCGCCCCGTAGTTAAAGTCAGTGGACAGGTGCGGCGAGTGCCTAAATTGGCAGATTTACCTAAAGTGATTGGCAATCAAAAGCCCCAGCAGTTGATCCGTTATCGGTCTTTGCCTTTGGCGAAAATTCTCTATCAGATGAATACTTTTAGTAACAATCCGATGGCGGACACCCTAGCCAAGGAAATGGGCGGCGGACCTATTGTTGCTGCTAGAGCCGCTAAAATTGTCAAACTGCCTCCCGCTGAAATCCGGTTGATTAATGGCTCAGGGTTGGGACAAAAGAATCAGATTTCCCCTAGGGCAGTGGTGGCGACGATCATGGCGATGCAAAACCGTGCCGCCATAGATGGTTTTTCCTTGGTGGACTTGATGCCCATGAGTGACTGTTACTGTGGCACAATTCAATCTCGGAATTTACCTTCGGGGGCATTGCTGAAAACTGGTACGCTGTCGGATGTCAGTGCCTTAGCGGGGACAATTCCCAGTCAAAAATATGGGCGAGTCTGGTTTGCGGTGATCAACCGAGGTGATGGAGACATCAGCACATTTCATCGGGCACAGGAAAACGTCCTCAGAACCCTCACTGCCCAATGGGGTGAAGCACCACCACGTCAATTTATGTTTGGGCGCTTAGGGTGGCAAGAGGCAAATCGGGCAGAAGTAATTCGTGTGGCTAATAAGACAAACAAACCCCCTAAGCCCCAACAACCATCGATCAAAAGAGCGGGTCTCCGGTAAGTCCTGAATCAGCCTCTAGATTAGCCTCTAGATAAGGCAGACTTAGCTAAGACAGACATAGGACAGACAAAGTAATCTAGTCTGGTCTATGATAACAATGTTGTAAATCGCCTAGTTACCTGCTCAACTTGGAAGACGGTACAGGTTTTGATTGTTTTTTGTTTTGGTTTTTGTTTTGAGTTTTGGCTTGTTTTTTGTTTTGGGTTTTAGCTTTAATGGTGTTGATGTCCAACATCTGGTCTACGGAATTCTGAAAGTTTTATCACAATGCGCGACACGACCAACGACGACTTGTTCGAGCTTAGTAATGCCCCTTTAAGTCCTCTGGATCTACCAGCAGAGGAGGAGATTCCTTTACCCGATCCAGAGGAAATGCTGATTTTATTACAGTCAGACTTGCCAATGGAGCGGATGCAGGCAGCGCGGGTATTTTGCGAACTAGAAGATGCTCGTGCTATCCCCCGTTTGATCCAATTACTAAACGATGATTGTCCGTTGGTGCGTGTCAGTGCTGCCTATGCCTTAGGGCGCAACAAAAGCAAGGTTGCCATCGAGCCTTTAATTCAACAGTTTCACCAGGACTGGAACGGCTATGTCCGTAAAGGGGTAGTGTGGGCTTTAGGTACTTGCCATGACTCCGATGCCTTAGATTGTCTGATCAATGCCTTAACCTATGATATTCCCGCAGTCAGGTTATGGGCAGCCAGTGCTTTGGGACAGTTAGGGGATATCAAAGCCATTGCCGCAGTGACCCAAGCACTCAACGAAGATAAAATGTCAGCGGTCCGTGCTAATTGTGCGTGGGCTTTGGGTAAGCTATTGATGTGTCTGTTGCAAAGCGCTGATAACCAGGATGATCTCTATCATGATGCTGTGGATGCGCTGATTCATGCCTTGAATGACGATGACTTGAGTGTTGTTGCCGATGCTCGGACCACCTTACGTCGCGTTGCGGATCCCCGTGGTTTAAAAGTTCTAGACCGGATCGAAATTGAGCAGGGTTATTGCGAGTTTTAATTCTGATTGAAATTCTGGTTAATATTTGGATCAATTGATTGATTTTGTTTGTAATTTTGGCTAAGGGCGACCTTAATTCACTAGAATTAACTCAGCTATTTATTAGTTGTGGTACATTGCCTGTCTGTGGTCTTAATCACATGCTGAAATATTTGCAAAGTCTGTTTGCGAGGTCGCTGGCAAAGTTGTTTGCAAAGTTCCTTGTAAAATTATCAGCGAAAGGTTTAGGCTAGTGTTAGCCCAGATTATTTTGGTGTTCCTATTATAAATTTGCTATAAGTTTGTCAGGCTTCATCATAAATTTGTCGGTTTGTTGTCGTGAAATCGTCTTCGTAAAATTTGTTCTGATATTTATCCTAGTATTTATCCTTGGATCTGTTCGTGTAAAGCCTCCGTCGAGTTAAAGCCCTAATCCTCTAAATTTAGCTGCCAACCTTCACCGTTATAAACCTATGTCTACACCTAATTTTGCCCCAATTATAGGTTTACAAGCCAATGAACCAAGTCTGACTGATACCTTCAGAAGTGCTATTCAGGCTACTCAAGGTTATTTACAGGCGATCGCCCAAAACAAGGGCGGTTTTGATGCATTGTTTGGCAATGTTTTCGGGGCTGGTTTTGATGCTGTCGCCGCTGAGTCCCTCCGGTTAGAGTGGTTAGCGGGAGATTTTCGTCATATTGCCAACATTAATGTAGTCGGCAGCGGCTTAGGGGTGGGGACATTAGGGGCTTATGCAGCAAGTAATGATCAAATTTATTTATCTGAGGCTTTAGTTACAGGGTCTGATCCGTCTCGATTAGTGGCAGTACTACTGGAAGAAATTGGTCATAGTATTGATGCGCGGATCAACAGCCAAGATGCAGCGGGTGATGAAGGGGAATTATTTGCGGCTTTGGTGCAGGGGCAGCAGTTGAGCGCGGCGGAAATTGCAGCGATTAAGGCACAGAATGACAGTGGTACTGCGCTGATTAACGGGCAGCCTGTGGCAGTGGAGCAAGCAGGCTTAGCGGCAGGGGATTTGATTTTTAATGAGTTTACGGCGGTTCAAGGGGCTAACAACTTTTTTGAAATCCTGACACTAAAGGCAGGCTTGGATCTGCGGGGGCTGCGGGTTACTAATAACCCTATAGTCTCAGGGCAATTGTCTAATTCTGGCTCGGTGTTTACTTTTGGTAATGATGCTTATTTAAGTAATTTACCGAAGGGGACAATTATCGCCGTTTACATGTCCTCAACGGGGGTAACTCCTGATACGGTTGTGAATGGAACCAATGACTGGAGCATGATTTTAGCACCAGGTACAGGAGTGACCGTAGGGGCGGATGGCTTGGGGGCTAGTGCGGCAACACCTAATCTGGTAGCTAGTGGTGGGGCACTGTATGCCTATACCCCTGGAGCCGATGGTAATAGTGGCGGTACTGACAATGGTTATTTGGACTTTATCCGGTGGGGAACCAGTACGGCTGGTACGCCAACGAATTTAGAGTTAATTCAGTTGGTTTGGGATTCGGGAGCTAACGGCTCTAATTCAGCTTATTTTACTGGGGATAGCTTTTCTAAACACCGTGATGTTGTAAGCAACTGGCAAACTCCCCGCATTGAATTAAATGATGGCACACCTACCCCAGGGTTAAACAACGGTGATATACAGGATCTGGATGTTCTGCGGGACTTAGCCTCAGGGGCAGTGGCTGGTTTGGAAGTTGTACCAGTAGCTGGTTTGATTACCACAGAAGCTGGTAACACAGCAACTTTTACGGTCAAGCTGACCACTGAACCAAATGCTAATGTTGTGATTCAGTTGAGTAGCTCTAAGCCTAATGAAGGTAGTGTGTCCTCTGTGCCTCTGTTCTTTAATGCTAGTAATTGGGACCAGGCACAAACCGTTACGATTACGGGTGTGGATGACAATATCCTTGATGGTGATGTGGCTTATAAGATCACGGGCAATGCCAGCAGTAATGATCCTAGCTACAATAACGCGAGTTTTAACGTTGATGTCACCAATAGAGACAATGATGTAGTTTTGTCGGTAGATTCTATAGTGCCTGTGACTGAGGGAGATAGCGGTACTTCTCAGAATCTAACGTTTACCCTCAGGTTGTCTGGAGCTTTGACCCAAGCGGCTAGTATCAACTATGCCACAGCGGATGTTACGGCAAATAGGGGGCTTGACTATACAGCCACCTCTGGCGTACTCACCTTTGCTGCTGGTGAAACGGTTAAAACTTTCACTGTGCAGGTTTTAGGGGACAACTTCAACGAACAAACCGAAACCTTTAATGTGAATTTCACTAATCCTCAGGGGGCGATTGCACCTGCGGTTAGTTCGGTGACGGCGACGATTTTGGATAATGATGCGTTACCTACGATTAGCATTGTTGGGGCAAGTGTGGCTGAGGGTAACAGTGGCACAAGGAATCTAGCTTTCAGCTTGCAATTGTCTTCCCAAGCGGGTCAGCCAGTTACGGTTGACTATACTACTACTGATGGTACAGCTACTGCGGGCAGCGACTACACTGCAATTAGTGGTGTGGCTACCTTTGCGGCTGGAGCAACATCAATTGTAATTAACGCGCCAATTATTGGAGATACTGCTGTAGAGTCAGATGAGGTGTTCACAATCAATCTTAGTAATGCTTCGGGAGCAAATATAGCTGTAGCATCAGCAGTTGGCACAATCATCAATGATGATAGTGGCTCAATTGTTTATAATGGCACATCTGGTAACGACACATTTACCGGTGGTGCTGGTAATGATCAAATCTTTGGACTGGACGGTAATGATACTCTCAATGGTTCTGCTGGTAATGATTTGATCATTGGTGGTCTGGGGCGCGACTCCCTCACTGGTGGTACGGGATCAGATCTTTTTGGTTATAACAACTTCAATGAGTCTTTGGTAGATAACCCTGATTTCATCCGTGATCTAAACTTTAATCAAGGTGACCGCATTAAGTTGCCGAGTCTGCCGCTGAGCGTGTTTAATGCTGGTACAGTAACAGGTACTACTTTAACCATAGCTGCACTCAATGCCTATGCAGATAAGGATTCATCAACATCAGGGGCACAACCTTTGGGAGCAAGTGAGGCAGTATTTTTCAGGTTTGGTACTCGTAGTTATCTATCAGTAAATGATAGTACGGCAGCTTTTAGTGCGGCTAGTGACTTGGTAATTGACATCAGCGGATTCTTTGGCACTGCTCCAAGCGGTGTTACTACTCCAGTAACTAACTATTTCACTACATAGACCCATTGCAAGTTACAAACACTTTCACTATTATCTAGGAGACATTTACTATCTCAGCCTAGCAATGGCTAGGTTTTTGGTTATAAACTAGGACATCAACGACTTGCCTGCAAATATCCCCAGACTAAACACAAAACAATGAACAACCTCAAACCGTTGAAGTTAATAGCTAAATTAGGTGGTGTTTGTGGAACCATTGGTGTTGCCATTGCTTTAGCGGGTGGTTTTGATTGGATGAGTAGGGCTGAAGCTATAGGATTTAATTTCAACAGTAATGGTGGATTCAATCTTCAAAGGAATGTATGGGGACCTGGTGTAACTCCTCCCCCTTCCGATCCTAGTAATGGTGACATCACAACCCTGTCTGAGACCACTGCCACCATTTTTGGACCTGCTAATGGTTCCGGAGACATCAGTTACATTGACTGGTATCTGACTGCACCAACTAATGCTATGCTAAGTATCAACTTCAAGTGGTCATACTCTAGCAATGATGGAGCTGGTGATGACTTTGCTGGCGTTTTCACTCAAGGTGCTTACGATCAAAATGCAGCGATATGTAACGACGGCTACGACAACTGTAATGTAGTACCCCGATTTACAATTGATGACCAACCTAACAATCCGTCAAGTAATGTACTGGTATCCTTACAATCAGAAGAAACCTTAGTATTTCGAGTATACACACTAACCAACAATGGAAGCGAGGGATCTTTTAAGATCACTGACTTTGATGTGCAGTATGTCCCCTTCGACTTTGCCCCCACCTACGGCGTGATTTTTGTCGGTACAGCCCTGGGCATCAACGAATGGCGCAAAAAACGTCAAGCCAGCAAAAAGGACGAAACAGAGGAAAAGCTGTAGGCTAGTGGATGTGAGCAAGGATGCCAGAGGTGTACCATGTTTTTCGTTGTAAAAATGGGCAAAGATCACATCCTGACCCTACCCCAAGAGCTTAACTTATCTGGTAAAGAGTTTTTATTGCGACAAGAGGGCGAGCGGCTGATTATTGAGCCGATTCGTCCTAAATCTTTACTAGCCGTACTAGAGACACTAGGAGATATTGATGAGGCATTTCCTGATGTGGATCGTGGTTTGCTGCCTTTGGATGATGTCGTGCTTTAGTGTGCGGTGTGCGGAAATATCCCCAATTTCTTGAAAGAGTTGGGAATATTTAGTCTATGCAATCGTTAGCAACTTTTCGTACTCATCCTCATGCTCTTGCATAGCATCCCACAAGTCCACTTTTTGCTGGAGATTTAGCCAGAGTTGAGGACCATTACCCAGGGTTTTACCAATCCGAATCGCCATATCTACCGTGATTGGTCTACGCCCCTGAATGATTTGATTAACAGTACGGCGGGATACACCAAGCATCTCGGCAAAACTTGTCTGAGTGATTTCAAGATCATCAAGCACATCTGCAATGACCTCACCTGGATGCACTGGTCTAATTTGCCTCCCATTGGTAATTTCGTTTAAGTCTTTCATAAGTTATTTTCCCTCTTGAAGCAAAATTATTTTTTTCGTTATAACTAGCAATATTTCGCCACAACTTGCCCCTTTTGTACACATCTTTACCTTGCAATGTCAGTTTTCAAGAAAAAACTAGGTATTGTCTGTCGTTAATTTGCAGTAAACTAACTACTAACTTGGTTAATCATGTCATAAGTTTACTAGTTAAAATAGTATTTCACATCAAGATAAAAACTATGAACTGTTTCAAGTCAACTCTAGTAGTTATATTTGCTGGGGCAACTTTCAGTGTTTCTCTTCCAGTCACGGCTCAACGTAGCAATGAGCTAACTATGTGTTTAGCGGGCTGTAATACTTATCCACCAGACCATCCTTGTGGCTCCCAATGCGGTAATAATAAACCTATTATCAGGGGTGCCACTACTACAGGTCGAAAGAGGGCAGATAGTCTACCTAATGTTGTTACTACTCCTACTGTTCCTCCAAGTCAGCCTGTCAAAAGACCCAGTAATCCAAGACCTCGTCTCAGATAGCTTCATTATCCCTGAGTAGTGGGTACGCTGTGGAATTAACATCACTCTAGTAGACTTCAGGATAATAACTAAGTGAGTGTTGAGTTGTTCCTTGCTAGTAAAATTAGCTCTTCTGGGTAACTTACAAACCAAAATGCTAAACCAAATCTCAACCAGATTGAGCCAAGAACAATGCTTGGGTGTAAAGTGAGTCAACTAAATGTCCCCAATTGCTTTAAAGAGTTGGGGATTTGATGTTTTTGATCTAATGCAACTTTACACTCATTTACAATCAGCAACATTTCGCCACAACTTGCCACTGATCAGCAACGGATCAACCATCAGCCCCAAATCAACGTGTTAGAATAAGCGCCATATTATTTAACTGTTACACGGCACTAAACAAATATCCCTTTTGACCCAACTATGGTAGCTACTCCCTCCAAAGAAACCGCCGCGCCTAAGGTCAATGGCACTGGCAAACGGGAAACCATCCTCACCCCCCGTTTTTATACCACTGACTTTGATGCTATGGCGAATGCCGACTATAGCCACCTTGAAAAAGACTTTCAGGCGATTTTGTCTGAATTCAAGGCAGACTATAACCGCAAACACTTTGTCAGAGATGCCGAGTTTAACCAATCTTGGGATCACATTGACGAACACACCAGAGAATCATTTCGGGTATTCCTCGAAGGCTCTTGCACTTCTGAGTTTTCTGGCTTCTTGCTGTACAAAGAAATCGCCGTCCGCATGAAGGATAAGAGTCCTTTGGTATCGGAAATCTTTAACCTGATGAGCCGCGATGAAGCTCGTCACGCTGGTTTCCTCAACAAAGCCATGCCTGACTTTGATCTGCAACTAGACTTGTCGATCCTGTCCAAAACCAAGAAATACACCTACTTTGCCCCTAAATTCATCTTCTACGCCACCTATTTATCAGAAAAAATCGGTTACTGGCGTTATATCAAGATTCACCAGCATTTAGCCGCTCATCCCAAAAACCGGATTTATCCCATCTTCAAATTCTTTGAGAACTGGTGTCAAGACGAAAGCCGTCACGGTGACTTCTGTAGCCTCTTGCTCAAGACCAACCAAGAATATATCCAAGGTTGGCGGGCTGAGTTATGGTCACGGTTCTTCCTGTTGTCTGTGTTCGCCACCATGTACCTCAATGACGTTTGCAACCGCAAGGACTTCTATGAGTTGCTCGGCATGAACACCTTGGATTATGTCACCGCCGTATTACGTGACACCAACCGTGACGCTGCTAAGGCATTCCCCGTGATTTTGGACATGGAAAACCCTCAGTTCTGGTCTTGTTTAGAGCTATGTGTCGAAAACAACGCCAAACTAGCCGAAATCGCTGACTCTAGCGCCCCCAACTGGGTCAAGACTTTACGGAAACTGCCCTATTACATCGGTAACGGCTTGCAGTTCCTGAAAATGTATCTGCTCCCCCCGATTAAGATTCAACGCGGCGCAGTGCTGTAGATTCCCCCTAGCCCCCCTTACTTAAGGGGGGTATTTTTTATTTATTACCTGCTTTCTCTCTGCCTTCCCCCTTTGATAAGGGGGACCGAGCAGGGTGGTTTCATTTTCGGAAACGTTTTAAGGGGCTATGTTCTAGCCACATTACTCTGAACGAAATACAAGCAGAAAATGTAAGATCTTGGTTGATTTTAGATTTTTTTAATTTTTTCGTTTCTGAGACAGGCTGTAGTCTAGAGATACAGGTAGTCCTAAAATGGAAAGGATGAGGTAGGGCTAGACAGTGCTACGGGACGAACTCAGCATCCTGCCCTATTTAGCACCACCGAGATACAAGCCTCCCGAGAATGAAACCACCCTGCTTCTCCCTTAGTGGGAGAGGGGGTTGGGGGGTGAGGGCAAGATTTATTCCTATGCATTCCCTTTAAATTATTGACGCTCCAAAACCCGCTTAGGAATCTCCCTAGAGCGGTTTTCCCGTCGCATTCGTTCCGCAAAGATTTGATAATTTTGTTGAGCGCTTTCAATTTGCTGGGTGCGCCACAGAGCATCAGCTAACCTTAAATATAGGAGAGTTTGCTCAGGGTCAAGCCGTAGCAAGCGCCGAAAAATTGTAATCGCAGGTTTATTTTGTCCCCCGTCATAGAGAAAATAACCATAGTCTGCTAAGGCGGAAACATAGGCAGTGGTGGGCATTTCCATCTTGCGCCACGTACTTAGCCACTGGTTCACACCTGTACCATCACCTTGGGCGGCGACCACTTCCGCTAAACGTACCGTCAAGTTAAACATGAGTTCTAATCTTTGGGCGGCACCTCTGACATTCCCACTGCCATATTCTGCCCATGCGGCTTTGCGTCCCCGTTCAATAGCTTCGGTCATTTTTTCGGCGGTAATATATCGCGCAGGATAAAAAATCCATCGGTTAGATTCGGTATTGCGTTCTAAACTTGCGGCATCACCAGTTTCGGCTAAACGAATCAGATTTTCGATATTTTCAGCGGAAGGATCAATGGTTTGGGTAGAAATCAAGTTTAGTTCCTGATCTTGCCACCTGAACACCTGCACCGCAGACATAGCTGCAAATGGTAATTGAGAAGTAATTTTAATTTGACTTTCGTAGCACTGGGTCTCGGTTTTGGCGGGATTTAGAAATCCAGCATTCTCATTCCAAGGGAACCGCCGCTGCCACAAGAGACTGCCGCCTCGGTATCCGGCTAGAAAAGCAAAGGATTTCTCGTCATCACCTCGAAAAATCAGGCGTAAACTATCCGCACCATAGGTCGGTAAGCTAATACAGGAAGGATCTAATTCTTGCTTTTCTGTACTGCTACTCACACTATTACTTCCTGAATTGGGCACATTGGGCATAATGTCCGCTGTAACTGGTCTAACGTCTTTACCTAAATTTAATCCTAAGGCTAAACCTAAAACTACACTGTGCTGGATAAGATGACGCAACCGTAACGGAACGTGCGGCTTAGCAATTTTAGGGAAGACAGATTGAGAAAACATAAGTAAATTTCCAAATAAATTTCTCGGCTTCATCACTTTTGGTTCAATAGTCAGTCTGTACTGATTAAAACCATAGACTGATTTAGTGGATACTTTGAGCCTATATTGTAGCCTCTAAATTTGGAGATTTTCAGTATCTTAAGTCTAAGTATAAAGTTTAGATATTTATGCTTAGGCAGATCCAGCTAAATAGCGCAGATGCTTATTTTTACAGGATTAACAGCCGTCGCCCCTCGAACTCTAGCAAAAATTGCAAAGAGATCAAGGAGCGATGATTGATTAAATTATTGATCAGATTATAGAAGTACCGTCAAGATCAGAATCTAACTGAAATCTAATTAGAATCTAATTAGAAAATCTAATTGACTTCAATAATCACCTGTAGTTTGCCATTACTACTGCCTTCCTGCCAGTTGAGTAACCATGTCCGCAATTCCTGTAACAAGTTGTTATCTTTTAGATCAGAAGCGGTATCATCCCAAATTACTTGAGTTACGGAACCGTTAACGAGGGTGAGATCAAACGCTACTTTACCTCGGAGGTTGCGATAGTTCCCACTGAGGGGTGACTGTTGCAGATCAGCATTTAATTTTGCCTGTAGAGCCGCTAATTCCGCACTGTTCAAGTTCCCTGACACCTTAGTGACTCGAAGTGTTGTCGGTGCTAAAGCAGCATCTTTCTTATCGGCTACGGATGATTGAGTAGAAGTTGGCTGATTAGTCCCTCTCATACGGGGGGCACTTCTACCGGAAGGAGCCGCTGCATTGCTATTCCCAGTGACATCACCACTGCTACTCGGCTGTTGATTCGCAATATAGGGACGAGGAGCCATTGGTAAAGGAGCCGGAGCCGCTAATCCTGTGGTACGTTGGACTGACTCTGCCGTAGTTCCACCCATAATGCCGTCATAGCGTACCCCTTGGGGTAGTTCCACAGGGACTTGAACGCGAATCCGTTCGCCATTAGGATTCACCCGCACTTCTTCGCTAATGGCGATAAATGCCGTATAAGCTGACAGCAGGCGATAATCTAGGGCAGTTTTGGTAATTAGTTCCACAATGGATTTACTTTCCATCGCTAAAATCTGATTGCTCAAATCTTTAATCTTCGCTCTACCCCACAATTGAGCAATACCGAGATTATTTCCAGCACTGTCATCTTTGAAATTGACCGGTAGACGTTGTTCGTAACGTTCGCCATTCGCCATTTGTCCTGTAATCCGCAACGTACCACTAGCCCGATCTTCCTTCCGTCCATAAATCACTAAAGGCTGTTGAGCAAATAAATCTGGCATGATTTGCGGATAGATTTCCGGTGCAGGTCCTTCGCCTTCCCAAGTTACTTTCACATTGATTAAAACGGGCTGATTGATTTGGCGGAAAAACTTCTCGGCAACTTCAGCGGTGGGTTCATCTTGGCGCACCACCTGTACTGTGCCCCGTCCGACTTCCGCTAAACGATTCAATAAATACCGATTCACGGAACTACCAACCCCAAAAGCATAAAGACGGTTCCCTTTTTTGAGTTGTTTCTGGACTTCAGCGATTACCTGCTGATCGTTACCAATATATCCATCGGTGATCAGAACCACACTGCGAATCCGACCATCGGGTGCAGGGGGAAACTTCATCACAGCGTTAATTCCATTCATTAATTCCGTGCCACCATTGGCATTGAGGCGATTGATATAGTCATAGGCAAGGCGGCGATTAATTTCGTTATTCCGTAATGGTACGGGGGAAAGATAAGTCGCGGTATTGGCAAAATCAATGATTGTGAATGTGTCATCAGGGTTTAAGCCAGCGATAAAACGACGCATCAACTCCTGCGACTTAACCAGAGGATCACCGGATTGGGAACCGGAAGTATCCATCAAAAAGACCACATCTTTAGGAACAATTTCGTTAGGGCGATAGGTGACTGCTGGAATTACATAGGTGGCGAAATGTCCCCCCTGAGGGCTGTTGGTGGTTAAGATCGTAGATTGTTCCCTATTGTTGCTTACCTGATAACGGACAACTAAATCTTTATTAGGAATGTTATCATCGGGAGCAATTTTTACCGCTGCGGTATTGCCTTCTGTGGCAAGAACCAACCGATGGGAAGTAGAAACGAGTCGCTGAATGGGAACCCCAGCATCAATCCGCAAATCTACGGAAATATCTTGACCGGAGCGGGTTTCTGGTGGTGTCAACGGTGGTGTAATCCGGTTGGCATCAGAAATCCGATTTTCAGGGCGACGGGAAATATACCGTGGTCCCACCACCATCGGGAAAACAAATTCATAATTTCCTGCTTCAAATTTGAGGCTGTCGGTATAACGAATTGTCACCTCAATGGTTTCTTTGGGGCGGATATTTGCCAAGGATTGAGTGAAAATATTATCTCGTTCTTGTTCTAGTAGGGCAGCGGTTCGTCCTTCCTGTCTGGCTTGTTCATAGGCGGCTTTGGCTTCTTCACGGCGTTTGATATTCCCTTTGATAATCCGATCCCCGATCTTAATTTCTAAATCATCCACCGCTGCCTCGTCGGGCAAAGGAAATACATAAACGGCTTCAAGGGGCTTATCGAAGGGATTCGTAAATTTCTGGGTTACAGAAACCCGCGCAATATTTCCGTCTACTTTCCCTTTAACATCGGTGTGGGTCAGGGTAAAGGCTTGGCGTTCTGGGGTTTGGGTATAGAGTCCAGCGGGGGGGCGCTCTTTGACGGGTATAGACACTGCATCGCGACTGGGTTCGATCACGCCAGTGGGAAGAATTGCCTGAGTCATGGGTCTGGCTTCGGAACTGCGAGGTTTATTCAGGGCTGAATAGGTCACACCAGTCAAAATAAATGTCAAAGGAATCAAATAAAGCGCCGCGCGAGTCCAAATCCTATTTTGAGTTTTTTTAGTTTGGGAATGATTTAAGGGTGCCATGACTGAAATACCTCTACCACTGCGGACTACGGGAATATACTATTAACATTCCCACACCTTGGGGCTGAGGATCTGGCGGTTACGAAAATTGTAACGCTACACGGGCTGACGTTTTCCACGTTGAGCGCTGCTATTTTTAGGATGATTCTTTTATATTGCTCAGACCGGATATCGTTCCATCAAATAACACAGACAATCACTACGGACAATTTCGCAATTGAGGGTAATCATGGCAGGCATAAGGTTTTGCCGTAACTGAATTTGATTGCCAACTCTAGTTAGAAACCGCTCCGTCTGATCCTGTCCAGATTCATCCCAAGCTATCAGAGGTAATGATAAACAATTAGATTCCTGCTCGGTTTCATTTTCTATATGGGCTACAACCGTTCCTGCGGCTAATTCACAGAAATTCATGTGATCCATTTCTTCTGGAAACCGTAGATTTACTGCTGATTCCTCGTCGTTATTTCCAAACTCGAAAGTTACTACCTCAGGTACTTTGAGGATTGCCACCGTATGAAATAGCGCTAGGTCTGTCATTGGTTGGCAGGGAATTTCTGTTAAATGGAGAAATTGTTCCACAAATTCTAAAGCGTGGGCTGTACCATCGGGTAAATTCGGTTGTCCTGATTCCAGAATTATCGCAGGACATAATTTAGCGAACGCATAGGCTTGGGTGGTTGTGGGCGCGGTGTAATAAACTGCCACTGGTGCGAAGGATTTAGCAAGGAAAAGGGATTGGGAATCTAAGCGTGTAATACAGCCATAGTGAGGATTTCGTCCCGTATTATTGTGAATATCAATGCTAGCAAAAACACCCCGTTGTTGCATTTCTGCAATTACTCGTTGCGCCATTTGTTCTTCTAAACTGGTGCTATTGGCATCACCTGCCCAAATGCGATTATAGTCCGGCTGATCCGGAAAATGCCTCAGTCCACACCGTGCAGCACTGATATTCCCAATGAAGAGCGAAAGAGAACGGGGTAATGGTGCATCTTGATATTTGCGCAACAATTCACGCATTGCCAGCCAGCCTGTGGTTTCGTTGCCGTGGAGTAAAACTGAAACAAACAGGGGCGGATCTTGCAAACCTGATAAATGAATTAGAGTAGGTTGCCTCAGAAAATCGGCTAATTGATGCGGCTCTAAATCTAGCAAGCCGTCAGGAATTTGATCTAAAACCTGTAGTTGAGTAAACTGATGGGTTGACGAAGGGATCGTGTGGGGATTGACGGGAGTTTGAACCATGAACCGGAAATTAAGCAAAAGCAACACATATTCAATATCGTATCACTTTAATTAATTTGGTCCAGAATAAGCGGTAAACCCAAATCATCAAAATAATAAAAAATGACTGGAGGGATTTATTACCACTCCAGCCATTTTTTAGCTATCAAATAGCCATTGAAGAACTATTTAATAAAAGTCAGGTTAATTAGTTACTGACTATTTCGATTCGGTAAAGTCAGCATCAATTACATCATCATCGTTGCTGGCGGCATCGCGGGTAGAGTCAGTGCCAGGGGCTTCAGGACCGCCTTCAGCACCGCCACCTTGTTGATAAACAGAAGTACTCAAGGCATAGAGAGCTTGCTTCAGTTCTTCCGTACCAGACTTGATCTTGTCGTGATCTTCCTTGTTAACGGCTTCACGCAGGTCTTTGATTAAACCTTCGATCTTGGTCTTGTCGGCAGCAGGAACCTTGTCGCCCAAATCCTTAATCTGCTTTTCAGCTTGGTAGGTCAAGGAATCAGCTTGGTTCTTGGCTTCCACTTGATCGCGCTTCAGCTTGTCTTCAGCGGCATTGTTTTCCGCATCTTTGACCATCTTCTCAACTTCTGACTTGTCAAGGGTAGAAGCACCAGAGATCGTCAAGGATTGGACTTTGTTCGTGCCCTTGTCTTTGGCTGTGACGGACAACATACCGTTAGCGTCAATGTCGAAAGTAACTTCGATTTGAGGCACGCCACGGGGAGCGGGAGGAATTCCATCTAAGCGGAAAGTTCCCAAACTCTTGTTATCGGAGGACATTTGCCGTTCCCCTTGCAGAATGTGAATTTCTACATTGGTTTGACCATCGACAGCGGTAGAGAAGGTTTCGGTTTTCTTGGTGGGAACCGTGGTGTTGCGGGGAATCATAGGAGTCATCACACCGCCAAGGGTTTCTACGCCCAAGGTCAAGGGGGTTACGTCCAAAAGCAGAATATTGGTAACTTCACCAGCCAATACACCAGCTTGGACCGCTGCACCCACTGCTACCACTTCATCAGGGTTAACGGTTTGGTTGGGGGCTTTATCCAAAATCTTGTGGACCAGTTCTTGGACTGCGGGAATCCGAGTGGAACCACCTACCAATACGACTTCGCTAATCTTAGATTTGTCCAGTTTGGCATCACGGACTGCGGCTTCTACAGGAATCCGACAGCGATCAATCAAGTCAGAGCAGAGTTCTTCAAACTTGGCACGGGTCAAGCTCATTTCTAGGTGCTTGGGACCGTTGGCATCAGCGGTAATGAAGGGCAGGTTGATTTCTGTTTGGGAAACGCTGGACAGTTCAATCTTGGCTTTTTCAGCGGCTTCGGTCAAGCGTTGCAGGGCTTGCTTATCCTTACGTAGATCAATGCCTTCTTTCTTTTGGAAGTCAGCGGCTAGGAAGTCTACAATCTTTTTATCGAAGTCGTCACCACCGAGGTGAGTATCGCCACTGGTGGACAATACTTCAAATACGCCGTCCCCCACTTCCAAAATAGAAACGTCGAACGTACCACCACCAAGGTCAAATACCAAAATGGTTTCGTTTTGCTTGCTGTCTAGACCATAGGCTAAGGCAGCAGCAGTGGGTTCATTGATGATCCGCAATACTTCTAGACCGGCGATTTTACCAGCGTCTTTGGTGGCTTGGCGCTGGGAATCGTTGAAGTAAGCCGGAACCGTAATCACAGCTTGGGTAACATCTTCACCGAGATATTTGCTGGCATCTTCTTTGAGCTTGCGCAACACTTGGGCAGAAATTTCTTCAGGGGCGAACTGCTTACCAGCGGCGGGGGACTCAATGCGGACGCTTTGACCTACGTTAACTACTTTGTAAGGTACTTGCATGGCTTCATTGGTCACTTCATCATGACGACGACCAATAAACCGCTTTACTGAATAAAATGTGTTGTCCGTATTCATCACGGCTTGGCGCTTGGCGATTTGTCCTACCAAACGATCGCCGTTTTTGGCATAAGCCACTACTGACGGGGTAGTGCGGAAGCCTTCGGCGTTTGCAATCACCGTTGGCTTGCCCCCTTCCATGACGGCAACAACCGAGTTTGTTGTACCTAAGTCAATCCCAACTACTTTCGCCATAAGGCTTCCAACTCCTACAGGTTTTAAAACTTAAAACTTACTAAATCCAACTGCAATAAGAGTAGCTAGTTTTTCCCGTCTACAGAGAGGGTGTACTACACCTGAAAAGGTAGAGTTTACCGAACCATTGCGGGGAGTTGGGGGGTTGGGGGGTGTCCTGTAAGGGTTTGGGGGGATGTGGGTTTGGATTTTAGTTTTTCTGCCAAGCTGTTGACTGTGGAAAGTCAGGCTACGCTAAGATGAAATAATGATCACGAGAAACCTATCTAATATCACAATTCATCAGTTCCGAGGTTTAAAAGAGCTTGAGCTAAAAGACCTCGGACAAATTAATTTGCTTGTTGGTGTTAATAACTCGGGTAAAACTAGTGTTCTTGAAGCTTTATCAATCTATTGCGATCCGACGGATTTAAAAAGCTGGATCAATGCTGCCAGACAGAGGGAAGACTCACGCATCCCAACGATTGAAGCTCTAATGTGGCTTTTTAATAAGGAATTATTGGATATGGTCGGTATCTCCATATCTAGCGATGGCAATTTTGCTATTAAGAAATTGAGAGCCTTATGTGAAGGTATTGAAGCGGTGTTTTCACCTAAGAAAAAACAACAGTTTGTCCACATGAATACCTTGGTTGATGATGGTGAAGGTGATGATCAGTCTCTTGAAGAGGAAGTAAGAAAAGGGTTAGAACTACAAATTGATTTATATGGTAGTCAATTGACAATATTTGCAGAGCAAGATCGGATTTTCTCTGAAAAATATCAACTTTGGGAGAATGATTTCCTTCTGTCTAAGAAGTCCACAAAAAAAGAATTTAAATTGCCTATATCTACGGTTACACCAACATCACATCGATTGAATATAGGTCAGATTCATCTGCTATCGGAAGCAAGTCTTTATAATTTTAAATCTGATGTTTTAGATTTAATTAATCAGATGGATCAAGACATTTTAGATATAGAAATTCTGATACCTCCAGGATCTCGCATTAATATCTACATTCAACATAAAAAACTTGGACTTGTTCCTCTAAGTTTATTTGGTGATGGTGTGCGGCGGTTACTTCATATTGCTCTAAAACTTGCGAGTGTAAAAGGAGGAATTTTATTAATTGATGAACTAGAAGCAACAATTCATACAGAAGCATTACAAACTTCTTTTCAATGGTTATCGAAATGGAGCAAAGAAATGAATGTACAAATATTTGCAACTACCCATAGCTTAGAAGCCATAGATTCTTTACTAGCCGTCAATGATGAATCATTAGATTTAGTACTTTATAGACTTGAACCCAAAGAAAACCAAATGAAAGTAGTTAGGCATGACTGGAGTAGATTAAAACGCCTCCGAGAAAACTTGGGTATGGAGGTTCGTTAATGAATCGGCGATGTGTCTTGATAATCGTTGAAGGTAACCATGACCAAGCTTTTATCGCTAGAATTTTGCGTGAGTTCCTAAAATTTTCCCCTTGGAATCAGGAAACAGAGCCACTAGAATCCTTATGGCAAGCACTTGTGCCTACTTACAATCCTAAAAAGACCAAAAAGTATTACACAAGGCTAAATATGCCAACAATTTTGAATACTAATGATTTGTCAGTAGCTATCTATGTCGGGGAAGGTAGTAATCTGTTTCAGAACTTGATTGGAGAAGATAATAGCGTTCTTCAAAATATAAGTGATGCTTTATCTAATATTGATCCTGAAGCTTTTTCAGGGTTTGGAATTATTCTTGATGCTGATAAAGAGACTCCTAATGACAAAGCTAAAGAATATTGTGATGAATTAAAAGAATATTTTCCCAATTTCCCTAATCAAGCTGGTACTGTGGTTAAAGGTTCGCCCAATTTATGGATATACATACTACCCAATAATTCAGATCAAGGAGTCTTAGATACATTGCTTTGTGAGTGTGGTGAGGTTGCTTATCCAGTCTATATGAAAAGAGCTAAAGACTATATTAATCAGTTCTCTGAGATAAAGTGGAAGAGATTTGATAAGGACAAAGCAACCATAGCGACGGTGGTAAGTGTCCTCAAGCCAGGTAAAACAAACACTGTAAGCATTGCTGATAACGAATGGATTAGTGGTAGTACTATGCAGCAGATTCCTGCTATTAAATCCTTCGTAGATTTTTTGAGGGATTTGATAGAAATTACAGAGGTTATATCATGAATGATATGTGTCGATTACGAATCCATAAAATTGAAATAAATAAAAAGGGATAAGCAATGTTAACTAAATTAAACTTAAGAGGTATTGGTTCTGTAAGAAATCTTGAAATTGAGTTTGGCGATCGCCTCAACATTCTTACGGGTGACAATGGCTTAGGCAAGAGTTTTCTACTTGATGTGATCTGGTTTGCATTGACAGATAATTGGATTGGCTTGCCAGCACTACCAAATTTTGACCAAGATACTTCTCCATATATTCGCTTTCAAGCCAGTAATGGAGAAGAATGTGAGAGTGTCTTTCTATTTGACAAACAAAGATGGCAAGACTTTCAGCGTTCTCAAGAAGATGAGATTGTTATCTATAGCCGTATTGATGGAGGATTTTCGATTTTCGATCCATTAAGAAAATTCACTCCTGATGAAGTTTACAACTTTACATCACATCAAGTTCTGAACGGATTAATATTAAATAATGGCTCTATACCTTGTATGGGGCTGATTCATGATCTTGACTATTGGCAGCTAAAGCAAACAGAAACACCTTATCAAATTCTCCAAAGTGTAATTCAACATCTGTCGCATCCCGATGAGCTAATGCAAGTTGGTTCATCTGTAAGGCTTTCAGTAGATGATAGCCGTCAAATTCCTACTCTTACCTTACCCTATGGCAATGTTCCTGTAACTCATGCTTCTTCAGGTATTCAAAGAATACTCAACTTAGCATATGTACTTGTCTGGGCTTGGGAAGAACATATTCAAATTGCAAAATTTAAGAGAACCGAGCCACTCAAAAAAATTGTTTTTCTAATTGATGAATTAGAAGCACATTTACATCCAAAATGGCAAAGAACTATTCTTCCTGCTATTCTTCAAGTTTGTAAATTATTAAATTTAGCAATCGAGGTGCAAGTTGCTACAACGACACATTCACCGATGGTGTTAGCATCTGCTGAACCATATTTTGAGGAAGAGCTAGACAAATTATTTCTTTTTGAGTTACTTGGAAGCGAGGTAACTCTCAATGAAATTCCTTGGGTAAAGCAAGGTGATGTGGTGGGATGGCTGACTTCAGAAATTTTTGACCTCAAACAAGCGCGATCTCGTGAAGCAGAGGTAGCAATTGGTGCGGCTCAAGCTTGGGCTACTAGAAATCCTGATTATGTATATCCTGATAATTTACAAACACTTGAACAAATTCAAGCAGAACTCAAACGAGTCATTCCTGGTCACGATCCTTTCTGGATTGGCTGGACTGTCAAAAATGAGGCAAGACAGAAATGATTCATTTTGATTCTGTACCAGAGCCTCCCAATTTTGATCGAGAAGTCAGACAAAAAGGTGAAGATTGGCTCTCAAAAAATCCTGATAAGAAAAGACCAAGAGATTTATGGTCGCCTTTTCGGAAACATCTTGCCGATGGATTTCAAAATCTTTGCGGATATTCAGCCATGTTTGAGCCAATTGGCACAGTAGACCATTACATTAGTTGTCATCAAGATCGCACGAAAGCCTACGACTGGGCTAATTATCGTTTTGCCTCAGCTTGGATCAACAGTTCTAAGAGGGCAGACGATCAAATTTTAGATCCATTTGAGGTTGGAGATGAATGGTTTGAAGTAGAATTGTTGACATTTAGTTTAGTGCCTCAAATTCAGAAAATACCAAATTCTGAAATCGAAAAAGTCAAACAAACGCAACGAAAATTAAATAATGAAGTAATTGTAAGACAGCGCAGAGAATGGTATCGAACCTATTCTGATGGCGAAATAAGCTTTGAGGGGCTAGAGAAAAAAGCTCCGCTTGTTGCCCGTGCGATCCGCAAAAGGGAGATCGCTTCTCTCAAAAAATCGTAAACTTGAAATAAGGTTAAATCGCTATGTTTACACAACTACGCATCCAGAATTTTAAGTCATGGGCAGATACGGGGGAGTTTCGGATGGCTCCTCTGACGGGATTTTTTGGGACAAATAGTTCTGGTAAAACGGCAATTTTACAGTTTTTGTTGATGCTGAAGCAAACTGTTGAATCCAGTGATCGTAATCGTATTTTGCATTTAGGGGGCGATCAATATAGTTACGTTGATTTAGGGACTAATTATGATATTAGTCACAGGCATCAATTGCCAGAAAAACTAAAATTCTCTTTTGAATGGATGCCCAGAAAAATCCCTGATCGCGCTGTACAAATGATTACAGAAATAGATGTTAGTAATAGTATACAGATTGATTCCGAAAAATATGCAACATATGATTTACCATTAAGATTTGATTCAGTCATTAATATTGACAGCGATCAAACTAATCTTGAATTCTTTGTATACTCTTTTAAGGCAAGTGATGATCGATGGAATCATATCGGTATCAATTTGCATTCAAACCCTAACTCCGAAGCTATTCATCAACTGTTTATAGATGGGGATTTCCTTAAAAATTGGTTGCTATCTATTGATCATAGTGGGTTGTTTAAAAGTTTTGATCTCTCTTTACGAGTCATCAACAACTACAATGTTCAGTATACTGAGGAAATGACATCATTAATATTTGTCAACTTAGCAAATTTAGTGTTTTCTTATACAGGACTTTTTATATATACTTACTACCTTGCGCCATTAAGAGAATATCCCAAAAGAACATATCTTTGGTCTGGTGAACGTCCCCAAGATGTTGGTAAATACGGAGAATTAACTGTTGCGGCACTTCTTGCTTCTCGAAAGAAAGATGTAGAAGTGGAGATTTCAGTGGCAAAAGCTCTCAAAGATTTTGGCTTAATTCATGGATTTAGATTGAATAGGATTACGCCTAATCGTGGTGATTATGAAATATTGGTACAGCGATCCCCTAATTCCGCAGAAGTATTAATTACTGATGTTGGGTTTGGTGTTTCGCAAGTATTACCAATTTTGGTTTTGTGTTACTACGCACCCAAAGGCTCAACCCTCATATTTGAACAACCCGAAATCCATTTACATCCTTCAGTCCAAGCAGGACTTGCTGATATATTTATCGAAGTCATTAAAACCCGCAATATCCAAATCATTATTGAAAGTCATAGCGAACATTTACTAAGAAGATTACAACGTCGCATTGCCGAGGCAAAAGATGGATTTAGCAATGAGGATGCTGCACTGTATTTTTGTAAAATGAATGATCAAGGAGATTCAGAATTAGTTACCCTTGATATTGATAACTATGGCAATATTTGTAACTATCCTGAAGGATTTTTCGGTGATGAAATGGGCGATCTAGTTGCTATGACAGAAGCAGCGATTAACCGCCAAATGAATATCGGAGTGTGAAAATGTATCAAATTGTCGATACGAATGTCCTACTTGTCGCTAGTAAAAAAGCACATCAAGCACCTGCAACCTGTGAGATAGCCTGTCAAAAGTATCTTCAAAATCTTATGAATACAGGAATATTGGTGATTGACAATCAGTGGCTAATCATCAAAGAATATATGAACAAAAACTCCCAGACTGGACAACCAAGCGCAGGCGATAAGTTCCTTAAATGGGTTCTCCTAAATCAGAACAATCCAAATCGGTGCGATAAGGCTACCATTACACAAATTGCTGAAAATGATTTTGCTGAGTTTCCCAAATCTCCCTCTCTTGAAAAGTTTGATCCGTCGGATCGCAAATTTGTAGCAGTTGCGCTAACTCATCATGCTAAACCCGCGATTGCTAATGCTGTTGATTCTGACTGGCACGATCACAAACAAGTTCTTGCCGAACATGGAGTTAAGCTTAATTTCCTTTGTCCAGAAATATTTGTATAGTTCGGGTAAGATGCACTAATCCAAAGAAGGTAACGTTCTTAAACTATCATGATGTTATGTGAATAAGATTGAATTATTGAAGTAATAATATGCAAACTAAATACAGAGATCTCCGCGCAATCTCTCTATGAGCAAGACTTCATGCCCTGGATTGAGACTACCACACAATTACTCAAAGACCAGCGCTTTACAGAAGTGGATTTAGCGAACCTAATTGATGAAATTGAAGACATGGGGAAAAATCAAAAACACGCCCTAGAGAGTAATCTCACTATACTTTTAATGCATCTATTAAAAATGCATCTATTAAAGTGGCAATATCAATCTGGCAAACGTAATCATAGCTGGAAATTTACCATTCGAGAACATCGCCAAAGGTTACATGGCGTTGCACGAAAGGAGAAAAATACTATGAGCGATGAAAATTCTACATGAATTAGAAGATGATTTGTGCCAAGAATATGAGTTAACTGAGCCTAAAATCCTGTGCGGGGTAAATATTATCAACAACATCCCCAAGGGTATAGCTTTATTATCTATCATGAAGATAGAGTGGTACTAAATAGGTAAAGATAAGCAGAGATTCATCCCGTCTATCTAGCACTAGCTTAACTTTTATTTCTAAGTTTTTTGCTTTTTTAGGTTATGATAACCTGCAATTATCAAAGCACTATCTGACAGAGGGTAGCTAAGTCCATGTCTAGCGATGATCTTAAATCCGATATTTATGCAATCCAGCAATCTGTTGTTGATGTTTTGACTCAAGTTCGAGACTTGATGAACTATGCGAGTCAAAAGTTAGAGTCGTCGAATAGCAAAGAGAGACGCTATGCGGAACACGCTAAAAGTATTGAAAATGAGATTACTAAGGTCAAAAATTTAGAGCTACGCATGGCGATCGCTGCTCCGATGAAAGCGGGTAAGTCAACAATCATTAATGCGATCGTGGGGCAAGATATTTTGCCAAGTCGTAATGCAGCAATGACGACATTACCGACTGAGATTATTTTCTCAAAAGATGTTACAGAGCCAAAATTAAAGTTTCAGTATGATGGGTCGAATACTTATGATGTATTAAAGCGATCGTGGGGTAGTCTAAAACGAAAAATACAACAGATTGGGCTTGCTCAAGCTACACAAGAAATCAGAAACAAAGACTACACACATCTACAGAATTTACTAGAAGATATAGCGGGAAATCCAGAAATTGTTTTTTTATCGGAGGTATCAGGTACAGAAGCAATTCAAAAATCTTTAACCGATCTCAATGATTTAGTCCGTCTATGTAGCGTTTTAGTGCCTTTAGAAAGCCCTTTACTATTTTTAGATTCTGTACTGCGCATTGAAGTACCTTTTTTAGATGAAACTTCGGGATTGAAGTTGGATAGTGTCGGGAAGTTGGTAATTGTCGATACCCCCGGACCGAATGAAGCTGGTGATTTAAATCTGGGAAATGTGGTTAAACTTCAACTTGAAGCTAGTTCTATCATTTTGCTTGTATTGGACTACACTCAGTTAAATGCAGAAGCTGCTGAGAAAGTGAAGCTCGATGTTGAAAAAATAGTATCTGATATTAAGGGAAAAGATAGTATTTATATCTTAGTTAATAAGATCGATCTGCGTAAAACAGACAAGGACATGAGTAAGGAACAAGTTCTTGAGTTTGTGCAAAATAAATTTGGTATTCAAGGTAGCTCTGATCGGGTTTTTGAAATTTCTGCTAGTCGTGCTGCCTATGCTTCTAATTTTTGGAATGAAAAGAAACAAGGGTCTGTAACTCCTCAAGAAATGAAAACATCAGATTTGCTGGGAATGCAATACTATGGTGATTCTTGGCGCAAGAAATTCCAGAAAAAAGTTGATATGGATGATATGGAGGAAGCCGCAAATGATGTATGGAATGAATCAGGATTTGCGGAGTTTTTAGAAAAAGCGATCGCGGTTTTGATGGCTCAGGCAGCACCTCGGACATTGAGTAGCGCTCTTAATGATGCAAGCGGTAGATTAAAGGATTTACAAGATAAGACTAACATCCAAAAAGGATCTTTTGGACAAGAGGTAGCTAAACTAAAAGCAGAAATTGATGCTATAGAAGATAAGCTGCGTAAACTAAATGATTGCCGCGACAAACTCAAGGAAGAAGTTGCACGTCTTCGCTTCTCACTAGAGCAAAAACTAAGCTCTAATCTAGTTTATATGCAATTGCAAAGTCGTGAGGAATTAAAGCGAGTCTTTGGTAGAAAGGAATACAGCGAGGCGGGAGTAGTTAAGAAAGCTGGATTAGGTATTAACAAGCTTCTAAGTCTACTTAGTGGACAAGATTATCAAGGTACAGGCGAAATCAAATTCAAATCTGCTAATGAGGCAAATAGATTTGTTGAAACCGCTACTGCTTCTGTCAAGATGATTGTAAACGATTTAATGTCCGATGCTAGAGAGGATGCTTGGCGAGAAGTTAAGAGTTTGCGTAACAGAATCGAAAAATTGCTTAGAACTAAAACCAAGCCAATCATTGAGCAAGCACAACGTAGGCTGTCTAAGCAGTTCGACGTGACTCTCGAATTGCCGGAAATGTTTGATGAAATAAATCTAGAAGATGTTAGCTTGGATATCCAAGCAAAGTCTCGTTCTAGAGAATACACAGAATATCAGACAGTTAGAGAACGCCGTTGGTATACCCTTTGGCTCTACGAACATACGAAACAAGTTCCAGTGAGTAGAACTGAGCGTTTCTTTGTTGTCTCTGTTGATGAAGTTAATCAAAATGTCGAGGAATCTATTGAAGGAGCAGTTACAAAAGTTAAGCAGCAAGTATTTAAATATTTGGAACACGATTTTCAAATGGAAATTGACAGGTATTTTTTAGAACTTGATCAATTGCTTAAGGGTTATGAGGAGTCATTGCAAGAATCTATAAATTTCAACAAGCAAAATGCTGAAAAACAAGCGGAACGTAAAGCTGCACTCGATAAAATTTCTGATGACAGCGCAAAATTGAAGGGGGCTGTTGACAATCAAAAAAAGTACGTCAGAGAAATTCTAAAAAGTAAACAAGAGTAGGTTTATGGATAAAGATGATGCACTATAAAGTAGTTATATATTGGAGTCCAGAAGACGAAGCCTACATCGCCGAAGTACCTGAACTAGCAGGATGTATGGCAGATGGAGCAATCTATTTTGAAGCCCTCAGGAATGTCCAAGTCATTATGGAAGAATGGATTCAAATAGCAACAGAGCTAGGAAGATCAATCCCCCAACCACAAGGAAAATTAGTTGCAGCTTAAAAATTCAATTGTCAATCAAACTCTGAAATCATGACAAAACTAACCCTAGATTTAGAAACCTCAGCAGAAGTATTAGGCACAACCCCAGATCATTTTCTAGCATGGCTACAAAATGAACAGCCTAGCGGCATTATTAACTTAAATAATCAGCCTCAAGTGTCTATCTTCACCCTTGCCCGTATCCTTGACACAACCGCCCAAGAGTTACTTAACTTACTATCAATTTCTAAAGATAAAGATTTATTGGAACCACAAGTCAACTCATCAACACAAGAAATAGATACAGACATCCCAATTTGGGAGAGTTTTACAACTTTTGCCCAATCTATCCCGCCCGAAGTCCTCGATCGCTTACCTACCGATGGAGCTGCCAATCATGATCATTATCTATACGGTTCACCAAAGCAATCTGTCTAGATATGAAACAAATTTTTGTCGATACTTTTTACTGGATTGCATTATGTAATCAACGCGATCAATGGCATCAGCAAGTTGTCAACTTCAGTCAGCAACTAAAAGGAGTAAAACTCGTAACTTCTGACGCGGTACTCAATGAATTGCTTAACTACTATGCTCAGTTTGGCTCAGAAATGCGATCAGGTGTTTCGCAAAGAACTAGAGAAATTCTCAGAAATAAAAATATTCAAGTCATCACCCACACCAGAGATGTTTTTATTGAAGGACTAGATCTTTATGCTAAGCGTCTTGACAAGGGCTATAGTCTGACTGACTGTATGTCAATGATCATCATGGATCGTCTCAAAATAAGGGAAATTTTGACTCACGATAAACACTTTGCCCAAGAAGGATTTTTGATCTTATTTCAAGGAGAACCTGATGTTTGAGTCATTACAGGACTTACAGCAACAAGTTCCAATTGTGAGCGATAAAGTATTGGTGGATTTGGTTAATGGGATTCAAGTAAATGATGACCTCATCCGCTTTCGTCAAAATCGCAGCTTTATTGGACGCTTATTTGATGGGGTTACAGGCAGCGATCGCGATCGGCAAATCCTGATTGAGCGCAATCTCAATGTTGGCATGAAATCTCTGCATCAACGGGTATTAGCCCTAGCCGATAACCTGCGAATCAGTAACATTGCCCTAGAAATCACTCAAGCAAAGCTATTAGAAACTCGTAACGCCCTTCGCAATCATCGACAAGAGATTGATATTCTCGAGCAAATTACCGAACATTTGCAAATTCAATTAAACGATCATGAGCAACGAATACATAATCTCGAACAGCGAGTTTATCGTGTTGAAACTATCCAAAAAATTGATGAAATTATCAACGCTTGGAAATCTGGGCGCACCTATCAAGGTTTCCATTGGGCAGTTCAGATTGCCTTTGTAATAAGGGAGGTTGTTGATTTTGCCCTCTTTGACTATGAACGTATGACACGCGATCGCCAACTACGTCCCCAAATAATCGATCAACTCATTACCGCTAGTAGTCAAATACCCGATCATTCCTTCTCTTTAATTACTTTACTCAATCTCGCGCATCAAGAAACTGCAAGCAATCAATTAGAGCTAGCTCAAGCATTACTAGAAGTGCGATCGCTGCCACCTGCCCGACTTGCTGCAATCCCTTATCTGTTTACCCTCGGTACAACCTTAGAATTAGCGACATTGACTGAAGAAGAAGCCCGTCCCAAAGATCCCGCTAGAACTGCCTTTACGTTATGCCGTCGCGATTACGATCTGATTTTGCCTGCCACAGGTAAAAATGAATTTATTGAGCGCATTGTCCACGAAACGGCTAACGATCGCCTCATGTATCAAAACACTCTAGGAAGATAAATCATGACTCCCAAAATTGGCTTAGTTCTTGCTGGTGGTGGCGCAAAAGGTGCATACCAAGCAGGAGCAATCAAATATCTTGCTGAAATTGATTTTGTACCCCATATCATCGCAGGGACTAGCATAGGAGCGCTCAATGGTGCTGTACTTGCCGCTAACTCCAATTTTCAGGATGCCGCAAATCAGCTTGATCTGATGTGGACAGATTTAGGCAAAGCCAATGTCATTCAACCCGATCACGGGGCGATCGCTCAACTTGCTAGTTACATCATCCAAACCTCTCTCCCCACCTTTGGCGCATGGGCAACGAAATTATTAGAATCAATAGGCATGTTCTCTAATTCACAATCAGTATTTGACCCCGCACCAATCGAAAACTTTTTACGCCGAGCCGTCAATCCGCAACAATTACGCAATGGCATTGAGCTATGGGTTGCTGTATTCCCTTCCCTAAATATTCCCAGATTCCGTTACGATCCAGCGATGTTATTGATCGACATGATTCGTGCCAAAATGGGACAAGATGCTCATTGGTTGCACGTTCAAGCTGCCAACAGCGATCGGCAAATTTATGATATTTTGTTAGCCAGCGCAGCAATTCCCCTAGCATTTCCCCAACGCGAGATCAATGGGAATATCTATGTCGATGGCGGCTTTGCGGATAATGTGCCACTAGGAGCCTTAGCTGCCCAAGGATGCACCCATGCGATCGTAATTCATTTAGAAAATGGCGCAATCTGGAACCGTCATGAGTTTTCTAATCAAGCAGTGATTGAAATTCGTCCACATAAACCAATCAATAAGTCTGATCTTCCACTTTATGGTGATGCGATTACTTTTCTTGATTTCAGTAGTGATCGCATTGAGTTATTAAGACAACGCGGTTACATTGATGCTAAAACCTGTTTAGAGCCAATTTTACAGACTCTGCAAATTGAAAGCGATCGGCAAAATAGTCTGAATCTTCTACAAAATAGAACACAGCAACTTGTTGATGATTCCCCTGTTTACTAGACTAAAATACATCAGCCGTTGAGCTTTTTCAGTGGAGGCTTGGTCACCTTACCTGATCGCTTTGCCTTTCAGCCTAGAGGCAATTTTACCTTTACCTTAATTGTTTAACCTCTGCTAACCTATTTGCATCCAATAATTGCAAACCTCCAAAGCATCAAAATTACTATCAAAACTCAAAGATCTCAACCTTACCAGCTTTATAAATATTACAAATAGGATAAGCTAACTAAAGATTCGACTCTTCTTATTTGCTAAGAATTTAATCCGATTTATAAAGCAGGCAACCTAGATGTGCGGTTAACATAGGGTAGGATTAATTAACTCCATCACCCCAGAGTTACCCTAATATTTCAGGCATGATTCAGTAAGCTAAAATCCTATTCATGAAAAATATTTCTAGAAAATATTCCTAAACATTATTCCTAAAGCCACCATCATTAAAACTCACCAAACCTGTAACTAACTCCCCCGTGCCGCTATGAGTCAAGACCCCACCCTCACTAACCTAGGACTAACCAACCCCGTCCAATTCTTAGATGAATTTGAAGTTGTCGTAGTCGGAGCCGGACACGCTGGCTGTGAGTCGGCTTTAGCATCAGCCAGAATGGGACGGAAAACCCTCCTCCTCACCCTCAACTTAGATCGCATCGCCTGGCAACCCTGTAACCCAGCGGTGGGTGGTCCCGCAAAATCCCAATTAGTCCATGAAGTTGACGCTTTAGGGGGCGAAATTGGCAAAATCACGGACCGCACCTATCTACAAAAGCGCATTCTCAATAGTTCACGGGGTCCGGCAGTATGGGCGCTTCGGGCACAAACTGACAAACGGGAATATGCCGCCGCCATGAAAGAAGTCGTCGAAAATGAACCGAATTTATATCTAAGGGAAGGAACCGCCACTAATATTCTCCTAGATGCCAATCAAACCATTATCGGCGTAGAAACTCAATTTGGCGTGGGCTATGGTTGCAAAGCCGTCATTTTAACCACTGGCACATTCCTAAATGGCAAAATCTGGGTGGGAAATCGTTCCATTGCCGCCGGACGAGCGGGCGAATTTGCCGTCAGTGGCTTAACCGAAACTCTCAACGCCTTAGGTTTTGTCACCGACCGCCTCAAAACTGGCACTCCGGCACGGGTGGACCGCCGCACCGTTGACTACAGCAAAATGGAAGTCCAGCCCCCCGACGATCAGCAAAATTGGTTTAGTTTTGATCCCCGTGCTTGGGTGGAACGGGAACAAATGAACTGCTATCTCACCCGCACCACTCCCGAAACCCATCGCATTATTCGCGAAAATCTCCATCTGACTCCCGTTTATGGCGGTTTTATTGATGCCAAAGGTCCCCGCTATTGCCCCAGCATTGAAGATAAAATCGTCCGATTTGCCGACAAAGAGAGCCATCAAATCTTTATCGAACCGGAAGGGCGCACCATTCCCGAATTATATATTCAAGGGTTCTCTACGGGAATGCCAGAACTAATTCAAATGCAGATGTTACGCAGTTTGCCTGGTTTAGAGAACTGCCAAATGTTACGGGCAGCCTACGCTGTAGAATATGATTACATTCCTGCGACTCAATGCTATCCCACACTGATGACCAAGCTAATCGGTGGGCTATTCTGTGCGGGTCAAATCAATGGCACAACGGGATATGAAGAAGCCGCCGCCCAAGGTTTAATGGCGGGGATGAATGCGGCATTGTATGTGCAAAATCAGGAAATGGTGGTTTTACCGCGAGCCAGTAGTTATATCGGTACATTGATTGATGATTTGTGTACAAAGGAACTGCGGGAACCCTATCGGATGCTCACCAGTCGTTCCGAATATCGGCTGATTTTGCGCTCTGACAACGCCGATCAACGTTTAACCGCCATCGGTCGCGAAGTGGGCTTAATTCCTGATGATCGCTGGGAAATGTTTACCGCCAAACAGCAACGGATTCAGCAAGAAATCCAACGACTCAATCAAACTCGCATTAAAGAAATGGACAGTCTGGGTAAACAAATCACCCAAGAAACGGGACAAATTATCAAAGGTTCCATTACCTTAGCGGAACTGTTGCGCCGCCAAGGAATTGAATATCAGCATCTATTGAACTATGGCATTGGTGAACCCAGTTTAACCCGTTACGAAGCCCTCGCCGCAGAAGTGGAAGTGAAATATGCTGGCTATATTCAGCGGCAAGAGCATCAAATTGAAACGGTTTCCCGCCATAGTGAACGGAAATTACCCGCCAATTTGAACTACCACGCCATTGATACCCTATCTAAGGAATCTCGCGAGAAGCTCAGCAAAGCACAGCCCCTAACCATCGGACAGGCTAGCCGCATTGGTGGCGTAAATCCGGCGGATATTCAGGCTTTGCTAGTTCATTTGGAACTGATGAAACGGGAAGCCGAAGCAGCGGCACGTCCTGCTTAAAACGTCCTGCTTAAAACGAAAACCCGACCCCAATCCAGCGCATTCTTTCTTCCACTTGCAGCATCAGTTCCCTAGGAGTTAAATCCGTTTCTGGCACGATTTCCTGGTTGGGTAAAGCCTTGAGAATGTCCAATGTAGAACGGTACATTTTCAAGGCGCGATCTCGGTCGCTTTCCCTACCGTATATATCCCCCAGAGCCAGATAAGCCGCCACAAAATACAAATCCAAATAAATTGCTTTTTTGAGTAACTGCTTCACTAAATCATATTTACCCATTTCATCGGCAATATGTGCCATCAGATAATAGGTTTTGGGCGAATTAGGCATTAATTTAATTACCTCTTCGCAATGGTCATAGGCAGGCTTCAATTCCCCTAAGTTGGCATGGGCTAAAGCACTTAACTGATGGATTTTCAGAAAATGTAACCGTTTTTCCTGAATCTGTTCTAAATATCGCAAAGCTTCCCGATAACTAGCCTGACTCATGGCATTTTCCGCAGCAGCTAACCGATCCCAGTCGGTGCGAATGTCGGTAAATTGATTTCCCGTACCATCATGGGACTGACTCAGGGGCGGCGTAATCACCGGATTCACTAAATTACGGGAAGCATGGCTATAGGATTCCCAAGTGTAACCCCCTGACAAATGCATCGGTGTACTAGAAGTGCTCGTACCATAAGCATCTGCCGCTGTCTGACTACTGCTATTCCCTACATCATTCGTTGCACCATTAGCCGGACTATTCTGATTAACACTTAGGTTCTCTTGAGAGCTAGGATCATAGTTCGGATTATTATAATTAGTTGAATTACCTGGGTAGCCAGTCGGATAGCTACTTGGATAACTTGATGGGTAGCTGGACGGATAGCTAGACGGATAACTGACAGGTGGTTGAGAATAGCCCATTCCATTATTTCCCGATGAACCACCCACCGTGATTTGAGGCGCTGTGGTGCGATTACTCTGGTCATTCTTTTGGTAAACTACTGCATCAGGAAACACTTTAACTTTAAATCCATTCAGATTCTGACCATGTAATTCCATGTGCCCCGTAATCAAATAAGCATTCCCTTTCAGCGCCGTATAAAACCGCCGCAAAACCTTCTCAATGGCTTTCGGGGAAAAATAAATAAAAACATTCCGACACAGAATCAAATCAAAGTTATAGAAGTCCGCTGCATATTGGGCAAAGGCATCATCTACCAGGTTATTAGAGTAGAACGTAACCATTTTGGAAATATGTTCCTGCAAGCGCCATAGCTGACCCTGAGGCGTAAAATACAGTTTTTTCTGTTTATCCGTCAAACTTCGCAAAGACCATTCGCTATAAATGCCCTGCCGCGCTTTCTGAATCACATCAGGATTTAAATCACTGCCAATAATCCGCAGTCGCCATTGATTAATATCTGGAATTAATTCATGTAATAAAATCGCTAAAGAATAAGCCTCTTCCCCCGTAGAACAGCCCGCACTCCAAATCCGCAACGTTTTATGGTTCTCTTGGGCGTGAATAATCTCCGGCAGAATATTATTTTGCAACAGGTGAATATGCCCCTTATCTCGCATGAAATAAGTCTCAGCAATGGTGATTTGGCGAATTAGTTCACGCCATTCTGACTCGCTCTGTTCCGTGCCACAACTCAGAAAATCACAATAAGACTCATAGGTGGAGATTTTGAGAGACTGCACCCGTCCATGAATTTTCTTACAAAAACTCGCATCATCTTGGGGACGCACATAAATACCCAAGCGCTCAGCAATGGCACTTTTCAGTTTATCTACTACGGCTTGGGGAATCGTAATCATAGTAAAGCGACAATGTTATTAAGTCAGGATGATGTCAGGGATAATGGCGGATCGTGGCAATGGGACTATGATTATCAACTTACGACTATCGAATATGATGCAACGTTGCTTTAACTGCACCTTATATCCCCTGTTAATCATTTAAACACTATTTGTTAAACACTATTTAAACAGAGCCGACGTGGTTTGGGTCGTTAGAATATGATTCATTACAAACGGAGCAATTTCTTGAATCGCCAAGACATTTTGGGCAGCGCCAATTTCTATACCCACCTGAGGCATTCCAAACACAATACTAGTTGCTTCGTTTTGGGCAATGGTTACCCCACCCGCTTTCCGAATTGCTAATAAGCCCGTCGCCCCATCGCGTCCCATCCCAGTTAATAAAATCCCAATACTCCGCGCTCCATAGACCTTAGCCGCTGCCTGGAATGTTACCGTCACCGATGGACAATGACCATCCACTGGAAACGGCGCACTGTAGACGAACCGCCCTTGGTCATCAAATTCTAGCTGTCGATCTTCAGGGGCAAAGTAAATCGTCCCCGCCTCTGGCATTGCGCCTTGCACCGCCACTTTTACCGGCAAATGGCACAACGAACCCAGCCAGTCAATCAGCCCCATCAAAAAGCCTTTACTAATGTGTTGCACACAGACAATGGGCGCAGGAAAACCAACGGGAATCTGGGTCAAAACCGTCTGCAAAGCCTGCGGTCCGCCCGTAGATGCACCAATGGCAACAAGTTTCGTTTCCGGAGCTATGGCAAAAAAGACCGGCGGTGGCGGCGGCTCCTTGCGAGTCTGTTTTTCCATAGACAGCAAGACATTACGCTTGGTGCGGGTAAAAACCGAAACCCCCGACAAAACCCGAATCCGCTCGATCAGATCCTGCTGAATCCGCTTGTAATCTTCAAATAAACCACTGGGAGGCTTCGGGAAAACATCCACCGCCCCCGACTCTAACATCCTAAAAATAGTGCGGGCATCTTCGGTTTGCACTGAAATACTAATCACCAGAATGGGGCGCGGATACTTCATCATGACCAATTCCGTCAGTTGCAACCCATTCATGCGGGGCATATGATAATCGGTACAGATCACATCAGGATTGACTTGGGGCAACAAAGCCAGAGCTTCAATCCCATCTTTAGCGCAACCCACCACTTGAATATCTGGTGCTTGGGAAAGAACCCGCTGGAGGATCTCTAGGGCAATGTGGGAGTCATCCACCAGTAATACTCGAATCGGTGGCTTAACCATTAAATCAGCCTCCCTAGGGTCTCCAAGAGAACATTTTGATCAAAAGCACTCTTGACGATATAAGCATTGGCTCCGACCTCTGCCCCCCGTCGCTTGTCCTCTTCAGAAGCCAAGGAGGTCACCAAGAGTACTGGTAACTCAGCATATTCTTTATGTTGCCGAATCCGTGCCGTTAACTCTAAACCGTCAAGGTGGGGCATTTGAATATCAGACACCACTGCATCCACTGGCTTAGTGCGGAGTTTTTCGTAACCATCGAGTCCATCGACAGCCGCAATAACTTCATAGCCAGCATTTTCAAGGATGCGCTTCACTTGGGTACGGACGGTAATGGAATCTTCGACCATGAGGACTACTTTCTTACGTTGTACGGATTCTAGCAGTTTACTGGTAGCGGTGAACCCTGCCCGTTTCCGCGCTGACTTGAGTAAGTCCGATGGATTCAAGACCATACACACTTCCCCTGTGCCCAAAATAGTTGCTCCAGTGACATTACGCACCCGTTGCAGCAGCTTACTTTGGGCTTTCATCACCACGTCTTGCTCATCTAGCAAAGCATCTACAATCAACCCCAAACGTTCCACCCCAATTTTGAGAATAATGCAGGGTAGCGCCTTAGTGCGGTCGTTGGCATTTTGGGCGAGCCGCTGACTGCCATCTAGTTCTAACAAATCCGCCAGCCATGCCACAGACACCGGATGCTCATCAATGGTGATGGTGTGACTGCCTTCAATGGAGAAAATTTCTTGGCGGGGCACTAGTCGCGTAGTTTGGACAAATTCTACGGGCAAAGCATAGGGGGTCTGGTTCACCGCTGCAATTAAAACATGGGTCGTGGCTAGGGTCGTGTCGATTTGCATCCGGAACAAACAGCCTTGCCGTGCCATTGACTCGACCCACACATCCCCTTTGAGCCGTTCAATGTTAGTGCGCACCACATCGAGACCCACCCCCCGTCCTGACATTTGGGTGACAGCCAACCGCGTGGAAAATCCCGACGTAAAAATTAAATTTTGAATCTGGGCTGGGGTCATCAGGTTTAGATCTTCTTCTTGGCAAATACCCCGCTGTAATGCCGCCTGACGAATTTGCTCTACATTCAGCCCCCGCCCATCGTCACTGATCTCAATGGCAATACTGCGGGCATTTTGCACCCCCCGTAGCCGAATTGTGCCGACCCTTGGTTTCCCTGCTTTTTCTCGTTCCGAAGGTAATTCGATACCGTGATCGATGGCATTCCGAATCAAATGCATTAAAGGATCTTTGATTTCTTCCAAAATATGCTTATCAGCACAGGTTTCGCCCCCTTCGATCACTAATTCCACTTCTTTGGCTTGCTGTCGGGCTAGGTCTCTGACCATACGGGGAAATAGATTAAATACCGTAGATAAAGGCAATAACCGCAACGTGCGAATCCCTTCTTTGAGATCATTGGCAATGGTATCTAACCGTGCGGTATCCTCGTAAGTATTACGCCGCAAATGATTTAACTGATTCCCCAAACGGTCTAGTCTTTCCTCTAACCGTCGATGGAAGTTTGCACTTTTGGGGTTACTCTTTTGCCCATTCTGGGAATGCTTCTGACTGCTACCGTAACTATCGCCCCCTAAGGCATTCTCACCGCGATTCTTTTCCATTGCCAAACGACTGACAAAAGTATCACGGCTCCATTCTTCCCATAAACTAATGATTTCTTCAATTTCCGTTAAACGCTGCGCAATGCGAATCTTCGTAACGGTCAATTCCCCCACTTGAGTCATTAAAGCATCTAGTTTTTGGGGATCAACCCGAATTGTATCAATACGATATTTATCCGTTTCGCTAAAAGTTGCCGTTACTGAATTAGGCACTGGGGCATGTAAATCCTTCGGAAACTGCATTTCAGGAGGACGATGGACCGGAATAGGTTTCGATTCCGCCTTGGGTTGAGGTGGTCGGGCAGGAGCTATCAGAGCATCTGGGGTGGGTAAAATTTGCGGGGCATTAGGTGGCTCCCTCAGTTCACCATAAGCCGCAGTATAGGGACTCGATACTGCATCCACTGTGCCATTCCGCTCCAGATTTGGTGTTACCGGACTGATGCCGCTGGGATTTACCGATGTCAAATTGATCCCTGTCCCTAAACCTAATTCCGCTAAGGTTCCTTGGGATTTATTGTGGTTCCCATTCTGATTGCCATTCTGATGATGGCTCAAATTACCATAGCCATTCCCATTAGGGCTATTTCCATTAGGACTATGGGATAAATTAGATAAAACATCATTATGTAAATCCTGCACCACAGGGGGATTTAGCAATGGATTTAGAGGCAGATTCGGTAATGGATTGGGATTTAAGATATCCTGACTGTTCCCTAGTAAAACCTGCTCTGGTATGCCAGCAGCGATAATATTCTCTTCTCCTTCTTCAAAAGGATCATTATCTTCTCGGGGCGGTTCTGGCATTTCCGCTCCCATTAACTGGGCTAAGACTTCAAAAATACTAATCCGTGCTTCTTCATCGGTAATAGCTTCGTGAACTAATTGCCGAATTGCATCTAATCCTAAATAGAGGCGATCCAGCATTTTACCCGTTAATTCTAATTCACCTCGCTTTGCACCCCCAAGTAAATCTTCCACTTGGTGCGTCAAAGTTTCTACCCCAGAAATGCCCAACATTCGTGCATCGCCTTTGAGGGTATGTGCTTCCCGTAAAGCTTCCTCTAAATGGGCTAAGTCCTGAGGATTTTTTTCGAGAAACAGAAAATCTTCTTCCAGCTTCTGGATATGCTCCTCGCTAGCCACCTTAAAGACTGTTCTAAGTTCTTCGTCTTGAATATACATAGCAACTCCGGTGGGAAGGAAAAAGGCGAAAGATAGCGAAAAGAATTAGAAGAAAGTAAAAAGGTAAAAGGCAAAAGTTGGTGGCAATCATTTTTTACTTTTTACCTTTTACTTTTACCTTGATCAAACAACGGCTTGGAGCTTTTGTGCTGCTGAATTAAGCTGATGGGTACTGACCTTAATTTGCGAAACTCCCGAAGCGGTTTCCCGTGCGCCTAAATTAATCGCGTTCATGGCTTCAACCACTTGATTAATGGCAACGGCTTGTTGTTTGGCATTGAGGGAAATTTGCTGACTACTAATAAACACATTGTTAATTGAATCAGAAACTCCCGTAAATGCTTCCGCCATACTGCGAGCCAAGGATAAACCTTCGTTTACGGTCTTGTTACCTTCATCGGTCACCATCACTGTCGAATTAATTGCTGTCTGAATGTCTGAAACCAAAGTATTAATCTTCTCGGCTGACTTCTTACTTTGATCCGCAAGCTTCCGAATCTCTTCGGCAACCACTGCAAAACCTTTACCATGATCCCCAGCCCGTGCCGCTTCCACCGCTGCATTCAGGGCTAACATATTCGTCTGATTAGCTAAATCTCCCACCAAACCAGAAATATTACCAATCTGATTGGTCTGTTCGCTCAGGCGTAAAATCTGTTCGGCAATTGCGCCAACTTTATCCTTGAGGGTGGTCATTTCATCAAGGGTTTGGCGTACTGCCTTCGTACCGCCTTCCGTTAAAGATAGGGCATGACGCGCTCCCGAAGCAGAAACCTCTGCCTGTTCCGCTGACTGCCGCGATGATGTCCCCAATTCTCCCATGGTCGTGGAAGTTTCATTTACGGAACTAGCCTGTTGCGATACGGTGCGTTCTTGTTCTTCCACGGCACTGGCAATCTCTGCTGATGAACTAGCAATCTCACTGGCAGCTTGGTTGAGGGTACTAGCAATTACCGAAGAAATCACAAAAGCCACCACTAGCGCAATTATTAAAGAAGCCAAAGCCCCCAATACGGACATCGTAACCAATAGCCCTAGAGCATTTTTGGTAGACACCTCTGCTTCTTTGACCACTTCTGCTTGACGACTGTCAAACTCTTTCATCACAGTTTCAAATGCCTTAAGCAGTTCTGCACCACTTTCCACTGTATCTAATACCAACTTACGGTTACCAGCCTTAGCTGCCTCAATCTGACCACGGGTAATTTTTTCATACTGATTAGCAAAAGCCACCAGTTTGTTCATGCGTTCCCTTTGCTCAGGGATAGCATCCTTTGTCAATGCTAAAGCTTTGTCTTCCACTTCATTTAGAGATTTCACGCCATTCTCATAGCGCTCTAGTAAGTCCTTATCCAGGGTAATAGCATACCCTCTGGACTGTCGCGCAATCTGTGAAACCCTTAGTTCCAATGCATCAGAAACCCTTGCACGATCATTCGCAATTAACGCATGTTCAAAGTTCTTGCCAACAGTTTGTGACGTGGTGTATACCCCAAAGGCTAATCCGCCAATCAGAGCCACTGGCACCGAATAGCCCAGCAACATTCTGCCTCTGAGTTTCATATTATTGAACATAGTTTTAGCCCCAACTAGTCTAAATTTACCAATCTTCAGCAATCAATCTTGAGTAATCAATCTTCAGTAATCAATCCCAAGAATCCGACTTGATTTATTTCTATTCAAATAGTGAACTAATTCACAAATTGAGCAAACTATAATTCATAATTCGTAATTCATAATTTTTTAAATCTCTTCAAACCTCTTCATTGACCGAGAGATTACCCTCAGCAAAAATCTTACTCAGATTCAAAATTCCCATCATTTTATCGTGGTATAAAACCGTGCCCTGTAAATAATCACGATCTCCTTCACTTGTGGCGGTAGGATTGGGTTTAATGTCACTTTTTTGTAAATAAAGCACATCAAAAACTCGTTCTACTGGAATACCCATCACTAAATCGTCAATGTGTACCACAATGGCTTTAGAGGTCTTAGTTTGTACATCCACCTGCATGTGTAAAGCGCGACGAATATCAATCAGGGTAACAATTTCGCCCCGCAGGTTGATGTTGCCTACCACATGGTCAGGACAACAGGGAATCGGTGTCACCTGATGAAATTCCGTAAATTCCCGCACCACTTCCAAATCTAAACCAAAATATTCATCACCCAAACCCACCACTGCTAAGGGACGTAAGCCCATGAGGTCATTCCGTTGGGAATCCTCCATGAGATGTTCGGCGCGGGTCCGAAATACTTGCCGCTGCTGGGGCGTACTACGCGGGCAAAATGTGTCGAAAAAGTTACCTTGTTTCTGCACCCAGGGGGAACTGTAGCCTCCTAAATTATAAGTTCCTAAACTATGATTGCCCAACTCGTGGTTGCCGTGATCAGCGGTGAGAATTTGCTCTTCTGGGGTAGATTTGTCCAAGATTTCAGTTTCCCAAATGCCACTATAAGCCAGTAGAACATCACTGTTAATTAAAGCAATGGTTTCTGCACCGAGTTTCGCCACATTGCCAATCAAACGACTGGATTGACGGCTCAACTGACGGTTATAAATGGTATTGTCAATGGCTTCAGCGGGGATAGACACCACTTCTCGCACCTGGTTAACGACAATGCCAATGATCCTTGGCTCACCGTGATCTGTCTTTTCAATGGTAATCACAGCATCGCTTAATTGATATTCCTGAAATGGATAGCCAAACCGACGGTTTAAATCCATCACGGCAATCAATTTGCCCCGCAGATTCAGTAAACCCACCACGTCTTCCGGCGCATCAACAGCCACAGTTAATTCTGGCAGTAGAAAAATCTCTTTGACTAAGGTGGCATCAATACCATAGGTCAAACCGTGAAGACTAAAAATCACATAGTAGTCATCTTTCAACATAATTCCTCCTGATCACTATTCCTCCTGATCACTCCTATCCACCTCAACTATGTTGATACTGAATTACGGTTGACTCTCCCCCCAATGGAGTCCGAGGGGCAGACTGTACCGACTTACTTTGAGTGCCAGCGGTTCGGGCAGTGGTTGCTTGGCTAGATGTTTGACCAGATGTTTGACCAGTGGTTTGATCCTTGGCTGGTACCTTGGTTGCCGTAGTCGCCGTGACAGATGCCGCTGGAGCCACCCGACCCACAGTCTGAGCCTTCTGATTCGCCGCTGCCTGCACCTGTGGTAATCCCAAATATTGCCGCACCAACTGCCGCAAATGATCCGGTTCAAAGGGTTTAGTCATGTATTCGTTGGAACCAGCTAATTTACCCTTCACCTTGTCGAAGAAACCATCTTTACCAGTGAGCATAATGATGGGTAAATCCGCAAACTGGGGCATTCGCCGAATCGTGCGACACACTTCCAAGCCATCGATCCCGGGCATCATCACATCTAGCAATAGCAACCGCACTGGATGGTGATACATGATCCCCAACCCATCCACTGCATTACTCGCCACCATCACCTGACAAAATGAGCCTAAAGTACGCTGTACCATTTGCTGTACCACTGCACTGTCGTCAATGGTAACCACCAGTGGCAACTCCGGCTGAGTGGCATTCCCCCCACTGGATAAACCAACCCAACCAGACTTAAACCATTTGTAATAGGACTGGGCGATCTGTAACGGGTCCTTTTCTAGGGATTGGGCAATCGCTTCTAGGGAAAGTTTTCCATCCACCCACTCTTCTAAATGCTTGCGGACCGACGGGGGAACCTCTGCCCCATTGGCACTCTCCAACCGATAGGGAATCATTTGCATTGAACTGATGGTGGGTTTGAGGGCTTGCCACCGCTCCCGTCGCTGGGTCAGTTCCAAGAGCAAATCACTGATTTTCCAAGCCGTGCGTAATTCAAGGGATAAAGTTCTTTCCAACTCAAAACTACCCGCCAAATCCCAGATTTGTTCCAAGCGGGTCACGGTTTGGGCATAAAAAACGGCTTCAATTTCCCCCCAAGTAAACAATTCCATCGCAATCAGCCGCTCAATCAATTCCTGGGTCGAGTGGGAATCTTTAAGCTGCCGCGAAGCAAAAGCCACCGCTGGACCAATCCACTGCCGATGCAGCTTATGCTCTAAAAATTCGACAATGGAATTAATATCTGGCAGACAAGGCAAAGCATACATCAACTGACCTGAATGCCAAGCCAAAATACACTTCTCAACGCCATGATCAACGCCATGATCAATACCACCAGTACTACGGGAATCCGTCATTTCTAACGTCAGATATGCGGTTCCTGAAAAACCCAGACTCTCTAGCTTTTTTAAGAGAGCCAACAGTTGTTTGTTGTGAAATTTGCCTTGCACAATTTCCACCTCCAGCCCAAGTGAGTGTGGATCAATTTCCTAGGTTATAGGAATTTCAAAAGATGTTTCACTTGTACTCAGATACACTCATTATTACTCACTAACTAGTTGTGATTAGCTTGAAAACAATTGCAGTTATTGCATATAACTATTGGTTGTAACTAGCTGTAACTAATGTTGTGACTAATGTTGTAACTACATAAGCTCAACGTCATATTCAATTGCTTGAATCTAGCTCCAGTCAGCTATTTAGTGGTGACAGCATGACACTGCTGATCAATAAGAGTGAGTCTGAATAACACCATAATATTATACGATTTATTTCTCGAAAAAATAGGATTGTCAATCAAAAATACTAAACTTAACAAAAATATTAACTTCGGGGTTAACTCGCGCTGAAAATTAATATTTACTTTGTTTTTATTGCTTGGTTTGTTAGGGTAATTTTACCTATTTTACAATTAAATTTAATCACTATAATTCACATCTCATCACATCTGAAATAATCTAGCTGTCACAGGTAATTTCCGCCAGATTTGTAGCCTAAAATATGTTTGATATGCAGTGGTTAATATCAATCTTTTATTTCTAGACCTGTATAAATAGCCGCCAATTACCAGTAAGTTGTTTCTAAGTGATTACTAAAGCATGTTAGATAATGATGACAAAAACATTGTCTTAGTTTCCTATTAGACAGTGATGAATTTACAAAATTTAAATCATTAAATTCATTTCCATCAATCTTCTATCAATTTAATGGCAAATTCTACCCTGTGATTTGACTCATACTTAGATTCAAATCCCTATGAAAACCCTTATGAAAACTCGATTTAAAACTCGATATATCTAATGCCATCTTCTGATAATCTGTTAACCCTTCATGGCACATTCTAACTTTACCTCATCCCATGATTAAGGAAAGCAATTAAAAATATCCTGGCACGTAATTTCTGTCATTTACCTTTAAGGCATGAATTGAATGATTGATTGATCAATATAGACAATTCAAATGAAAAACACAGCTTCGACTCCCCTCAGCTACCTTACACCGAGGGTTGAAAGGAGTCGAAGCCCCCTCTACAAATTATTTCCAACAACTATAATCAATTACTGAATCAATTACTTAGGTAGAATCACTCAGCTAAATAGACCATGACTAGGGTTGCTTTTAAACGTCTCAAACATGAGATCAAAAATAACCAAAAAAATAAGGGCAGGTCACACCCACCCTTGATAGTTAATTTTGATAACTAATCTTGATAATTGGTCTATAAGGTTAAAACTAGTTTTGATTAACTAGGGCTGATTTTGAAACCAGTAATAAGTGACCATTGGAATTACCGTAGCCGCAGTCAACAAGCCAATCACCCAACCAATAGAAATACCACCGTTTTTCTTAGTTTCTTCAGCGGTGGCGTAGTTACTGGTAGTGCCAGACTCTTGCACCACAACAGGCTCCCCTGGATCGGGCGCACCGGATAAAATCGCTGTAATACGTTCTACGCCATCGGTAACTGCTTGGTTAAAATTGCCTTTGCGAGCCGGTAAAAGCATATTAGTATTAGCAATGCTTTGGCGCAGGGCATCGGTCAAAGTTTCACCCACTTTTGCGCCACCATATAAAGCAGTGCGGTGATCTTCCGTCGCCACCACCACTAACAACTGATTTGCTGCCAGGGCGGTATTAGGAAACCATTTAATGAATAACTCTTGGGTAAATTCTTCAATGGGTTGACCAAAATCGATGCGGCGTACCGTCACCACATGGACCTGATTTTGAGTTGTGTCAGCTAGGGTAGCAATTTGTTTCTTGAGGTTGGTTTCAGTCAGGGTATTCAGAACCTCGGCATCATCTAAAACCCAGGTTTGTCCTGCTAGCTGTTGCACTTCGTCGAGTTCGGGAATGTCAGACACAGCTATAGCAAAAGCAGGAGTCGCCCAACAGCCCCAAACCAAAGTCAAACTCATGACCAAAGCCATGACCTGTCCCCACCATTTGGTTAGGGATATTAGCGAGGTTTTTAAAGTTTTTTTCATAGATCTTATAGAGGTGCGAATATATGGCGGATTTCGGCAAGATATTGGAGACACAATTCTAAACGCGGCTTCAGACGCAGTTTTGAACAGATATTTTTTAGGAATATGCCGACAAATATGCTGCACCGATATCAACGTAAATATATCCCAACACGAGGTAAGGAACATACCACCCGAACTCAGGAAATATCAGTCCAAGCAAAGCCTTGGCAGAGAAATTCACCCTAGATTAATTTCAGAGATTCTTAACTTTTACAGTTTCACTGACTGTGATTTGACTTTTTAGGGTTTAGTTGTGTTGGTTTTGTTGCGGTTGGCAGTGGTTGCCCCAGGTGCGGGAGGCTTAGTGGGTAAATTATTTGCCCGCAACCAGTCTTGACCAATCCGCACCGTCACATCAGACTCTAAAATCCCCGTCGATTCGACTAAAACTTCCCCTAACCCCAAAGCCTCACGCACTTTTTCCGCAGCCTCGCGATCGCCACCCTGGGCAATAATCTGGGTCTTGGGAATTGGTCTGTGCCAAGGCTGTTCTGGAGCAGGAAACACTTGCTCATAGCCGGACTTACTCAAACGCACCGTTGCCCGTTTGACCCCTTCAGGTTGGGCATAGCTATCCTGCACGGCAATACGCATCACAGGGGGAGCGGCTTCGGCAGTGGAGTCATCCTTCCGTGGCGGCAGCGGCACACCAAAATGCCGGTCTAATAATTTTCTGGTTAAGCGCTGGTCAAATACCCAGTAACTGAGGGTGTCAAATTCCCCAGGATTCGCAAAACGCCCAGGCAGCATCAGCATTTTGACATCTTGGCGCTGCACTTGAGTGATGAAATAACCTAACGCCAGAATCTCTTCTACCGAAAGATTCGTATCAATGTTTTCCTTCAACACACTCATGATTTCTGGTGTTTTCAGGATTGTATCTGGCTTCATCTTTTGCTCGATCAACGCCCGAAAAAATGACTGTTGCCGTTGCACCCGTCCAATATCCCCTAAGTCATCATGGCGGTAGCGCATATACTGAATTGCCCGCGCCCCATTGAGCCGTTGTTGTCCCGCCTTGAGACTGATATAGAGGTGTTGACTGTCATCCTGATACTTCATCAGCTTTGGCACATAGACATCCACCCCGCCCAAAGTATCGATCAACTTACCAAAACCACTGACATTGAGCCGCACATAGCGATCGATCGTGATGTCCCCCAAAGTGCGGCTAACGGTTTGTGCTGCCAGAGCCGCCCCGCCAGAGTAGTTAGCAAAATTAATTTTAGTTGTGCCCACCCCTTGAATTGCCACCCTAGTGTCACGGGGAATTGACAGCACCGACACCCTGCGGGTTTCAGGGTCAAACCGGATCAGGAGCATGGCATCACTCATGCCGTTGAGGTTATTGTCTAACTGCTCTAGGTAGCGATCTTTAGTTTGGGCGGGTGCTCCGGGCAAATCAGACGTGAGCATGATCGTCCCCATCACCAGAATATTCACGGGACGGGTCAAACTGGGCAAGCCTGCGCCCCCAGCGGTCATACTGCCTTCTTGGTTAAAAACTGCTGCTTCTTGGGCAGTCAGGGGTTTTTGAAAAGGCTTACTGTTCATCATCAGTGCCAAGGATGCCCCCAAGCCCCCAGAAGCCACTGCCACCAGCGCCATCACCACAAACAGCCACTTAGATTGTTTGAAGGTAGACCGATGGGAGCGGTGCTTCTGGGTGTCGCCGTGACGAACCACAGTAGCCGATTCAGTCCCATTGCCATTACTGGAACCATTACCTAGACTACTGCTGAGACTATTTTTTGGTAAACCAACCTGAGTTAAACCAATCTTACCTAAAATTCCATTTACCCAACTAAACCGATTTGTCCTATCACTTGCATGTCCCGTTGCCGAATTTTTAGCCCCATCTCTAGTCCCACTACCCATGCGCCTAGTCTTGTTAGCACCAGTAGGACTTGCTTTCTTCGTGGGAGTTTGATGGTTTGGGTTGCGGGTAGTACCAAAATCTAGCGGTGATGGTTCCAAATCGTCCACATCGTTATCATCCCGAGGCAGTGGTTCAAGGACATTAACTTCCTGTTTGGTGTGATGTCTGTAGGTGCTGCCAAACTCATCCGCACCAGATGCATAGCTATCAGGTTCAACGGGACTATGGGGTAGAGACGAAGATGTAAATTGTGACAAAGCTCTAGGAGATGGATTAGGAGAATAGTCGTCTTGGGCAGAGGTAGATGGCAGACTCATAGTATTACCAGTGGAAGCATCACCATAAAAGACGTTAACAGAACCGTTGGCTGACTGACGATATCGGGACGCGGACAGGTCTGGGTGCGTGGGGGAGAAAGTCGGGTCCAGTGATTGATCGCCTGAGGGAATAGGTTTGCTTGCCACGAGTTAACAATGCTCCTCACCGCCATAAATATATTTTTCGGGTGTATTTTCGGGTGTATTTTTTGGGTTTACTTTGGAGATCTGTCTTCCGAATGGGTTTTTCGGTATATCTTCGGTAGTGTGAAGTATGTTTTAGGCTATCTCAGGTTATTCGTCAATTAGGCTTTGCAAAGATGGCTAGAGGCGGCTTGGGTTAGATTGACTAGGCTATAGGTCTAGAGATGGGCGTGAACGACGCAGGCAGGTCTAAGCCACAATTTGCTAGACAAGTCACAACCATAAACTGATACTTGTAGTTAAACAAAGGTAGTTAAACAAAGCTAGTTTAGTTTAGGTTGAGCTAACCGCAAATCCGCGCACAAACTGATCAGACAGGTTATACCAAAAACAGTTTGTGAGCAAGTGTTCAAAGATATGACTTTGCGCAGTAGCCGCACTACACAGGACATTTTGGATCGGTAAACTGGCTTCCCACCCACGTTTATGGTATCACTCTCGCTTCTGGATCATCAGACTTTTAGAGGGTTTCCCGCTGAATATCTTAGATGATTGGACATGGTTGATGGTAGTGGGGGTTAGAATTGGCTTTAATTTATGGACTAATTTATGGACTGCTCAATTTGTCCTTAATTTCTTTTTCCTTTAATTGTCGGTTTTAATTTGTTCATGGTGTACCGAATTACTAAAACCGCACTGACTAAAACTGCTTTATTTATGCCAGTGCCGGTCCGTCGCATTTTGCAGATGATGCCGCCATTGCCGCGATTTGAGGATCAGCCGCCCCGTTTACCTCGCACTGGAGAACCGCAACCCCTAGAAACCAAGCTGATTTTGGGACAAACGACGGGGCTGTTAATCCTGGTGATTCTATTGGTCAAACTCAATGCTTTATTGAGCATGATGGTGTTGATCGCGGGTTTGGTGGCGATTGTGGTCATGGGGCAATATCAGCGTCAGGGTTACCAACGGCGGCGGCTGGCTTATAGTCAGCAGATGGAAGCTTATTTTCAGGAATTAGAGGTTTATTCGCGGCGTGAGGGACAAAATCAGCGGGAGATCGCCCAGCGTCATAGTCCGGAACGGGTGTGGCAATTTCGGCAGCGTCAGTTAGCCCAATTTTGGCAAGAGTCACCCCCGCAAGTGCCCCAGTATCTAGATCGTGATTTGGATCGTGGTGCGCCAATATCAGCAGAAAATTCAGATCTATTAAATTCTGCACCGGAGCCATACCGTGGTGTTATTTCATGGCTGCAAAATCTCGTCACAGCCGGAAATTCGGTCAAATCACAGGGGACTTGGCTGTATCGCCCTCGGATTGCCCTGGCGGGATTTCATCAAGGTTATGAGCCAGATTTTTTATATATTGCTGAAGGTCGGGGCGTGGTGCTCTTAGTCGAGGTGATGGGCTTAGAGCAGCCGGACTTAAAACAGCCGGACTTAAGACAGCTAGATTTCGAGCAGTCACACAAAGCAATTACACCGAAAATTCCAGCTACGGATCGGCTGTTATTACAAGAGTCGGTGTTGCGTCAGGGGTGGTTTTTGCTATATGTCAGTGCCGACGGTGACGACTGGGACAATGTAGCCGCTAGTTTAGGGGAAATTTTTCATCCGCCCGTCTCTCCAGAACCAAAATTAATAACACCACCAGAAACCTAACGCACCAGCAACTTAAAAGAATTGACTACTTCTTCAAACACCTGTTTATGGTCTGGATTGCCCACTGGGGGTTCCACAAACTGCAAAATGTAGAAGTGTTTAGAAGTTTGCACCGTCATGGCGACACCTTGCCACCGCTGCATGGAGCCACTGCCATCAATCACCCCTACACTAAACCGCTGTTGATTGAGATAAGGCAGATTATTATTTTGACTGTTTGGCATATTCTGACTCTTTTGTTTGCTGGCAAGATTCTCCTTGAAACCATCGGGCACGGGGAGGGTGTCGGGCTGCACTGTGGTTAAGTTTTGGCGAAAAAAGATACTATCCTCAAGGCTTAACTGCTTTTTGACCTTGAGGGTGGTGGCGGAAACTGGCTCGCGACTGATCAAAATAAAAGACTGATTGAAAATGTGTAACTGACTTAAAGCCTCATTGAGATCGATGGCAGAGACTTTTTTCGGGGTAATTAAAACTTGACTAATGCCATTACTGCGCAAACCACTGTCAAATAAGTACCAAGTCTTAGGATATTTCAACTCATAGCCAGCGCCATTGTAGCGATTGTTGGGCGTTGGTTTCTGTTGGGCGCTACATACTTCGATCCGACTGTCACTGACAAAATGCACCACATAATCAATATCCCCAGCATTGAGATTGAAGATATAGGCGTACTGCTTGGGGTCACTGGTTTGACAGATATCATCACCGTTGACTTTTTGCAGATTTTGACTAATCACATCGACGGGGGTAGTGGGGGGAATGCCTTGCTGTTTTCTCAGGCTATCGATGGCTCTGCCAATTAGTTCGGGCGGTGGCGTACTAGGGGGTTGACAGCCAACCAAACTTGTCATTAGACCTGTAATTAGTACCCCTAAACTTAGTCTTGAGATCAATCCTGAAATCGATAATCTAATCACACTGAAGGGGGACATCGGTTGCAGATCACTTAATATCAAGGGGATTAATAGGGGATTAATTATGTCAAGAGGGTTAATTAGTTAATGAAAAGGTTAAGTCAGGGGATGGGGATTGTTCGACCTAAGCTAAAGCTAAAACTAAAACAAAAGCTACAACTAATCCCCACAAATAATCCTCACAAAACCACTTCACCACAGGTTACCTAGATGCAGGTTAATTGGCAGATTTAATCCCGCAATAGCCTTCTAGTTCTTTCTTAGAAGCGTCTAACTTTTTGGGGGTGTCTTGGAGTTTGCCAGCAATAGCCATCAGCTTAGTGGGATCTTTACTCTCAAAGGCTTTGCCAGCTTCCCGCAAGGAACTACTAATATCTTTGAAAGAACCCACGATGGAAGTTTTAATCCCTTTGAGTTTTTCGTCAGACAGAGCCACTGCATCTACGTCATTGGTGTAGCCGTCGATGGTATCAGCCATTTTATTAAAGTCGGCGGCTCCTTTGGGGGGCTGGGTGGGGGTGGTCAGGTTCTGCCCTTTTTTGAGTGCATCAACTAGTTTTGTACATTGAACTTCTTTCGTTTCACCGCAGGCGTAGGTCATCAAGCCAACGCCAACCGCTAGTAAGGTGAAGGTGATTTTAGAGCGAGAGATTTGCATGGGATAATGGATTCAAATATTTTAATGGGGCTATCTTGACAGGGCAAATTGACGGGGCAAATTGACAGAATAATTGGCAAACGAACACCGAGGCAAAGCCAACCATAAACTTGCCGTAATAGTAAACCTTATTAACCACAACAGATATATTTCTAGGCAAATCTTAATTTGGATTACAAAATCGCCATAGGGACTTGCCTGTAGTGGGTTATGCTCTACCCCTTAAAACTAACTAATCAAAGCTAAATCCAAACCCTAATCACTACCAGATTACCCTAAAGGTCTTTTGCCCATTTTGGGTGAAGTCGTACCAGGGGGGAGTGACTCCACAATTCGACGCAGTACGCCGTTAATAAATCGATAGCCATCTTCGCTGCTGTAACGTTTGGCTAGCTCCACAGCTTCATTGATTGCCACCTGTGCGGGGGTTTTCAGGAATAGCATTTCAGCGGTGGCAATGCGTAACAAATCCCGATCCACTTGGGCGAGGCGGCTGAGTTGCCAATCCACCATAGCTTTGCTGATGGTTTCGTTGATCACTTCGCCTTCACGGTGGACGGTGCGCAAAATCGCAATGGTGTAATCCCTGACCTCGGTATTTTGGGCAAGGGCGAGGGTGGTGGGCATTTCTAGGGCTGTACCGACGCGGTTAATGGCATTGCGGGTTAGATCTAGGGCTTCTTTGATGGCTGTTTCAGCAAGTTTGAGTTCTTGGCGGGGATCGCTGGTGTAGGCATCACTGGTGTAGAGCCGTTCTTGGGTGCGCTGGAGTTCGGTACTGGCATTGGTAATTAATTCCTCTGCTTCGTCCCGCAGTGACTTCACTACAGCTTTGAGGATGTCGCTAATGGCGTAATTGTCGAGGCGTTCGGGTTGGGTAGCCAGTTGGGACATACTCAGCAGGGCAAGTTCGCGGGCGGTGTGACGAGGTTGCATAGGAGAAAATCTAGTTGACTAAGCCAGTGGACTATTCTATCAGTTTTGTTTAGTCTAGTCTTAGCTTGTTTTTTAACAGTCTTGTTAACAGTCTCGTTGAACGAAGCTTTTTGCCTCGGGTTTCTTTACAAGTCAATTCTGAAATTAATTCTAAAATTAATCCTAATAATCCCCTATTTCGTTTAAAATTCTACTATGAGTCAAACTTTTACTGCCACTATTCAACACCAAGGGCAAACTTACACTATCGCCGTTCCCAGTGATAAGCCGATCCTTGAATCAGCCATTGAACAAGGGGTTGATTTGCCCTGTTCTTGTTATGCTGGGGTCTGCACTTCCTGTGCGGCGCAAATTGTTTCAGGGACGGTGGACCAGAGCCAAGGTATGGGCACTGGTGGCATGGGTGATGAACTGGACGCTAAGGGCTATGTTTTGCTGTGTGTGTCTTACCCCACGTCTGACGTAGCAATCATCACCGAGAAAGAAGAAGAAGTTTATCAAATTCGTTTTGGGCGGCAGTCGTAAATCATGATTTGGTTGCAGCAAAAATGGTGGCTTTGCCTGTTGTTGCTGGTGGGGCTGTTGGCGGCGTGCAGTGCGGCGGCAGTCCCAGCGAACTTGCGGGTGGGAACTTGGAATCTCGAAAATTTTGACGGTAAGAATCCGCAGAAGGTGAATGCGATCTCGCAAATTGTCGAAGCAAATTTTGATGTGTTAGGGGCGCAGGAAATCAGTCCGACGGCGGCAGAGTTGCTTAAAAAAAGGCTGAATCAATCCCCAAATCAGCGCCATTGGCAATATGTGATTGGGCAGTCAGGGCAACGGCAGCGGGTGGCGGTTTTTTATCGAGATGATCGAGTGAATGCTAGAACCTTGGGGGAATGGAATAAGGTTAATCTGACAGGAACTTTGCGCTCACCGTTGGTGACTTACATTGAGGCAAAACAGGGCTTTAATTTTACTTTTGTGGTGGTGCATCAAAAAGGGGGCGGGGGCGATCAGGCGAATGTTTTGCGCCAACAACAGGGGGAACTATTGCGGCAAGAAATCGCTAGTTTCCAGAGTGTGCCCAGTGCCGATCCAGATTTGATTGTGGTGGGGGATTTTAATAATCCATCATGGGCAGCGGCGAATGAACCGTTGCGGCGTTCTGCTTTAACTTTTTTGACTCAGCCCATTGAAACTGATGCGGGTTATAACTGTTTAGCGAAACGAAAGCGTCCTCATTTCCCAAATGGTCGGGTGCAGTTCTCGAATCGGGGGACGGGTTGCGTGATTGACCACATTGCAGTATTTCGCACTCCTAGGGGGGCAGAAGAAGAATATCTTCCCCAATCGATTCAGATTCTCGATCCGCGACAGGATTTAGGTTTTTCGTCGGAAGGGGATTTTTTCCGCCAAGTGTCGGATCATTTGCCGGTGCGGGCGGTGTTTCGGAGTCAGTAGGATGGAATCAAAGACCATCTTCTCTTTAGTTGGGATTGTGTCTGGTGACTGATTGAGAAGATTGAGTATAGTTAGAGGTATTTGTTTCTGACTGTTGCGATAGAAAATAAATGATTCCCAAACCCATACTCATAATTAAGAGGGTGACCCAAAAGGTAACTAGTTTAGTTTCGGTTAGGGGATCATGGGTGGTTTTGAAGTGTTGACCGCATTTGGTGCAGAAGATGCGTCCAGGGTGTTGGGGACAAGGACGGAATAGACATTCTTGGGATTCGCAGGGCATCATAGGGTTGGTTCCGATTTGGGATGGATTGACTCTGGATTTTGATGAGAAACTATTGAAAACTGTTTGAGACCCTCACCCTAACCCTCTCCCAGAACGGGCGAGGGAACAAAAAATGTCTCTGGCTCCCCTTCGTCCTACTTGGGAGAAGGGGCTGGGGGATGAGGGTAATTTGGGGGCAGGTTTTACACCCACCCCTTTCAAAACTAGACTGGCTCTAGTGATTAGCAAGTAACAGCATTAGGGAACCTTGGCTGTTGCCCACTTCAACGGATACCGCTTCCTGATTCAAAATCACTCCCATTTCCTGAGCAATACTGAGGATTAGAGGCAGGCACTCGGCAAAGGTTTGGGCGGTCAAAAATGACTTAATCATCAGAATGTCTTCGTTCAGTAAGTTCCCTTGCTGATCCAGCCAACCGCCGATCACAAACATACTGGTCACGCCACCAAACAGTTGGCACATCTGGGCTTGCACGTTGGCAATCGCTTCGGGGGATTCGCTGTAGGGTGCATAGACTGTGATGAAATGATCCAGAATGTGAATATTGCTGTAATGGCTAATCAAGGATTCAACTGTGGGTAAAAGACGGCTGGCAGTGGCGGTACAAACAGGAAACTTTTTCATAATCTGTTGCAAGATGGGGGATTCTTCGGGGTTCATGATTGCGCTCCTTTTTGAGGTGAGTTAGCAGTGATCCATGACTTCATTCCAGCATTCTTCCTTTGGTTTTTTCCTTGCTGGGAGCAGATTCTAAGCCATAAAACCGATTTTAAGAAAAGTTCTTCTGGCATGGATAATTAACTCTGCTGATCTGGCTTAATCACACCATCTAGGGAACGGATCAGAATTTTGGCTAAGTCAAACGAATTTAACGATTTAGCCGAAATTAAGCCGTAACTTCGGTTTTCTTGTAAAGTTTTGTATCGAGGCGTTTGTTTGGGGCTTGATTGACTAACTAATCCCACCCAATTTAATCATCATGCTAATTTAGAATAATGAGTTTTAAAATGATTGATGTCTAAATAAATATCTCGAAATCTGCTTGTTTAAGAGGGTGCAAATCATGACAATTTTAGAAAAGGTGATGAGTACAATGCAGCAGTTGCCAGTGGAAAAGCAGCAAGAAGCATTAAATTTTGTTGAATTTCTGGCTTTTCAGGTAGGTAATTGTCAAATCAAATCTGATCGTGCGTTAATTCCCGTTAACCATTCCCTAGAAAGTCTGTATGGTATTTGTGCAGATGATCCGATCTTGGTTGATGATTCTGGGATCTCAGAGGGTCTTGATGATGAATTGGTGGGAGATTTTGACTAGAAATGCGTTATTTATTGGATACAAATGTTTGTGTGATGTACTTGAATGGTCGCTCAAATAAAGTGTGTGATCGTTTAATTTCTACACCACGTGAAGATATAACTGTATGTTCTATTGTAAAGTCTGAGTTATTTTATGGCGCAATGCGCAGTCATTATCCAGTCAAAACTTTAGCATATCAACAGAGATTTTTAGATCAGTTTGTATCACTTCCTTTTGATGATGAATCAGCACTTTTATTCGGTCAAGTTAGAGCAAAGCTTGCTGGTAAAGGAACTCCTATTGGTATTTGTCATTTGCAGATTGCAATAGTTGCATTGATAAATGATCTAATTCTGGTGACACATAACACAAGAGAGTTTGAGCGGGTGGACGGATTACAAATTGAGGATTGGGATTTATAACTCTACAATCATCTATTGAACAAAATTATTTCATGAAATACAGCACTTTGCAGAACTAGCTGGGACAATAGCAGCAATGAATGAAGTAGTTCCGTAATTGGGAACTAGAACATAACATTACGCCAATCTTCAGCAACTGTGCCACCGCTATTGCTGTCTTTGGC